>NZ_JACVUR010000034.1:0-70337 GCF_016516495.1 Delftia sp. S65
GTCGACCTCAACCTTGGCAAGGTTGCGCTCTACCAACTGAGCTATTCCCGCATTTCTACCGAAGCCTGACATTCTACAACGTCGTTTGCTGCGATGGGATGAATTGTAGCGTAGTTCTTGGAGGGTTCAGGAAAAACGCTACATTTTTTCATCTTCAGTGCTTGACGGCTGGCTCCACAGGCTTGGATTCCGCTGGCGGCGGCGCTGCGGCCTCCTCCTCAGACAAGGGCTCGGGCACGCGCTCCAGCGCCACCTTGAGGACCTGGTCGATCCACTTGACGGGGATGATTTCCAGGCCGCTCTTGACGTTGTCGGGGATCTCCTGGAGATCCTTGACGTTCTCTTCGGGGATCAGCACCGTCTTGATGCCGCCACGCAGGGCCGCCAGCAGCTTTTCCTTGAGGCCGCCGATGGCGGTGACCTCACCGCGCAGCGTGATCTCGCCAGTCATGGCGACATCGGCACGCACCGGGATACCGGTCAACGCAGAGACGAAGGCCGTCGTCATGGCCGCACCCGCGCTGGGGCCGTCCTTGGGCGTGGCGCCATCGGGCACGTGCACGTGGATGTCCTTCTTCTCGAAGGCCTCGTCCTTGATGCCGAGCATGCGCGAGCGGCTGCGCACCACGGTGCGGGCGGCTTCCACGGATTCCTTCATCACGTCGCCCAGCGAGCCGGTGCGCGAGATCACACCCTTGCCGGGCATGATGGCGGCCTCGATGGTCAGCAGATCGCCACCGACCTCGGTCCATGCCAGGCCCACGACCTGGCCGACCTGGTTGTTGTGCTCGGCACGGCCGTAGCTGTACTTGCGCACACCCAGGTAGTCGGTGAGGTTGTCGGCATTGACGACAACGGTGGGCTCCAGCTTCTTGAGCTGCAGTCCCTTGACCACCTTGCGGCAGATCTTGGAGAGTTCGCGTTCCAGCGAGCGCACGCCGGCTTCACGCGTGTAGTAGCGCACGATGTCGCGGATGGCGGACTCGTCGACCTGCATTTCGCCGTCCTTCACACCGTTGTTGGTGAGTTGCTTGGGCAGCAGGTAGCGGATGGCGATGTTGACCTTTTCGTCCTCGGTGTAACCCGACAGGCGGATCACTTCCATGCGGTCCAGCAGCGCGGGCGGGATGTTCATGGAGTTGGAGGTCGCCACGAACATCACGTCGCTGAGGTCGAAGTCCACCTCGACGTAGTGATCGCCGAAGGTGTGGTTCTGCTCGGGGTCCAGCACTTCCAGCAGGGCGCTCGACGGGTCGCCACGGAAGTCCATTCCGAGCTTGTCGATTTCGTCCAGCAGGAACAGCGGGTTGCGCGTGCCGACCTTGTCCAGGCTTTGCAGCACCTTGCCCGGCATAGCGCCGATGTAGGTGCGGCGGTGGCCGCGGATTTCCGCCTCGTCACGCATGCCGCCCAGCGCCATGCGCACGTACTTGCGGCCCGTGGCCTTTGCGATGGACTGGCCCAGCGAGGTCTTGCCCACGCCCGGAGGTCCGACCAGGCACAGGATGGGCGCCTTGACCTTGTCCACGCGCTGCTGCACAGCAAGATACTCAAGGATGCGGTCCTTGACCTTTTCGAGGCCGAAGTGGTCGGCATTGAGCACGTCCTCGGCATTGGCCAGGTCGTGCTTGATCTTGGTCTTCTTGCTCCAGGGCAGGCCCGTGAGCACGTCGATGTAGTTGCGCACTACGGTGGCTTCGGCCGACATGGGCGACATGAGCTTGAGCTTCTTGAGCTCGGCCTCGGCCTTCTTGCGCGCCTCGGCGGGCATGCGGGCCAGCTTGATCTTCTTTTCGATCTCTTCGATGTCGGCGCCGTCTTCGCCCTCGCCCAGTTCCTTCTGGATGGCCTTGACCTGCTCGTTCAGATAGAAGTCGCGCTGGTTCTTCTCCATCTGGCGCTTGACGCGGCCGCGGATGCGCTTGTCAACGTTGAGGATGTCGACTTCGCGGTCCAGTTGCTCGAAGAGGTTCTCCAGGCGTTCCTTGATGTCCACCAGGTCGAGCACGGCCTGCTTGTTCTCAAGCTTGAGCGGCAGGTGCGCGGCAATGGTGTCGGCCAGGCGGCCGGCATCGTCGATGCTGGCGATGGAGGTGAGGATCTCGGGCGGGATCTTCTTGTTGAGCTTGACGTACTGGTCAAACTGCTGCGTCACGGCGCGGCGCAGGGCCTCGATCTCGCTGGGCTTGTGCGTTTCGGCCTCGGGCGCCACGGGCACGACGGAGCCCACGAAGTGGGTCTCTTCGTCCATGACCTGCTTGACCAGCGCGCGCTGCTGGCCTTCGACCAGCACCTTGACCGTGCCGTCGGGCAGCTTGAGCATCTGCAGGATGGTGGACACGCAGCCGACATCGAACATGTCAGCGGCCGTGGGCTCGTCCTTGGAGGCGGTCTTCTGGGCCACCAGCATGATGCGGCGGTCGCCCTCCATGGCCAGCTCCAGCGCCTTGATGCTCTTGGCGCGTCCCACGAACAGCGGGATCACCATGTGGGGGAACACGACCACGTCACGCAGCGGCAGCAGCGCCAGGTCTAGGGGGGTGGAAGGCAAAGGGGTATGTCCTGACATGGGAATCCTCGGTTTGTCAGCGGAAGATGGTCCGCACACCGGTGTATTTCAACCCTGCGGCCCGAAAGGATTTCGGGCCGCAGGGACTTGCGCTGCCGGACCTTTGCAGGCGGCGGCGCATCAGGCCTTCTTGGCCGCTTCGCGGTAAACCAGCAGCGGCGCCTTTCCGTCTTCGATGGTGGACTCGTCCACCACTACCTTTTCGACATTGTCGGCATTGGGCAGCTCGTACATGGTGCCGATCAGCGATTGCTCCAGGATGGAGCGCAGGCCACGGGCACCCGTCTTGCGCGCCAGCGCCTTGCGGGCAATGGCCTTGAGCGCGGCAGGCCGGATCTCCAGCTCCACGCCCTCCATGGCCAGCAGCTTGCTGTACTGCTTGACCAGGGCGTTCTTGGGCTCGGTCAGGATCTGCACCAGGGCGTCTTCGCCCAGTTCGGCCAGGGCCGTGACCACGGGCATGCGGCCGACCAGCTCGGGGATGATGCCGAACTTGATCAGGTCTTCAGGCTCGATCTCCTGGAACACTTCCGAGATGGAGCGCTGCTTCTTGCTCTTGACCGTGGCGCCAAAGCCGATGCCGGACGCCTCGGTGCGGTTTTCGATGACCTTCTCCAGGCCCGCGAACGCGCCGCCGCAGATGAACAGGATGTTGGTCGTGTCGATCTGCAGGAAGTCCTGGTTCGGATGCTTGCGGCCGCCTTGCGGGGGAACGCTGGCCATGGTGCCTTCGATGAGCTTGAGCAGGGCCTGCTGCACGCCCTCGCCAGACACGTCGCGCGTGATGCTGGGGTTGTCGGACTTGCGCGAGATCTTGTCGATCTCGTCGATGTAGACGATGCCGCGCTGTGCACGCTCAACGTCGTACTCGCAGCTTTGCAGCAGCTTCTGGATGATGTTCTCGACGTCCTCGCCCACGTAGCCGGCTTCGGTCAGCGTGGTGGCATCGGCCATGACGAAGGGCACGTTGAGCATGCGCGCCAGCGTCTGCGCCAGCAGCGTCTTGCCGGAGCCCGTGGGACCGATGAGCAGGATGTTGCTCTTGGCCAGCTCAATCTCGTCCTTGCCAGCCTTGTCCTTGTGACGCAGGCGCTTGTAGTGGTTGTAGACGGCAACGGCCAGCGTGCGCTTGGGCAGGTCCTGGCCGATCACGTAGTTGTCGAGGTTGGCCTTGATTTCGGCGGGCGTGGGCAGGTCGCCTCGGCCGTCCTTGGCCTCGGTGCTGGGCTGCTCGTCGCGGATGATCTCGTTGCAGAGATCGATGCACTCGTCGCAGATAAAGACTGACGGACCCGCGATCAGCTTCTTGACCTCATGCTGGCTCTTGCCGCAGAAGGTGCAATAAAGGTTTTTTTCGCTGGAGGAGCCTTTTTTCTCGGCCATGGGGTCGGTGCCTTGTTACAGAAATATGGAAAAGGATGATAACCAAATGGAAAGCGGCGTTTTCCGTAGGGGGAAAACGCCGCCCATTCTCATGCAGCCTCCGGACTTCAGGAGCGCTTGTTGATCACCTGATCGACCAGGCCGTAGTCCTTGGCTTCCTCGGCGGACAGGAAGTAGTCGCGCTCGGTGTCGTGCTGGATCTTTTCCAGCGGCTGGCCCGTGCGCTCGGCCAGGATCTTGTTCAGGCGCTCGCGGGTCTTGAGGATCTCGCGGGCGTGGATTTCGATCTCGGTGGCCTGGCCCTGCATGCCGCCCAGCGGCTGGTGGATCATGACCTGGGAGTTGGGCAGCGCAAAGCGCTTGCCCTTGGTGCCAGCGGCCAGCAGGAAGGCGCCCATGCTGGCTGCGATGCCGGTGCACAGCGTGGACACATCGGGCTTGATGAAGTTCATCGTGTCGAAGATGGCCAGGCCGGCGCTCACGGAGCCGCCGGGGCTGTTGATGTAGAACGAAATGTCCTTGTCGGGGTTTTCGCTTTCAAGGAACAGCAGCTGGGCCACGACGAGGTTGGCCGTCTGGTCATTGACAGGGCCCACCAGGAAGATCACCCGGTCCTTGAGCAGGCGCGAGTAGATGTCGTACGACCGCTCTCCGCGGCCGGACTGTTCGATGACCATTGGGATCATGCCCAAACCCTGAGTTTCCAATGCGCTCATGTTTTCTCCAGTACTAGGGGGCTACTTTAGCCGTATCCGGAAAGAAAATGGGGCTTGTGCGCCAAAGCACAAGCCCCGCAGATGCCAACCCGCCCGCCGATCTCACGAAGCGGCAGGCAGGCGGTGCTCAAACCCTCAGGCCTGGCCCATCAGTTCGTCGAAGGACACGGCCTTGTCGGAGACCTTGGCCTTGCCCAGCACGAACTCGGTCACGTTGTTTTCGATGACAACGGCTTCGACTTCAGCCAGGCGTTGGCGGTCGCCGAAGTACCAGCGTGCCACGTCTTCGGGCTTTTCGTAGCTGGCGGCCAGCTCTTCCACGTGGGCCTTGATCTGGTCGGGCGTGGCGTGCAGCTCGTTGGCGCGCACCAGCTCGGCCACCACCAGGCCCAGGCGCACGCGGCGCTCGGCTTGGGGCAGGAACACGTCCTCAGGGATCTCGGCCTTCTCGGCGTCCTTGATGCCGCGCTGCTGCAGCTCGGCGCGGGCGCCTTCCAGCAGACGTGCGACTTCAGCCTGCACCGAAGCCTTGGGCAGTTCCAGCTCGGCCTTGGACACCAGGGCGTCCATCACGGCCTGCTTGTTGCGGCCCTGGACGCGGAACTTGACTTCACGCTCCAGGTTCTTCTTGATGTCGGCGCGCAGGCCTTCGACCGTGCCTTCAGCCACGCCCAGTGCCTTGGCAAAGGCCTCGTCCACCTCGGGCAGGTTGGCGGCTTCGATCTTCTTGACCGTCACCAGGAAATCGGCGGTCTTGCCGGCCACGTCCTTGCCGTGGTAGTCGGCGGGGAATGCCAGCGGGAAGGTCTTGGACTCGCCAGCCTTCATGCCGCGCACTGCGTCTTCGAATTCCTTGAGCATCTGGCCTTCGCCGACCAGGAACTGGAAGTCTTCAGCCTTGCCGCCGGAGAAGGTCTCCCCGTCGATCTTGCCTTCGAAGTCCACGGTCACGCGGTCGCCGTCCACGGCCACATCGGCCTGGGCGCGCTGCGCGAAGGTGCGGCGCTGCTTGCGCAGGATGTCCACGGTCTTGTCGATGGCGGCGTCGTCCACTTCGGCGGTCAGCTTCTCGACTTCGGCCGAGGTCAGGTCGCCAATCTTGACCTCAGGCATCACTTCGAAGATGGCTTCAAACTGGGCCTCGCCCTCGGGAGCGCCTTCCTTTTCGGAGATGCGGGGCTGGCCAGCCACGCGCAGCTTGGCTTCGTTGACGGCCTGTGCAAAAGCCTCGCCAACCTTGTCGTTGAGCACTTCGTACTGCACCGAGTAGCCATAACGCTGGGCCACCACGCTCATCGGCACCTTGCCGGGACGGAAGCCGTCCATCTTCACGGTGCGCGCCACTTGCTTGAGGCGGTTCTCGACTTCGCTCTGGATGGAGTTCAGGGGCAGGCTCAGCGTGATCTTGCGCTCGAGCTTTTCAAGGGTTTCAACAGTAACGGCCATGTTTGTTCCTATGAGGGATTGGACCGTGCCGGCTGCTGTACAGCCCGCACCGTATTGCGCAAAAGTCACGGTGCGACGCGAGCCAAGCCAGTCGGCCGCGCGGCACCTCAGATTTCAAGGGCTTACATCACATGCACCTGGCCGCTGGGGACCGCACATGGTTCGCTCAACCCGTGATGTAAGCGAAGCCGGACATTATAAACGAGGCGGTTTTGCCTTCGAGACGCGCGCTCTTGCAGGGGAATCCCGCAATCCGCCTGGCCAATGCGCCTCCTCTACAGGAAGCGGGCTTGAGCAGTGTTCGCCGCAGTTGAGCGGCGTTGGTGCGTGGTGCGCGGGGGGCGGGTCGTCATTCATTCAAAAACAATCACTTGCATTCACTGCGCGGGATCCGTGCGGGCCAGCAAAAGGCTTTCGAGGCCGCCCGGCACACGCCAACCCAACATGCGCGCAGCCCGACCAAAGGCCCTGCCAGTCATCGCCAATCAGCAGATGAAAAAGGGTCACATCAAATTGAAACATCTGGTCATTCGACCTATACTGTATGTGCATACAGTAGAAAGAAGACGCGATGCAGCACCAGATTGAGACGGTCAGGGACGATGTGGAAAGCGCCAGCGAGCAAGTGGCCGCCATCTGCGAGCTGCTGGCTGCAGCCCGGGGCACGGCCGTGCACGCCTCGGCCATTACCGCATTGCTGCTGCCCGTGTCACGCAAGCTCAGCGCGGCGGCGGGTGACCTGTCCGACCATCTGCATCGCAGCCAGGTAGTTGGCAGCAAGCGCTGCTAGACCCTCTCACCCGCACCATGACAAGACCCCGCCCTGCGGGGTCTTGTCATTTCTGCGTTCGGCACGGCCGCTGGCGTGCCCGCAGCGCGCACAGGCTGCAGCGATTGCCGGGCCTGCTCCCGTCGGCAAACATGGCATTCATACCCGGCCCGCGCGCCGGACCCGGCATACCGCCTGCCCGATGCCACCGCGATCCGGTGGCCTGAGGCGTTCCCGGCATCCGCAGCCACACGCATGGCGGGTGCACCAGGAACAGGTCCGCGCGGGCCGGCCCACGAGGAGCTTCAGTGAGTCTTGCCATTCCCTTTCCCGCGCCGGATCAGGCGATACCGCCACCGGCCCGTGCCGCCGCTCCCGCCGACCCTGCACACAGGGAGCGCGCCTGATGCTGGCCATTGCTCGTGAATACGAAACGCTGGACGAGCTGTGCATGCGCCAGCTGGGCGCCACGCGCGGCGTGGTGGAAGCCACGCTGGAGCGCAACCCGGGCCTGTCGGCCCACGGTCCCCATCTGCCCGCCGGCCTGGCCGTCGAGCTGACCGAACCCGCCCAGGCGCCCAGCCTGCCCCTGATCAGTTTCTGGGATTGACATGGACCGAGAAACCATCGTCAAGACCGCCGCCCTGGAAGGCGCCAAGGCCGCGCCTCCCGTCACCGTCGTGGCCGCTAACGTGGCCAATGGCTGGACCATGACCCATACCGCCACCGCGCTGACCATCGTCTACGTGCTGCTGCAGGCCGTGTATCTGCTGTGGCGCTGGCGCAATGAGCGCGAGGATCGGCGCGCGCGCCAGGCCGAGGACGCCGCGCGCAGGAAGGCGTCTTCGACCGCCACAGACACCGGAGCGGCGCCATGAGCACGGCCCGCATGCCAGCGGCAGGCCTGGGCGTTGGCGCGGCCATCGTTGCTGCCTGGATTGCCGCAGAAGGCTTCAGTGCGGCGCCCATCATTCCCGTGCAGGGCGATGTGCCCACCATCGGCCACGGCGCCACGCGCTACGAGGACGGCACGCGCGTGACCCTGGCCGACCCGCCCATCACCCGCGAACGGGCGCGCGAACTGGCCATCAACCTGCTGGAGCAGCAGTACGGCGCCTGCGTGCGTGATTCGCTGGGCGACACGCGGGTGCACCCGGCCGAGTTCGCCCAGGCGGTGGACTTCGCAGGCCAGTACGGCTGCGGGGCCTGGCGCGGCTCCTCAATGCTGGCCAGGACACGGGCTGGCGACTACGCTGGCGCCTGCCAGTTCTACCTGGCTTGGCGATTCATGACCAGCACTCAGCCTTTGCAGGGCTTCAGCGCCTATCGATGGGATGGCGCAGGCCGGCCCACGCGCTGGCGCTTTGACTGCTCGGCACCAGGCAACAAGGTGTGCCGTGGCGTGTGGACACGCCAGCAGGCACGCCACGCGGCCTGCATGGAGGCCCAGCCTTGATGGAGCGCCTGCAAACCCATGCCTGGCAGCTGCTGGCCCTGCTGCTGGCGGCACTGCTGGTCTGGCAGTCGCTGGCGCGGCTGGGTGCCGAGCGCGATGCGGCGCAGGCACGCACCGATCTGGCGAACGACCGCCAGGCCGCTGCCACCGCCGCGCTGCACGCATCCGAACGCTATCGACAACGGGAAGGAGCCTACCGTGAACGCCTCGACTTTCTTGCACGCGACACGGACCTGGCCCTGGCGCGCGCTGCGGCGGATGCCGATGCTGCCCGCGCTGCTGCTGGCCGGCTGCGCGGCGACCTCGCCGACTACATCACCGCCCACCGTGCCGCCGCCCAGGCTCGCGCCGCTGCCGGACAGTGCGCGCCAGACACCGCAGCCCTCGATCTGCTCGCCGAGCTGCAGCGCCGCGCTGACGAGCGAGCGGGAGCGCTGGCGCGCATTGCTGACGACGCCCGCCACCGAGGCAGCGCCTGCGAGCGCGCCTACGACGCCGGGCTCGCCCTGACCAGCGCCCTGACCAGCACCATGACCCAGGACCCACGCCATGCTCAAGCCCGCTAGCCTGCGCGACGCGCTCGTCGCTGCCCTGCCCCAGCTGCAACAGTCGCCGGGGAACATCCGTTTCACCATCCAGAGGGGCCGTGTGGTCAACACGGGCACGCCGTCCCTTTCCTGGGAATACCGCTACACGCTGAGCCTGGTGATTGCGGACTTCACCGGCAGCATCGATGCCGTGACCGTGCCGCTGCTGGTCTGGGCGCGGCGCCACCAGCCCGACCTGTTCGACCATGCCGAAAGGCGCGAGCAGGCGATCCGCTTCGACATTGCGCCTCCTTCCACGGACCCTTCAGCCGCCTCGCAGCCGCAGCAGCTCGCGATCGAGATCGACCTGGTGGAGGCCGTGCTGGCGCGCCCGCGCGAGGGCAGCCCCGGTGCCTTCGACCTGCTCTACAAGCCCGAGCCGCCAGGCCAGCTCGACATTGCGCAGCGCCAGTTGTGGGAGCTGTTCCTGTTCGGCGAGAAGGTGGCCGAGTGGAACTACGACCCGCGCTGAGGCGTGGCCCTGCTCCATGCCGGGCCGCATGCCGGGCTGCATGTGGCAACGTGCGTCACGCCCGGCACACGGCGACACGCAAGGGCCCGGCCGGCACCATGAACGCCATGGATTCGCCCGTCGCACAAACCGAGAGCCCGTACGAGATCATCCGCCGCCTGGAGGGGCTGATCCGCACGGGCACCATCGCCGCAGTCCGCCATGCGCGCCCTGCGCGCTGCCGCGTCAAGACTGGCAACCTGACCACCAACTGGATTCCGTGGCTGGCCATGCGCGCCGCGGGCGAGAACGCCAGCGTCTGGTGGCCGCCTGCGGTGGGCGAGCAGTGCGTGCTGCTGTCGCCCGGCGGCGACCTGCTGGGCGCCGTGGCGCTGACCGGCATCTACAGCAGTGCCGCAGCCCAGCCCAGCGACCGCGAAGGGGTGTGCCACACGCAGTGGAGCCCCACCGATTTCATGGAGCACGACAGCACCACGGGCCGTCTCAACATCAACGTGGCCCATGGCATCACGCTGCGCGTGGGCAACTCGGTGATCAGCATCGACGAGCAAGGCATCAGCCTGCAGGCCGGTGGCGGTTCGGCCACCGTCAATGCGCAAGGCCTGGCCGGCGCGCCCGATGTGACCACCGGCCCCATCAGCCTGCTGCGCCATCGCCATGGTGGCGTCAGGGCGGGCGACGCCATCACGCAGGGGCCGCTATGAACCGCCACACAGGCCGCCGCATCGAGGGCATGGAGCATCTGCGCCAGAGCGTGGCCGACATCCTGTCCACGCCCATCGGCTCACGCGTGATGCGCCGCGACTATGGATCGCTGGTCCCGGCGCTGCTGGACCAGCCCGACAACAACGCCACCCAGGCGCGCCTGCGCGCCGCCGTGGCCAGCGCGCTGATGCGCTGGGAGCCGCGCATCCGCCTGACGCGCATCGTGATCGAGCGCGATCCGACCGCACCCGGGCGCGCCGACCTGACGCTGATCGGCACCTTCAACAACACGCGCCGCCCGGCCCCGCTGAGCCTGCAGATGCCCATCGCCCGCACTCTCCCATGAAGCAAGACATGACCCCTGCACTGGACGCCCTGCCGCCGCCCGGCGTCGTCGAGACGCTGGATTTCGAGCGCATCCTCGACGCCCACCGCGCCGATCTGCTGGCGCGCCACCCGGAGGCCGCCGAAGTCCTGGCGCTGGAGAGCGAGCCGCTCAACAAGCTGCTGGAGGCGCACGCCTACCGCGAGCTGCTGTATCGGGCGCGCGTCAATGATGCCGCGCGTGCGCACCTGATTGCGTTCGCCCAGGGCTCGGACCTGGACCACAAGGGCGCCTTCTATGACGTGGCCCGAATGCCCGGGGAAAGCGACGAACGCTACCGCCAGCGCATCCTGCTGCGCGTGCGCGCGCTGGCCGGCAGCGGAACGGCAGAGCACTACGAGCACCTGGCCATGACGGCCAGCGCCAATGTGCACAGCGCCATCGCCACGCAACCCCAGCCCGGCCGCGTGAGCGTGCAGCTGTGGCTGGTCGAGCCCGCACAGGCCGAAGAGACGCTGGCCATCGTGCTGTCGGCCCTCAATGCGCCAGGCGCACGGCCGCTGGGCGTACCCGTGTCGGTATCGCTGGCGCGCCCGCACCCCATCGACATCACGGCGCACCTGCTGCGCGAGCCCGGTGCGCCCGTGGACATCGTGGCGCGCCTGCAGGCCGGCCTGGCCGCCCAGATCGCGGCCTACGCGCTGCTGGGCCGCGATGTGCCGCGCTCGTGGATCACCACGCGCCTGCATGTGGACGGCATTGCCCGCGTCACCTACCCCGACGCCCAGGCCCCGGCCGAGCTCACGCCGCTGGCCGCAGACGAATACCCGGTGCTGGGCCGCGTGCAGCTGGTGGACGAGGGCCTGCAGGCATGAGCACCGCCGCCATCGTCCCGACGGCGCCCCGCCGCCACGTGCTGCCGCCCAACGCCACGGCGCTGGAGAAGGCCGTGGACCAGGTCGTCCCGAATTGGGATGGCCTGGCCGGCGCCTTTCCCGCGCCGGCCCATGGCGAGCCTGCGGCCTTTCTGCCCTGGCTGGCGGCCGAATGGGGCATTGCCCAGTTCGACCGCTACTTCGAAGACGTACCCGCACTCATCGCCAACGGCCTGCCCTGGCTGCGCGAGCGCGGCACGGCCGCGTCCATGCAGCGCGCGCTGGGCTGGCTGGGCTATGACACCCTGGTCCTGCGCATCGAGGAAGACGGCTACCTGCTGCACCTGGACCCGGGCCGCCTGGTGTCCGATGCCGACCTCCTGCACATCGCCCGCGTGGTGCATGCCAGCATCCCGCTGCATGTGAGTTTCTACCGCGTCTATCACGGCGACGATGTGCGCGCGCTGCGCTATGACGGCTCGCGCTATGACGGCGCCCTGTGGGACAACGACAGCGGCGGCTGGGTGGAGCTGGACGGCGAGGACCCCGTGAAAGTCAGCCAGGCCGAGCGCCACACCACCGTCAGCCCGGCGCCGCTGCTGTCCGCCGTGCTGCTCATGGCCCTGGGCCTGCGCCACACCGCCGTGACCTCGGCCGACGCGCTCACCTACGACGCCTGGGCCTATGACAGCGAAGTCATGCGCGACGTGTCCATGGGCAGCGCGGGCATCACCACCACCGAGGTGCCGCAGTACCAGCGCCTCCTGCCCACCGTCATGGCAGCTGATGGCCACCTGTCCGTCAGCGCCTGGCCAGCGCCAGAGCCTATTGCATTCGGCGGCGGCCGTGCCTTCGCGCAGGCCCCCATTCCCCTGGACAACACGCGCACCTGGCGCGGCGCCTGGGACTCCGCAACCTGGGCCATCGTGTGCCCGACCATCACCACAAGACTGGACTGACCAATGGCAGCAGAACTGCAAGAAGAGGGCCGCATCGTGCTGGCCCAGGCCGTAGCGGCCATGACCATCCACATTGCCTACGGCCGGGGCCGGCCCGAGTGGGACGGCCAGGGCACGCCGCCTGCCGGCAGCGGCCAGACCGCACTGGTCGATGAAATCGGCCGCCGCCTGGTCACGGAAAAGCTGTTCGTGGTGCGCGACCCTGCCGGCACCATCGAGGCCCCGGGGGGCGACCGCTACAGCGTCAGCGCCGCGCCCACGCGCCTGCTGCTGATCCGCACCACCTTTGCCTATGGCGAGGCCGTGGGCCAACCCATCCGCGAGATGGCCGTGGTCATGGGCACCGTGGTGGACCCCGCCGTGCCTGCGGGCCAGTACTACGTGGAGCCCGGCCAGATCATCCAGCCCGGCAAGCTCTACACGCTGGAGCGGCGCAATGCCGTGGTGCGCCCCGCGAACAAGCGCGACGTGGAAGAAATCATCCTGCCCTTCTGACCAGGCCCGCCATGACCGTCTACACCCGATTCGACCCCACCAAGCGCTACAGCAAAATGCTGGTGCACCACGACCGCGTGGTGCAGTCCGCCGAAGCCAACGACCTGCAGGCCATGCAGGAGCACCGCCTGCGCGGCCTGATGCGCGTGCTGTTCAAGAGCGGCGACATCATCAGCGGCGCCATGTGCGTAACCGACATTGCCGCCAAGCTGGCCAAGATCGAGGCCGGGCGCCTGTACATCGACGCCGCCGTGCACGAAATCGAGGCCGCGCAGTTGGCCATCGCCACCGAGGGCACCGTCTATATCGGCGCCTACCTGCAGCGCGATGTCATCACTCATCTGGAAGACCCCAGCCTGAAAAACCCCGCCGTGGGCACGCGCGGCTGGGACGAACCCGGCGCCGACCGCGAGCGCATCACCTTGGTTTGGGGCGTGAAGGATGACGGCACGCGCGGCGAATTCGTGCCCGTCTGGATGATCGAGGACGGCAACGTGCGGCCAAAGGAGCCGCCGCCCAACATTGATGCCGTCACCCAGGCCCTGGCCCGGTATGACGTGGAATCCACGGGCAGCAACTACGTCTCCAGCGGCCTGCAGCTGGTCCTGGGCGATGACCTGGCCGGCGGCGAGCAGGTCTACACCCTCAAGGCGGGCGCTGCGCGCATCAACGGCCTGGCCCTGCGCCTGGGCGCCGACCGGCGCATCGTCTACGCGGCCCAGCCCGATGTGCAGTGGATCGACAGCGAGCCCCACGCCAGCCTCACCGAAGCGCTGCAGACCATCACCCTGGACCGCTGGCCCGCCGTGGGCGCCGTGCAGGCGCGCATCACCGTGCGCCGCAATGTCAACGTGGTGCACGGCGGTTTCATCGGTGCGGCCGACCCGCTGCCCGACAACTCCGTGATCGAGGTGGAGGAAGTCAAGCAGGGCGCCACCGTCTACGCCCAGGGCACCAGCTGGCAGCTGGTGGCCGGGCAGATCGACTGGAGCCCGGCCGGCCCCGAGCCCGCGCCGGGCACCACCTACCAGGTGCGCTACAAGTGCAACATCGTGGCCGAGGTCAAGAACCAGACCGAGCGCAGTTTTCAGGTGCAGGGCGCCCTGCCCGGCACCCAGGTACTGGCCTCGTACAACTTCGCGCTGCGCCGCTATGACCGCCTCATTCTGAATGCGGACGGCGTGCCGCAGTGGGTCACTGGCGTGTCTTCGGCCTTCAATCCCTTGAAGCCCCGCACGCCGGCCGGATGCCTGAGCATCGCCACCGTCTACCAGCCCTGGACCGATGAGCGCCGCGTCATCGACGAGCGCGTGCAGATGGTGTCCATGGAGTCCCAGAATCGCGCCATCGAGCGCATGAACGGCTTCGAGGTGGCACTGGCCACCATGAGCCTGGCCGTGGACGTGTCCGGCCGCTGGTCCGGCGTGCAAAAGGGCCGCTTTGCCGACCCCATGCTGAACAACAGCATGCGCGACATGGGCACGGCCCAGACCGGCGCCATTGCGAACGGCGCGCTGCAGCTGCCCATCAGCATCACCGCCTATCCGCTGGGCGTGGACATCACCCAGCGCACTACCGTGCAGGCGGCCACCGTGGCCGCCATCAGCCAGCCGCTACGCAGCGGTGCCATGAAGGTCAATCCCTATGACGCCTTCGGCATCGCTCCCAGCCTGGTGGAGCTGATGCCCTCCGTGGACCGCTGGACCGAAACCACGGCCGCTTACATCTCGCCCACCGAGGAAAAGTTCTATACCACCATAGGCGGTGGTGCCCTGCAGCGCGAGAAGGGCCGCGAAATCGTGGAAGTCGTGACTGGCGAAACCAGCCACGCCCTGGAATTCCTGCGCACCATCCCCGTGGAGTTCGTCTGCCACTTCGGCCCCGGCGAGACGCTGCAGAGCGTGAAATTCGCGGGCCTGGACGTGGCCGCCACGCCACTGGCCGGTGGCACCCTGGTGGCCGACGCCGCTGGCCTGCTGCGCGGCAAGTTCACCGTGCCCGCCAACCTGCCGGCCGGCACCAAGGATGTGGAATTCAAGGGCACGGGCGGCAGCTACGGCACCACGCAATTCACGGGGGAAGGCACCCTCATCGAAAAGCAGCTGCAGCAGGTCACGCGCATATGGATCGAGAAATACGACCCCCTGGCGCAGACCTTCACGCTCGCCCAGACCCGCCAGGCCCTGGGCTTCAAGTTCTGGGCCACGGCCGTGGGCGGCCCGCTGCAGGTGCAGCTGCGCGAAGTGGACAACGGTTATCCCACCCAGCGCATCCTGGCCGAATGCCACCTCAAGACCGAGCAGGTCAAAACCGATGGCACGCCCACCATCGCCACCTGGCAGCCCACGCTGCTGGACGCCGGCCGCGAATACTGCGCCGTAGTCCTGGCCAACGACGCCACCAGCGCCCTGGCCGTGGCCGAGCTGGGGCAGTGGGACATCACCGGGCAGCAGTGGATCACCACCCAGCCCTATACCGTGGGCGTGCTGCTGTCCAGCTCCAACGCATCCACCTGGACCGCGCACCAAACCCAGGACCTGGCCTTCGAGCTGCTGGTGGCCGAGTACACGGGCGCCACCAGCGCGCTGGACCTGGGCCATGCAGATGTGGTGGCCGCCTCTGATCTCATGGTCTCCGCCTTTGCGCATGAGCCCGCCGTGGGCGCCGGCTGCACCTTCGAGCTGGAAACCACCGTCGCCGGCAAAACCGTCATCCACAGCGTGGCCCCCGGCCAGGTCAAGCAGCTGAACGAGCGCTACACGGGCCGCGTCAAGGTCCGCGCTCTGCTGCACTGCACGCGCGAACTGGCCGCCGCGCTGGAGCCCGGCGTCACCCTGCTGGCCGGCAGCCTGCAGGCCAATGGCGACTATGTGGGCGCCTGGGTCAACGCAGACGCCACGCGGGCCAGCTCGCTGCGCGTGGTGCTCAACGCCACCCTGCCAGGTGGTAGCGGCGTGCTGGTGCAGTACCAGACCGAGGGCAGCAACACCTGGGCCGATGTGCCCTACAAATCCACCAGCCACCCCACGGCCGGCGCGCTGGAGAACACCTACCAGAAGGACGGCATCCAAAGCGCCCGCGTGCGTGTGCGCCTGGCCATCACGGGCGACCTCAACGCGCGCCCCACCGTCACCGACCTGCGGGCCGTGGTGCTGGAGTCCTGACCATGGCAGAGCAACAGACCCCAGGCTACGGCCTGCCCCTGCCGGCGCCAGACAACCAGCTGGAGCAGGACGTGCTGCGCCTCGTCGCTGCCTTCCAGCAGCTGGACGGCGAGCTGCAGCGCATCGACCAAGCCGTGGAAGCCCGCGCCCTTGCCAGCCAGGTGCAGACCAGCCTGCAGGCCCTGCAGCAAAGCATCAACGGCCTGACCACGGGCAAGGTGGCCAGCATCAACGGCCAGACCGGCGTGGCCGTCACCCTCAAGCCCGAGCACCTGGCGCTGGGGCCGGCCAACGGTCCCACGCAGGCCACCATCACCTATGACGGCGCCGGCCGCGTCTCCAGCATCGTGGAGACACGCGACGGCCAGCCCGCCACCACCACCATGGCCTACAACGGCGACGGCACCGTGGCCCGCGTCACCACCATTTACAAGGGCCGCACCCGCACTGAAACCTATGCCTATGCGGGCGGCAAAGTCAGCGGCATCACCGCAACGGAGGTACAGGCATGAGCAGCCTAGATCCGATCATCAGCGCCGACCTGGTGCGAGCACGGGCCGAAGTGGCCGCCCTCACGGCCGACCTGTCGGGTGCACGCAGCGAAATCACATGGATAGGCAACGTTCTGAACGCCACGCGCAGCGAGCTGGCGGCGGCGCGCAATGAAATCGCAGCCGGTACGGCCAGCAGCCCTATCAAAAGCGTGCAACGGGGGGTGATCGTCATCAGCAACCTATCCGTCACAAATACCGTCAACGTTGGATGGGTCAACTTGAACAAGTGCGTATTGCGCAACCTGGGCTGGATCGGATACCTGGCTCAAAACGGAATTTCGGCAAGCAACCCGGTCATGCTTCAGATGCTGAACAACTCACAGATTCAAGCGGAAATCACAATGACCTATGGCACCACCGGCATCTACAACGGCAAAGTGTCCTGGGAATTGGTGGAGTACAAGTAATGCCTTTCTACGCACAGATCAACGCGTATGGCGTGGCCATCGCCGTGACCGAATCGCACGCTGCCATAGGCGGCGACAACATCGTGGAGCTGCCCAAGTACAACCCCGACATTCTGGGCATGCGCTGGACCGGCACCCATTGGGAAGCAGTGCCACGCGAGCCCGAACCGGTGCAGCGCCGCATCACGCCCCTGGCCTTTCGCCGCCGCTTCAGCGCTGCCGAGCGTGCCGCCATCGAATGGGCCGCCGTGGACCGCGCCGATGCGGGACAGCAGGAGCGCATGCAGGCCGCCCAGCTGCGCAGCAACCTGAAAGACCAGGAACTGGCCAGTTTCATCGACCTGGACGACCCCGATGTGGCGGCCGGCGTGCAGTTGCTGGAGGATGTGGGCCTGATCGCTGACGGCCGCGCGCTGCAGATCACGGACACGCCGCCGCGCCCCGACGAGCTGCCGGCCTGACCTGGCCGAGCCACCCGCCAAGCCCGCCACCTGGCGGGCTTTTTCTTTCAGGACCTTTCCTGCGCCTCGTCGGAAACGGGCAGACGTGCCAACCCGGCCCACAGCCGGGATCGCTGGTGCCGCAGGTGCTCGCCGACGAACATCGAGGCACCGGGGGCATGCGCCAGCGTCGCGACACCTGGCCACCCGGCCAATTTGCCCAGGGCCATCCTGCCAGTATGAACAGCAACATCATCGCCAACCTGCAAGACCGCATCCCGGCAGTGCCCGGCTCTGGCCATCGCACGCGCAGGACCGGCACGCCGCTGCGGCTTTCGCTGGCGGGGACACGCCTGCCAGCGGCCGCGTCGCGCAGGGTGCCCCCCCACGCCCTTCGCCGCCGCTTCACCGTGGTCGAGCGCACGGCGCTGGAGTGGGCCGTGGTGGACCGCGCCGAGGCGGGCGAGGCCGACCGGCTCAACGCGGCCACGCTGCGCTCGCTGCTCAAGGACATCGAGCAGGCGCGGCAACTCGATCTCGACGACCCCGAACTGGCCGACAGCCTGCGCCAGTTCGAGGCCTTCGGACTCATCGCCGCGGGGCGTGCCCAGGAAATCCTGGACGGCCCCGTACAAGCCCACGAACAGCCGTGACCACCCCTTTTTGACGACAGCCCCACGGCCCAACCACCCCCCAACCCGGAGAACACCATGGCGACAGCCCCGTTCCATCATGGCATTCGCGTCACGGAAGTGAGCGAAGGCATCAATTCCATCCGCATCGTGTCCACGGCCGTCATCGGCCTTGTGGCCACGGCCAGCGACGCCGATGCGGCCACTTTCCCGCTGAACCGTCCGGTGCTGGTCACCAAGGTCGATGCGGCCATCGGCAAGGCCGGCACCAAGGGCACGCTGGCCCAGGCGCTGAACGCCATCAAGGAGCAGTGCCGCCCGGTGCTGGTCGTGGTTCGCGTGGCTGATGGCGAAGGCGCCACCGAGGCCGAGCGCCGCACCGACCAGGACGCCAAGGTCATCGGCACCACCGCCGGCAACCAGTACACGGGCCTGCAGGCGCTGCTGGCGGCCCAGGCACAGCTCGGCGTCAAGCCGCGCATTCTGGGCGCGCCGGGCCTGGACAGCCAGGCCGTGACCGACGCGCTGGCATCCGTGGCCATCAAGCTGCGCGGCTTTGCGTATGCGGCGGCCATCGGCAACGATGTGGCCGAGGCCCAGGCCTACCGCGAGCACTTCGGCCAGCGCGAGCTGATGCTGCTGTGGCCCGGCTTCAAGGCGCTGGACCTTTCCACCGCCGCCGTGCAGGACGCCTCGCCCGTGGCCTACGCCCTGGGCCTGCGCGCACGCATCGACCAGGAGCAGGGCTGGCACAAGACGCTGTCCAACGTGCCGCTGTCCGGCGTGCTGGGCATCTCGCGCGATGTGCACTGGGACCTGCAAAGCCCCGATACCGAGGCCGGCATCCTCAACCAGGCCGGCATCACCACGCTGATCCAGAGCCAGGGCCACCGCTTCTGGGGCTCCCGCACCTGCACGGACAGCGAGCTGTTCCGCTTCGAGTCCAGCGTGCGCACCGCGCAGGTGCTGGCCGACACCATGGCCGAGGCGCATTTCTGGGCCGTGGACAAGCCCATGCACCCCAGCCTGGTCAAGGACATCCTGGAAGGCATCAACACCAAGTTCCGCGAGTTGAAGGCCCTGGGCTACATCCTGGACGGCAAGGCCTGGTACGACGAAACGGTCAACGAGACCGCCACGCTCAAGGCCGGCAAGCTGGTGCTGGACTACGACTACACGCCCGTGCCTCCGCTGGAGGACCTGGGCTTTCGCCAGCGCATCACCGATCGCTACTTCGCCGACTTCGCCCTGCGCGTGGGCACCGGCCAGTAAGCGGCGGCCGCACCCGACACACCCAATACACCGAACACACCGGAAACACAGGAGAAAAGCACCATGGGACTGCCCCGCTCTCTCAAGAATTTCGCCACCTTCGTGGATGGCAACTCGTATATCGGCGACATGCCCGAAGTGGGCTTGCCCAAGCTCACCCGCAAGATGGAGAAGTACCGCGCCGGCGGCATGAACGGCGAGGTCAGCCTGGACTTCGGCATGGAGGCCATCGAGGCCGACCTGACCGCTGCCGGCTACATGAAGGAATTGATCTCCACCTGGGGCACGCTGCGCCACGACGGCGTGCTGCTGCGCTTCGCCGGCGCCCTGCAGGGCGATGACAGCGAAGGCGTGGACTCGCTGGAAGTGGTCATGCGTGGCCGCTTCTCGGAGTTCGACCCCGGCAAGGCCAAGGCCGGCGACAAGACCGAGATCAAGTACAAGCTGGCCGTCAGCTACTACCGCCTGTCCATCAACGGCCAGGTGCTGATCGAGATCGATCCGGTCAACTTCGTCGAGGTCGTCAACGGCATCGACCGCCTGGCCCAGGTCCGCGCCGCGCTGGGCATCTGAGCCTGGCTCACCTGACCTGACCGGGCCCCACCGGGCCTCACTGGGCCTCACTGGGCCAGTTGGCCCGGTCCTCTTCTTTTCTTCACCCGAACGCTGACACACCATGGACACCACCAAGCCCCAGGAAGACCTCCAGAACCAGGCTGCCGCCAATGCGGCCGCCCTCGCATCGGGCGATGCGCGCGAGATCACGCTCGACGTGCCGCTCAAGCGCCCCGGCGGCGACCTGGCCCGGGTGCTGGTGCGCCGCCCCAATGCCGGCGCGCTGCGCGGCCTGTCGCTGGTCGAGCTGCTGCACATGAACGTGACCGCGCTGCAGACCCTGCTGCCGCGCGTGACCGAGCCCATGCTGCACAAGGCCGAGGTGCTGCAGCTGGATCCCGCCGACCTGGTGACCCTGGGTACGGAGGTGGCCTCTTTTTTGGTGCCGAAGGCGCAGAGGGAGCAATTCCCGAGCGCGTAGAGGACGCCATGGCCGACCTGGCCATGGTCTTCCACTGGCGGCCGGCGGACATGGAGGACATGTCGCTGGCCGAACTCGGCCAATGGCATGAACGGGCGCGCGAGCGCTACGAAAGCCAGGACTGAGCCAGGACTGAGCACCACCTCCACTCCATCGCCCGCCTCTCGCCCCTCTCTTGCACGCCCCTTGCCCATGACCTCCACCCAACGCCAACACCGCACCGGCCAGGGAGCCCTCCATGGCCGTTGACACCCTGCGCCTGGACGAGGTGCTCAAGCAGGCCGAGCGCGTGCACCAGCCCCTGGCGCTGCTGGGCAGAACCAGCAGCAACACGGCCCGGGAACTCAAGGAAACGGTCGACCAGTTGAAGAAGCTGCAGCAGCAGCAAGCCCAGCTGGGCGACTACCGCGCGCTGCGCAGCGGCCTGGCAGATACCACGGCGCGGCTGCGCGGCGCGCGCCAGCAGATGGCCCAGCTGCGGCTGGAATCGGGCGCGGGCGAGCAGCCCTCGCGCGCCATGTTGCGCGCGCTGCGTTCGGCCCAGGTCGAGGAGGAGCGCCTGGCGCTGCTGCGCGCCACGCAGCGATCGCGCCTGATGGACATGCGCGAAGGCCTGCGCGGCGCGGGCGTGGACACGGGCAACCTGTCGGCGCACGAGCGCAAGCTGCACAACGACATCCGCGCCACCACGGCCCAGATGGAAAAGCAGCGCAAGGTGGTGGCACCGGCCGCCCAGCGGCTGGAGAGAATCGACGCCCTGCGCGAGCAGAGCAAGACCCTGGCCGATCGCGGCCAGGCGCTGCGCGAGACGGGCGGAAAGATGCTGGCGCCCGTGCGCGCCGTGAGCCAGGCCTTCATGACCGACGACCAGGCCGCCGCACAGCTGCGCGCCACCATGGCGGGCAGCAACGGCAAGCCGGGCGCCGACTACCAGCAGGTGCTGGACTTGGCCAAGAGCCTGGGCACCGACATGCCCGGCAGCACGGCCGACTACATCGCGATGATGAACCAGCTGCAGCGCCAGGGCGTGTCCTCGCAGGATGTGCTGGGCGGCGTGGCCCGGGAGGCGGCCAACCTGGGCGCGGTGCTGAACATGCCCGCCAAGGAGGCCGGCGAGTTTGCGGCGCAGTTGCAGCAGGCCACCCGCGCAAGCGCGGGCGACATGGCCGCACTGGCCGACACGGTGCAGCGCACCTCCCACCTGGGACTGGACCCCACAGGCATGGTCAAGGGCCTGGACGCCATCGGCAAGGCCCTGCCGCAGCTGGGACAGCAGGGCGCAAGGTCGGGACAGATGTTCGCGCCGCTGCTGCTCATGCTCAACGACGCCAGCATCAGCGGCGAGGCCGCCGGCAAGGCCGTCAGCAACCTGGTCAAGAACTCCATGGACCCGGCCAAACTGGGCCAGGTCAACAAGATGCTCGCGAGCCAGGGTGTGTCGCTGGACTTCAAGGACGCCAGCGGCCAGTTCGGCGGCACCGAGCAGATGATGGCCCAGCTGCAAAAGCTGCAGAGCCTGGGCAGCGACAAGCTGCGCGCCGCTGCGCTGGACAAGCTGGCCGGCGGCGATGCGCAGACGCGCAAGGCCCTGGAGGCGTTGCTCCAGCAGGGCCCGGGCGGCTACCAGCAGATCGCCTCCCAGCTCAAGTCACAGGCGGATCTGGATGGGCGCGTGGCCATCCTGAAGGACTCGGTCTCGGCCCAATACGAGTCCGTCAAGGACAGCTACAACGGCCTGTTGAGCGACATGGGCTCGACCATCGAGTCCGACCTCAAGGCCGTGCTGGGCACGCTGCGCGAGATGACCGAAGGCATGCGTGCCTGGGTCAAGGAGCATCCCCAGATCGTGCAGTGGACGCTGCGCATCGTGGCCGTGCTGGGCCTGCTGATCGCAGGCGTCGGCGTGGTGAGCAGCGTGCTGTTCGGCCTGCTGGCGCCGCTGCTGCTCACGCGCACCGTGTTCGGCCTGCTGGGCGCGGCCATGGGCGCAGGCAGCGGTGCGTTGGGCGTGCTCAGGCGCGGCCTGGCGGCCGTGGTCCTGTCGCTGGGCATGATGGGCGGTGGCGGCAGTGCCATGGGCCTGTTGGCCGGCGGCTTGCGCATGGCCAGCAACGCTGCGGGCGTGCTCCGGCGCGGCGTGGGCGCCGTGGTCCTGTCCCTGTCCATGATGAGCGGCGGTGGCGGAGCCATGGGTCTGCTGTCGGGAGGCTTGCGCATGGCCAGCAACGCTGCGGGCGTGCTCAGGCGCGGGCTGGGCGCCGTGGTCCTGTCGTTGGCCATGATGGGTCGCGGCGCTGCCATGGGCAGCATAGGCACCGCCCTGGCCGGCGCGGGCCGCGCTGCAGGCCGCATCTTCGGCGGCGGTGCAGGTGCAGCCAAAGGCGTGGCCGGCAAGGGGCGTGCGGGCGCCGTCATGGGCCTGCTGGGCGCCGGCCTGGGTGCCGCAGGTGCCGTCGGCGGTGGCCTGGGCGGTAGTCTGGGTGGTGCAGCCGCATCGCTGATGGGCCTGGTGCGCATGACACCCATGGGCCGGCTCGCAGGTGGCCTGATGGGCGCGGGCGGCTCGATCATGCAGAACTGGGACGGCCTGTCCACCGCCTTCAAGGCCGGCGACTGGAAGGGCGTCGGCGGCACGCTGCTGGAGGCCGGCAAGGCCGGCCTCGATGGCGCCACGGGCGGGTTGTTCGGCGTGGTCTCTGACCTGGCCGGCAAGGGCATCAGCGGCCTGGCCTCGTCGGTGGGCTCGTGGTTCAAGTCCGGCGATGCATCAGCACCCGACCAGGGCCGCGCCGGCGCACTGCGCCAGGGTGTCGCTGCTGCAGCCACGGCGGCCACACTGGCCACGGGCGCCATGCCGGCCATGGCCGACACGGGCGCCGTGCGCATCGACAGCCGCCCGCCGCTGGCCAGCGCCGCTGCACCCGCGCCGGCACCGGCCCCGGTGGCCGGCGCCACCATCCATATCACCGTCAACGCTGCGCCCGGCCAGGATGCGCAGGCCATTGCCCGCGCCGTGGCCGCCGAGCTGGACCGCCGCGACATGGCCAAGCGATCCAGCGTGCTGTCGCAGCTGTCGGACATCGACTGAGGAGCATGAGCATGCTGATCACACTGGGCCAGTTTGCCTTCGGCATCGACACACTGGCATTCGACAAGCTGGTGCGCAGCAGCACCTGGCGCCACCCGAGCAACAGCCGCGTGGGCGCGCGCCCCGCCCGCCAGTCGCTGGGCCCAGGCGATGAGACGCTGGGCCTGACCGGCGTGCTCGCACCCGAGTTCCGGGGCACGGCCAAGTCGCTGGACGACCTGCGCGAAATGGCCGACCAGGGCAAGGCATGGGCCCTGGTGGGCGGCGAAAGCATCCTGGGCGCCTGGGTCATCGAGAGCCTGCAGCAGACCGGCACGCACTACACACCGGGCGGCAAGCCGCGCCGCATCGAGTTCGATCTCAAGCTGGCCCGCGTGGACGACCACCTGGCCGAAGGCGGCGGCGGCGTCGATCCCTGGCCCGATGAAGACTTCTGGGAATGGTGGATCTGATGGCCACGCAGGAATACTTGCACGCCAAGCCCCAGTACGAAATCGTCCTGGACGGGCGCAACATCACCAGTCAGGTGGACACGCGGCTGATGAACCTGACGCTGTCCGAATCGCGCGGCGAAGAGGCCGACAAGCTGGACATCACGCTGGACGACAGCGATGGGCGCCTGCCCATGCCGGGCAAGGGCTCCAAGATCGCGCTGAAGCTGGGCTGGGCCGGCCACGGCCTGGTCGACAAGGGCACCTACGAGGTGGACGAGGTGGAGCACCAGGGTGCGCCCGACAGGATCGTGGTGCATGCGCGCTCGGCCGAGCTCAAGCGCCAGCTGCGCACGCGCTCCGAGCACAGCTACCACAACAGCACGCTGGGCCAGATCGTGCGCAGCATCGCCCAGCGCAACGGCCTGCAGGTGCGCGTGGACGCGCAGTTCGAGAACCTGCGCGTGGACCACATCGACCAGACCCACGAGAGCGACCTGAACTTCTGCAGCCGCCTGGCGCGCCAGTACGACGCCGTGTGCACGGTCAAGAAGGGCAAGCTGGCCTTCATCGCCATCGACAGCAAGATCACCGCTGCCGGCCAGGCCGTGGAGGCCGCCACGCTCACGCGCGCCGTGGGCGACAGCCACAACTACCACACGGCCGCACGCAACGACTACAGCGGCGTGCGCGCGTACTGGAACGACGCGGATCGTGCCGAAAAACGCAGCGCCACGCAGGGCGCCGAGGACAACGAAAAGCGCCTGAAGGACACCTACGGCAGCGAGGCCGAGGCGCAGGCCGCCGCCAAGGCCGAGATGGGCCGCATCAACCGCGCCAAGGCCACCATGGGCCTGAAGCTGGCGCTGGCGCGGCCCGACCTGATGCCGCAGACGCCGCTGAAGCTGCAGGGGTTCAAGGCGGAGATCGATGACACGCCGTGGCTGGTCGTCAAGATCCAGCACGAGCTGGGCGACGGCGGCTTCACCTCCAAGCTGACGCTGGAAACACGCGCCAAGTGAGCGAGAGGTAGGCCGGTAGAACGCGTCCTGGAGCGGCCGGCGCAGACCGTTCAGCGCGCGGCCAGGGTCGCCACGGCCATGATGGCGGCGCGGCCCGAATCGTCGGCCCGGCCGTAGCAATCGAGCAGCTCGCGCTCGTCGGGCGCCAAGGTCTGGACCGATGCGTTCGCATGCTGGCCCGTGACCACATACAGGACATCCACGCCCAGGCCCGCCATCACCGCCAGGGCGGCCGCATTGGGCGATTGCTCGCCCTTCTCCCAGGTGGCCAGGGTGCCGCGCGAGACGTCGCAGGCGTCGGCCATGGCGAGCTGCGCCACGTCCAGACGCAGACGCTCTTGCCTCAGCCTTTCACCGATGTGATCGAAATTTCTTCTATTCATCAATTGACATGCTCGAAATTTCGAGCAATGATGCAGTCAGCGTGTAACCAAACCATCCAAACCATCCCAAATACTACATGACAGCCATGCACTCCCCCAGAGCCGTGCCCGGTATCCCTGCGGATCCGGTGCTTCATGACAGGCCCGTGCCACTGCGCATGACGGCATCCGAACGCGAACGCCACGCCCGCTATGCCAGCCGTGAAAGCCGCAGCGCCTCCAACTTCGCGCTGAAGCTGTACCGCATGGGCATGCAGCAGTACGAGCAGCAGATGCCGCCGCTGCCCCAGGCCGATCAGGCGCGATAGCCACCCGCGCCGACCTGTTCACCGCCTTGTCTTCGATCCCAACTGCCCCCAGGAGCCTGCCATGCGCATGATGTGCCCCCACTGCAACGAACACGCCTACACCCGCACCAGCCTGCAGCTGACCAGCACCAGCCGCGAGACCATCTTCCAGTGCCGCAACTTCGAGTGCGGCCATGTGTTCTCGGCGGTCACCGAGATCAACCGCACCATCAGCCCCAGCGCCATCCCCAACCCCATGGTGATCCTGCCGATGAGCACGCACATCAAGCGCAAGCTGCTGCAGACCCAGCTGGACGCCATGCCGTCCTCGCAATACGAAGGCGCAGCGCACCGCGCAGCCCAGGCGGCCGAGTCCGCCCAATCCACCGAAGGCGCGCGCAGCTAGCGCGGCCGGGGCGCCTTCGCCGCTCCTGACGGCGCCCCACCCGGCGCGCGGGCAGCCCGCCTGCACCGCCGCCACCCCACCCCCTTTCCCGCAACCTGCGGAGCCTGCATGAAGGCCCTGCGGGATGCGCTCACCCTGAAACGACCTGGACAGACCATGAAGCTCGGCGACCTGCGCCTTTCCGATCTGATGCGACTGCTGCGGGCAGACGATGCGCCCGCGCCCGAATACCGGCCCGAAGACCCGCCCGCGCTGCCCGAGGCCTATCAGCGCCTGAGCGTCCAGGACTGCCGCATCCGCCTGCGCGAGCTGCAGCGCGAGGCCGCGCAGCGCTGCGCCAATGGCCGCTGCGGCAGCGCCGAAAGCCGCGAATGGGCGGGCCTGGCCAGCCACTACCGCATGGCCCTGGTGCTGCTGGCGGGCATAGACGGCGAGATCGAGGAGCTGGCCCTGCGCGACTGGCGCGAAATGCCGCCGCCCGAGCGCGACGCCATCCGCCGCCAGATCCGAGCGCTGCGCACCTGCCTGCTGCCGCTGCGCGCGCTGGCGCTGAGGACCTGAGCCCATGTCCGTCCTGCTCGCCGCCAAATCCACCGGCCGCAGGCTGCGCACCGCCAGCCTGCAGCAATGGGACCAGCACAAGCCGCGCCCCCACATGGTCCAGCGCGCCATGCAGGCGCTGGAAAAAGCCTTGCCGCCGCAGTGGCTGCAGCCCATGAAGCTGCTGGGCCTGGGCGACTGGCAAAAGGGCGCGCAACACGCCAACGGCCAGCCCGAATGGGCTGCCTGCCACGACGCGCTGGCCGCCATTGACGACTTTGCCAGCCGCCACGGCCGTGCGGCCGAGTGGAACCTGGACGACTACGAGATCTGCCAGATGGCCAGGCGCCTGAGCGACGAAGTCGGTGAGCTCGACGCCGGCGCCCAGGCCCAGAACATGGACCTGGCCGCACGCGTGGACCTGGTGCGGCTGATGCTGCGCATGCTGGGCCTGCAGGAAAGCACGCCACTGGCCGGCGAGCCCGCCATCCGCCGCGCGCTGGACGCGGCCTGGTGGCGCCGCATGCTGCGCCGCCACGTCACGCGCACCGTGGAGGCTGGCGCCGTCAAGCTGGGCATCGTCAACCGCAGCGCCGGCGGCTATGCCAGCAATGCCACCGTGCGCCGGCGCACCGCGCAGATCGAACGCAACGCCCGCGCGCTGCAGCGCAGCCTCTACCGAAACGAGGCCGGCCAGGTCTTCACCCTGGCCGAGCTGGCCGCGCTGTCGCCGGCCAACCCCGTGATCCGTGGCGGCGAGCTGATGACGCGCATCCGCGGCGCAGAGGAATATGCCGACGCGCGCAGCCACGTCGGCCTCTTTCTCACGCTGACGGCGCCCAGCCGCTTTCACGCCGTCACGCTGGGCAGCGGCGGCCGGCCGCGCCCCAATCCCCATTACGACGGCCGCAGCACGCCGCGCGATGCCCAGCTGTGGCTGCGCACCATGTGGGCGCGCGTGCGCTCGCACCTGGGCCGCCAGCGCATCGCCATGTACGGCATCCGCGTGGCAGAGCCGCACCATGACGCCACGCCGCACTGGCACGCCCTGGTCTGGGCCGAGTGCGAGGAGCACGCCCAGCACATCGAGGCCGCCATCCGCAAATGGTGGCTCAGCGAAGATGGCGACGAGCGCGGCGCCCAGCGCAACCGCGTCAACGTCAAGCGCATGACCGGCGGCGGCGCTGCCGGCTACGTGGCCAAGTACATCGCCAAAAGCGTGGGCCATGCGGCCCTGGCCGACCACCTGGACGTGGTGCAGGGCCGCCTGTGGGATGTGGAGCAGGGCGGCATGCCCGGCCACCGCCGCGTGGACGCCTGGGCCGCCTGCTGGGGCATTCGCCAGTTCCAGGCCGTGGGCATGCCCAGCGTCTGCGTCTGGCGCGAGCTGCGCCGTGTCAGCAAGGACCAGGTCGAACAGATCCGCATCGACGGCGACAAGGCCAGCTGGAAGGCCTGGGGCGCCAGCCACCGCCACGGGCCCGACATCCCCGCCGACTGGCGCCGCTACATGGAAGCCATGGGCGGCCACTGCCTGGCCCGCGACCGCTGGCACCTGCGCATGGCACGCCGCCCCGTGCCCGCCGGCGCCGTCAACCAATACGGCGAGGCCATCGCGCCCGGCTGCGGCCGCGTGGTGGGCCTGGAAACCCGGCGCGGCCAGTGGCTGGTCTCGCGCCGCATCGCCTGGCGCAGCGTGGCGCGCGCCACGCTGGAGTTCCAGGAAACCCAAGGTGCAGAAAACGCCGATGTCGCCGAGGGTGCCGAGGTCGCCAAGGTCGCAGACACGGCCCCGCCCGCCCTGCCCGCCCGCGCGCCGCTGGCGCGCGCTTGGACTGGTTTCAATAACTGTACGGCCCGGCTCACGGGCCACACGCTGCGCGCCCTCATCGACCGCAGCGGGCACCTGCGCGAGGACCGGGCCAACCCGGCCGGGCCCGATTCGGGTGCCGATTCCGCGCCCGATTCCGTGCTGCACCGCCCCGCATCCGGCGCCACGCCATCCAACCACCCTTTCTTTACCAGCTGATCCACCCCAGGAGGACCCACCATGCACCACAACATCACCGCCCTGCGCAGCTACCGCGCCACCCTCATCCCCCACGGCGTGGACGCCGCGCAGCTGGATCAACTGGCCGACGCCCGCCTGCTGCCCGTGCTGCGCCTGAAGGCGGCCAGCGCCAGCCACGCCCAGGCCTGCGCCCTGCTGGCCAGCGGCCGGCCCGTGCTGCGAGTCGAGCGAGTTGAGCGTGTGGAGCGCAAAAAGGCAGGCAAGTCCATCACGCCGCGCCAGGCCTGATCAAGCACCCAAGCACCGGACACGACATCGGAGAACACCGCAATGACGCAACAGAACATGGAACTCTTTCACAGCGCCCCGCGCCTGGACACCCAGGGCATCGCCAACTACCTGGGCCTGAGCCGCGAGCACGTCACCGCGCGCCTGACCAAGCGCCCGGACTTTCCCAAGCCCTTCATCAACGCCAGCCGCCGCATCCGCTACTGGCGCATGGCCGACGTCAAGGCCTGGGCCGAGGGGCGCCGGTGAGCAGGTACCAGGCCATCGCCGTGCGCTCAGTGATCGCTGCCCGCAAGAAAACGGCGTGCCTGGTCGCGCGCCCCGTCGAAGATCTGCCGGGCCATAGGCTGCGGCACGCTGGCCGGCAGGCGCGGCTGCAGCCGGTCGATGGCGCCGTCCAGCGCCTCGACCATCTCCACCATGCTCTCCCACAGGCCTGCGATGCGCGTGGTCTCGGCCAGGGCCTTCCAGTGGCGGCGCTGGATCTCGGCCAGGCGGTAGTGGCGGCTGCGCCCCGGCAGGGCCATGGCCATCCTGGCGCGTTGGCGGGCAATCTTGCCGTGGCCGTGACCGATGATGGGCCAGGCCGACAGCACGTCGTACAGAGGTGTCATCTCATAGCCGCCGCCCGGCTGCAGGAACACCGAGAAATTCTTGGCATGCCCGTCCGTGGCCGCCAGCAGCCAGAACGCCAGCTGGGCCATCACGAAGCGGGCGCAATCCTGGGCAGGCTCGCTGCCATGCTGCAGCACCTGCAGGCACTGCAGCATGCCGGGCCCGCCGTGGGTCTCGTACTTGTTGGCGCTGGCAACGCCACGCACCTGGCAGAAATCTTCCTGCGGCAGACGCGCAATCCAGCCCTGGGCCGTCCAGGCGCGGTCAAAGCGCTCCACGCACAGCACCTGCTGCCCGCCAAAGCTCTCGATGCTGCTGTCGGCCACGGCAAAGCCCAGCTCGGCCAGCAGGCGGGCGCACAGCCACTCATTGGCCACTGACTCGCTCAGGTCGTAGTGCCAGTGCGGCACCACGCCGATGGCCGGCTTCAGGATATGCGTGGTCGGCGTCGCGCCCAGCGGACGGCACCACTGGCCGCCATGGCGCAGCACCGCCGTTTTCTCCTGCGCACCGGCAATGGACAGCCTGAACTCCTGGTCCACCTCCAGTGCACCAAACCCGCCACCCAGGCTGGCCAGGTGCTCTGCAATCTGCGCCTCGCTCAGCGGCTCGAAGCGCACCTGGTCAAAACCGTCGGGCACGGCCCCCTCGGGCAGCAGCTGCACGGCACCCACGCAATCGCGGCCGATGGCCTCCAGCAGCGAAAACGCGTCGATCCCGCGCAGTCCGAAGCGCTGGTGAATGCGCCGGCGAATGCCCTCGCCGTCCGGCAGCAGGTTGTCGAAATAATGGGCCACCACCTCGCCCGCCACCGTCAGGTCGCGCGTGAAGGGCATGGACAGTGACAGCGGCCGCGCATGCGCGCTCTGCGGCCAGGCCGGGTCATAGGCGAACACATGGCGGCCCGTGCGCGTGACCTCCCAGGTGCCCACCCGCTCCCCATTCATCCAGACGCCCAGCGCCGCCATCACCAGGAACCTTTCGGCTTGCGGTCCTGCCAGTGCGGCGGCAGCGCCTGCGGCTTGAAGGCCACGGGGCGGTCGGCGGGCTTGCGGGGTACGTTGTCACCCGCGTACGGTTGTGGAGCGGGCTCAGCCACCCTCAACGCAGCAGGCACAGGCGCAGGCACAGGCATAGGTGCAGACGCAGGAGAAGCCACCGCATCCGCCCTGGGCCGCATGAGCAGATCGGCATCCAGCAGCTGCAGGATCTCCATCAGCTGGCGCACGCTGATGGCGGCCGGGTCACGCTCTATCGCCGCCACACGCGACTGGGACACGCCCAGCCGCTGTGCCAGTTGGGCCTGGCTCACGCCAGCGGCCTTGCGCAGCGACTTCAGGTGCAGCGCAAGCTGATCGGGCAGTTGCAACAGGTGGTCCATGGTGTTCTCCTGGCAAGGGCATTCAAAATATCATCTCAAGATGATGAATTGAAATTATCACTCTAAAATAATATTGTCAACATATCATATTGGAGTGATATTTCTGGCAGCCATCCTGCCTACAACCGTGCCGCGATGTCCTCGGCCGTCTCCCGGTAATAGGTGTTGAACAGCTCGTTGATATCCACGTGGCCGCTGATGCGGGCCAGCGTCATCACATCCACGCGCTTGCTCAGCCAGGTCAGCGCCGTGGCTCGCAGGTCATGGAAGCGCAGGCCCTGCACCATCACCCGGTCGCGCAGCTTGCGGTAGAGCGTGTCGCGGCTGGCGTCGCTGATGGTCCAGTAGGCGTCGCGCCCCGCAGCCTCGGCGGCGGCGTCCAGCACGCGCAGCAGGCGCACGGCACGACGCGTCAGCGGCACACGGCGCTCGCCCACCTTGGCCTCGGTCTTGTGGTGCGGCAGGTGGTAGACCCGGCGCTTGAGATCCACATTGCTGCGGCCCATGCGCAGGATCTCGCCGCTGCGCATGGCCGTGTGCAGGGCCACCAGCATGGTCCAGGCCGTCTGCTCCATGGCGGTGACAGGCGCCAGGCGCGGCGAGACATTGGCCGAGCGCAGCATGCGCCGCACCTCGCTCCACTGCCCCGTGCGCCGGCGCGCATGGGACTTGGCCGGCAGCTTGATCTCGGGCCAGGGGCTCTTGCCCACCCATTTCCACTGCTTGACCGCCAGCGTCCAGATCGGACGGAACTGCTGCGCCTCGCGGAGCACGCTGGCGCCAGAGACCTGCTGCAGCCGCGCATCGCGCCAGCGCGCCAGGTCGTCACCCGTGATCTCGTGGAACACCTTGACGGCCAGCTCGGGAAACTCGCGCAGCCAGGCATCAAAGCGCAAATGGTCGGCCCGCGCCGTGCTGGCCGTCTTTTTGTCGGTGACCTCGCGCCGATAGCGCTCCACCGCCTCGGCCAGCGTGCGCCGTGGAAACTCCCCGCGCGCCCCGGCCAGAATGGCCGCCTCCTCGGCCACGGCCCAGCCCTGCGCCTCGGCCTTGGTCGCCCGCGTGGCGGTGCGCCGGATGCCCGCACGCTCCACCTCGGCCCGCCAGCCGTTCTTCACCTTCCGGAAATACGCCATCCCACCTCCTGCAGCCCGCGCGGGATCACAAGCGGGATCTGCGCGGGATTGTGATGTGATTTTGCGCTGTTTTGTGCCGGTTTCAACCTGTTCCGTTTTGCCCCCAGAACCCAGAAAAAAAGCCCGCCTCCTCTACAGGAAGCGGGCTTGAGCAGTGTTCGCCGCAGTTGAGCGGCGTTGGTGCGTGGTGCGCGGGGGGGGACTCGAACCCCCACACCATTGCTGGCGTCAGGACCTAAACCTGGTGCGTCTACCAATTTCGCCACCCGCGCTGGTTCTTGGGGGAGCCGCCTGCGCGGCGGCTCCTAGGTCAGGGCGCAGATTCTAGCCGCAATTGCGGGGTGCATTGCCATACCCCGGATTTGAGAGGCGGCCTCTGCGTTTTCGCCGCCTCAATGCGTGGGCTCGCGGCGCACGCGGAACACGGCGGCGTACATGGCCGGCAGGGCCAGCAGTGTCAGCACCGTGGCCACGATCAGCCCGCCCATGATGGCCACGGCCATGGGGCCCCAGAACACGCTGCGCGACAGCGGGATCATGGCCAGCACGGCGGCGGCAGCCGTCAGCACGATGGGGCGCAGGCGGCGCACAGCGGCCTCGATGATGGCGTCCCAGGCCGGCACGCCGCGCGCGCGGTCGGTCTCGATCTGGTCGATCAGGATCACCGAATTGCGCTGGATCATTCCCATCAGCGCCACCACGCCCAACAGCGCCACGAAGCCGAAGGGCCGGCCCAACAGCAGCAGCGCCGCCGCCACGCCGGGAATGCCCAGCGGCCCGGTGATGAACACCAGCAGTGAACGACTGACACTGCGCAGTTGCAGCATGAGCAGCGTGAAGGTGAGGAACAGCATCACGGGCACACCAGCGACGATGGCGTCCGAGCCCTTGGAGCTTTCCTCCACGGCGCCAGCCACATCGATGCGGTAGGCCGTGTCGCCCGCAGCGTGCCAGCGAGCCTCGATCTCGCGCAGGCCCGGCAGCAGCGCGTGGGTCAGCGTTGCGCCCTGCAGGCCCTCGCGCACATCGCCCTGCACGGTGATGGCGAACATGCGCTTTTCTCGCCACATCACGCCGGGCTCCCAGACCATCACGGGTTTGGCGATCTGCGTGAGCGGGATCGACTTGCCCGACGCCGTGGGCAGGTAGGCGTTGGCGATGTCGGTGATGGCGTCGCGCTCCGAATACGGCGTGCGCAGCACGATGTCGATGAGCTTGTCACCCTCGCGGAACTGGCCCACGGTGGAGCCGCTGAGCATGACGCGCGCCGCCTGGGCGATGGCCTGGCTGCTCACGCCCAGGGCGCGCGCCTTGTCCTGGTCAACCTCCAGGCGCACGGCCTTGACGGACTCGTTCCAGTTGTCGTTGACGCCGCGCATGTCGGCGTTGGCGATCATGACCTGCTTGACCTCGTCGGCATAGGCACGCAGCTTTTGCGGATCGGTACCGGACACGCGGAACTGCACCGGATAGGGCACGGGAGGCCCGTTGGGCAGCAGCTTGACGCGGCCCCGCACCTCGGGGAACTCCTGGGCCAGCAGCGCCGGCAGCGCCTTGCGCAGACGCTCGCGCGTGGGCAGGTCCTGGGCGACCAGGATGAACTGCGAGACGTTGTTCTGCGGGAACACCTGGTCCAGCGGCAGGTAGAAACGCGGCACGCCCGAGCCCACCCACTCGCTGACCGTGCGCACGCCGTCCAGCTGCATGAAGCGCTCTTCCACGCGGCGCGTGACGGCTTCGTTGGCGGCCAGCGACGTGCCCTCGGGGAACCAGATGTCCACCAGCACTTCGGGCCGGCTGGAATCCGGGAAGAACTGCTGCTGCACGCGCGACATGCCCACCAGGCCCAGCGCGAAGACCAGCACCGTGATGGCGATGGTCAGCCAGCGGTGCGTCACGCACCAGTTCACGGCGCGCCGGAAGCGGTTGTAGAACGGGCTGTCGAAGACTTCATGCTCGGCCGACGAGGCATTGAGGTTGGTCTCCTCGATGGGCACCTCGCCCGAGGCCACCTCGGGCGGCAGCGTGGCCGCGTGCGGCGGGCGCTTGAGCAGCAGCATGCCCAGGTAGGGCACGAAGTACACCGAGGCGAACCAGCTGAGCACCAGCGCAATCACCGTCACCGCGAAGATGGCGAAGGTGTACTCGCCCGTCATGGACTTGGCCATGCCGATGGGCAGGAAGCCCGCCGCCGTGATCAGCGTGCCGGTCAGCATGGGCTTGGCCGTGATCTCGTAGGCAAAGGTGGCGGCGCGGTACTTCTCGTAGCCCTCCTCCATCTTGCGCACCATCATCTCCACCGCAATGATGGCGTCGTCCACCAGCAGGCCCAGCGCGATGATCAGCGAGCCCAGCGACACCTTGTGCAGGCCGATGTTCCAGTACCACATGGCCAGGAAGGTCGCGGCCAGCACCAGCGGGATCGTGATGGCCACCACCAGGCCCGGGCGCGGGTCGATGTACCAGCGCTTCCACAGCGGCTGGTGGCCTTCGCGCTTGTGCAGGCCCAGGCTGATGAAGCTCACGGCCAGCACCACCACCACGGCCTCGATCAGCACCTGCAGGAATTCGTTGACCGAATCGGCCACCGCCTTGGGCTGGTCCTGCATGTTGGCCAGCTCCACGCCGGCCGGCAGCGTGCGCGCGATGTCGCCCACGGCGCCGCGCAGGGATTTGCCCAGGCGGATGATGTCGCCGCCCTTGGTCATGGACACGCCCAGCGCAATCGTCTCGCGCCCCTGGTGGCGCACCTTCACATTGGCCGGATCGGCATAGCCGCGGCGGATCTCGGCGATATCGCCCAGGCGCAGCTGCGCGCCCGATGCGCCGCGGATGGGCATGGCGCGCAGCTCATCCACCGCCAGGAACTGGCCGGCCACACGCACCTGCACATCCTCGCGCGGCGTCTGCAGCACGCCTGCGCCCTCGATGGCGTTTTGCTGGCCCAGCTGGCCCAGCACCTGGTTCATGTCCAGGCCCAGCTGCGACAGGCGGCGCTGCGACAGCTCGATGTAGACCTTCTCGTCCTGCACGCCGAACAGCTCGACCTTGGCCACATCGGGCACGCGCAGCAGGCGCTGGCGCACGTCGTCGGCCATGGTCTTGAGCTCGGCGTAGCTGAAGCCGTCGGCCTGCAGGGCGTAGATCACGCCATAGACATCGCCGAACTCGTCATTGAAGAACGGCCCCTGCACGCCCTGCGGCAGGGTGTAGCGCATGTCGCCGATCTTCTTGCGCACCGTGTACCACAGCTGTTGGACATCGCCGGGGCGCGAGTTGTCCTTGAGCTGGAAGATGATCATCGACTCGCCGGGCTTGGAGTAGCTGCTGATCTTGTCGGCGTAGGGCACCTCCTGCAGCGTGCGCTCGATCTTGTCGGTGACCTGCTCGGCCATCTGCTGCGCCGTGGCGCCCGGCCAGTTGGTGCGCACCACCATGGCGCGGAAGGTGAAGGGCGGGTCCTCGTCCTGCCCCAGCTGGAAATACGAGGCAAAGCCCAGCAGCAGCAGCACGACGATGAAATAGCGCGTCAGCGCCACATGGTCCAGCGCCCAGCGCGAAAGATTGAAGTGCGCGCCCTGCGGCGCCTTGTGCTTGGGCCCGCTCATTGGGCCGCTCCGCTGGGCGCAGCGCCTGCGGCGGCAGGCGCCTGTGCAGGCTGTGTCTGTTGCGGCCGCTGCTGAGCCGGCTGCGGGGCCTTGTCATAACGGTCCTGATAGACCGTGACCTTCTGGCCTGGCGTGAGCACATGCACACCGGCGGCCACCACCTGCATGCCGGGCGTCAGGCCAGCGGCAATCACGGCTTCGTTGCCATCGGCCGTGGCCAGTTGCACGGGCTGCAGCTTCACCGTGCTGCTGGCGGCGTCGAACACCCACACGGCCGTGCCCTGGCCACCTCCGCCTTCCTGGCGCAGCGCGGTGGTCGGCAGCTTGATCACGGGCTGGCCCGTGGGGCCCATGCCCTCGGGCAATGCGTGGACCGTGGCACCCAGCGGCGGCACGGCGCCTGCGTCCGACGTGGGCAGTGCCACCTTCACCTGGTAGGTGCGCGTGACGGGGTCGGCACTGGCCGCCACCTCGCGCACCTGGCCCTGCAGCGGCTGCATGCCGGCCGACCAGGGGCGCACATTCACCTTCTGGCCCACGCGGATGGCACCGCGCTTGTCTTCGGGCACCACGAAGACCACGTCGCGCGGGCCGTCCTGGGCAATGCGCACCACGGGCGATCCGGCCGACACCACCTGGCCGGGCTCGGCGTCTATGCCTGTCACCACGCCGGGCACATCGGCCAGCAGTTGCGCGTAGGACTCCTGATTGCTCTGCGATGCCAGCTGCGCCTTGGCCTGGTCCAGCGTGGCCTGGGCGGACTTGAGCGTGGCCTCGCGCCGCTCCAGCTCCGCACCGCTGATGAAGTTCTGCGCCTTCAGCTGCGAGTAACGCCTCACATCGGCGGCGGCAAGATCGCGCTGCGTGGTCGCGGCCGCCACCTGGGCGCGCGCGGCGTCAGCTCCCAGCCGGTAGTCGCTGGCATCGAGCCTTGCCAGCAACTGGCCTGCCTGCACGTGCTGGCCCAGCTCCACCTCGCGGCGCACGAGCTTGCCGGCCACGCGAAAGCCCAGGCGCGACTCTATGCGCGCGCGCACCTCGCCCGCGTACTCCAGTTGCGTGTCCAGCGCGCCCACGCCTACGGTGAGCAGCTTGACGGCGCGCACCGGCTCGGGCGGCGGTTCGGCCTTGGAGCAGGCGCCCAGCGCCAGCGCGGCGGCCAGGCACAGAGGGGCAAGAAGAAGATGGCGCGGCAAAGCGGGCGCGGCAGGGTTCGATGGCAAGTCGGGCATGTGGATCCGGGAGGGCTGGTGCGAAAAGCGGCTGCGGGCTGCAAGATCCGGGCAACATGCCGCGGCAGCTGGCTGGCGCCGTTTACTGACTGACGGGTTAGTAATTTAGGAGAAGCCCTTGAGCCCGTCAAGTGAAATGCATGGCCTTGCGCGCAGCATCGACAATCGGCCACCGTGAAGTCCACCGCTCCCACCCTGCCCGCCTCCCCCGCCCCGGTCACGCACTACGAGAACTTTCCCGTGGCGTCCTGGCTGTGCCCGCCCCGCTTGCGCCCGCCGATTGCCGCGCTCTACCACTTCGCACGCACTGCAGACGATCTGGCCGACGAGGGCGACGCCACGCCGTCCGAGCGCCTGGCCGCGCTGGCCGCCTACCGTGCCGACCTGATGGCGCTGGGCACCGAAGGAGAGGCCCCCATGCTCGCCCGCACGGCCTGGCCTCTTGTCTTTGCAGGGCTGGCGCCGCAAGTACGCGCCCACCAGCTGCCGCTGGCGCTGATGGACGACCTGCTCAGCGCCTTCGCGCAGGACGTGCGCAAGACCGAGTCCGGCACCACCTACGCCGACCGCGCGGAGCTGCTCGACTACTGCCGCCGCTCGGCCAACCCCGTGGGCCGGCTGCTGCTGCATCTGTACGGAGTGGATGATGCCGAATCGCTGGCCCGCAGCGACGCCATCTGCACCGCCCTGCAATTGATCAATTTCTGGCAGGACTTCAGCGTGGACCTGCCGCGCGGGCGCCACTACCTGACCGATGCAGACTGCACCGCCCATGGCGTGCGGCGTGAAGACCTGCGCGCCGAGCCCGCTGCACTGACCCTTGCCGTGCGCGCACTGCTTGCCGAGCAGTCGGCATGGGCGCGCGCCCTGATGCAGTCCGGCGCACCGCTGGTGCACCGCCTGCCGGGCCGCATCGGCTGGGAGCTGCGTCTGGTGGTGCAGGGCGGGCTGCGCATCCTGGACAAGGTCGATGCACTGCAGGGCGCCAGCCTCTACCGCCGCCCCACCGTCGGCAAGGCCGATGCGCCGCTGCTGCTGTGGCGCGCCCTGCGCATGTGATGGCGGGCCGGCCGTTGCGACACCCAGGCTTTGGCTCCCAGCCGTCCATGGGACAATCCGGCCCCATATGAATCCGGATCAGTACGTCCAAGACAAGGCCGCCGCCTCGGGCAGCAGCTTTTATTACGCCTTCCTCTTCCTGCCGCGCGAGCGCCGTGCCGCCATCACCGCCTTTTATGCGTTCTGCCGCGAAGTGGACGACGTGGTGGACGAAGTCTCCGACCCCGGCGTGGCCGCCACCAAGCTCGGCTGGTGGCAAAACGAAGTGCACCAGGCCTTTGCAGGCAAGCCCTCCCATCCCGTGATGCGGGCACTCATGCCGCACGCCCCGGTCTACGCCATCGAGGAGCGCCACCTGCAGGCGGTCATCGACGGCTGCCGCATGGACCTGGAGCAGACCCGCTACCTGGACTTCCAGGGCCTGACCCGCTACTGCCACCTGGTCGCAGGCGTGGTCGGTGAAGTGGCCGCGCGCATCTTTGGCCAGACACAGGAAGAAACCACGGCCTACGCCCACAAGATGGGCCTGGCCTTCCAGCTGACCAACATCATCCGCGACGTGGGCGAGGACGCCATGCGCGGACGCATCTACCTGCCCATCAGCGAGCTGCAGCAGTTCGACGTCAAGGCGCATGAGATCACCAAGCGCGAGTACTCGGACCGCTTCACCGCGCTGATGCGCTTTCAGGCCGAGCGCGCCCACCGCCTCTACGACGAGGCCCTGGCCCTGCTGCCCGCGGCCGACCGCCGCACGCAAAAGCCCGGCCTGATGATGGCCAGCATCTACCGCACCCTGCTGCGCGAGATCGAGGCCGACGACTTCCGCGTGCTGCACCAGCGCATCAGCCTGCCGCCGCTGCGCAAGCTCTGGCTGGCCTGGAAGATGCAGGCGCTGGGACGCATGGCGCGGTGAGCCGCGAGAGCACAAGGCACAGGCCGCGCGCCGCCATCATCGGCGGCGGCTGGGCCGGCTTTGCCGCCGCCCTTGCGCTGGCGCGCAGCGGCTGGCACATCACCCTGCACGAGGCCGCACGCGAGCCCGGCGGCCGTGCGCGCGGCATGGACCTCGACACGCCACAGGGCCCGCTGCGCGTGGACAACGGCCAGCACATCCTCATCGGTGCCTACACCGAAAGCCTGCGACTCATGCGCGAGGTGGGCGTGGACCCTGAACAGGTCCTGCTCCGCCAGCCCATGGCCCTGCCCTATATCGATGGCAGCGGCCTGCGCTTCCCCGACTGGCCTGCGCCGCTGGATGCGCTGGCCGGCATTGCCACCGCACGCGGCTGGAGCCTGGGCGAGCGTGCAGCCCTGCTGGCGCGTGCCGTGCGCTGGCGGCTGGCGGGCTTTCGCTGCGCGCCGCAGGCCACCGTGGCCGACCTGTGCGCCGGCCTGCCGCAGCGTCTGGTCAGCGAGTTCATCGACCCGCTGTGCATCTCGGCACTCAACACGCCCATTCACCTGGCCAGCGGCACGGTGTTCCTTCGCGTGCTGCGCGATGCGCTGTTCAGCGGCCGTGGCGGCTCGCATTTCCTGGTGCCGCGCCGTGACCTGGGCAGCCTGTTCCCGGCGCCGGCCGCGCAGTGGCTGCAAGAGCGCGGCCACGCCGTGCGCCTGGGCAGCCGCGTGGCCGAACTGCAGCCCCAGGGCCCACACTGGACGCTGGGCGCAGCCCAGGCCGAAGACGCGCCCTTCGACGCCGTGCTGCTGGCCTGCCCAGCGCCCGAAGCGGCGCGCCTGGCACTCACCGCCGCCGAGCACGACAGCCTGCCTGCGCGCGACGGCATTGCCCTGCAGCGCTGGGCGCAACTGTGCCAGGACCTGCAGCACCGCCCCATTGCCACCGTCTATGCGCAGGCCTTTGAGGCCTCACACACATTGCCCCCGGGCGCGCCCTGGCTGGCGCTGCGCTCCACGCCCGATGCGCCCGCGCAATTCGTCTTCGACCGTGGGCAACTCGGCGGCCCGCAGGGCCTGATGGCCTTCGTCATCAGCGACAGCGCATCGGACCGCGAAACCCTGCAGGCCCAGGTGCTGGCCCAGGCCCAGGCGCAGTTGGGCTGGCATGGACTGGTTGCGCTGCGCACCGTGATCGACAAGCGCGCCACCTTCGCCTGCCTGCCGCAGCTGCAGCGCCCCGGCATGGAGTTGGGCCACGGCCTGTGGGCCTGCGGCGACCATGTGGATGGACCGTACCCGGCCACCATCGAAGGCGCCGTGCGCAGCGGCCTGCAGGCGGCCGAGGCCATCGGCCAGGCCCTGGGAGCCGAGGGAAAAGCCTGATCCCCCGGGTATCTCCGTAGCCTGCAGACCCTGGTTTGACAGCAGATTGACAGCCGCCGGCGCCACCATCGCTGGCGCCGCATCCGCTGCCCATTCACTACAACGATAGCCAGGAGACCAGACATGCCTTCGCGCGACTTTCTTCACCACGCAGACCTGCCCCTGCTCGGCCGCCGCCAACTGCTGGCCGGCACGGGCGCCATGGCCCTGTCGGGCCTGCTGCCTGCGGCCGCGCTGGCGCAGGACGCCTGGCCCACGCGCCCCATCCGCTTTGTCGTGCCCTTTGCGCCGGGCGGCAGCTCGGAAATCGTGGCGCGCTCCACGGCGGCCGAGCTGTCCAAGACCCTGGGCCAGAACGTCTTCGTGGACAACAAGCCCGGCGCGGCCGGCAACATCGCCATGCAGGAAGTGGCGCGCGCCGATGACCAGAGCACCGTCATCCTGGGCCACATCGGCACGCTGGCCGTCAATCCCTACATCTTCGACAAGCTGCCCTACGACGCGAACAAGGACTTCCAGCCCGTCAGCCTGCTGGCCAAGGTGCCCAGCCTGTACGTGGTCCACCCCGATGTGCCGGTCAAGAACCTGCGCGAACTCATCGCCTACGCCAAGAAGAAGCCCGGCCAGCTCAGCTACGGCTCGGCCGGCAATGGCAGCGCCGGGCACCTGGCCTTCGAGTACCTGAAGATGACGGCCGAGATCTTCATGCTGCACGTGCCCTATCGCGGCACGGGCCCCATGATGACGGACCTGATGTCGGGCCGCCTGGACGCTGCATCGGTCGGCGCTGCCGCCCTGCTGCCCTTCATCAAGGCGGGCAAGGTGCGCTGCATCGCCACGGGATCGACCCAGCGCCTGCCCCAGTTGCCCGACGTGCCCACCGTGGCCGAGCAGGGCTTCCCGGGCTTCGAGATGACGCAGTGGTACGGCATGCTCGCCCCCTCCAGCATGACCCGAGCCCACGTGGACAAGCTGGCCGCCGAGTGCGCGAAGGCCGTCAAGGCGCCCGACGCGCTCAAGCGCCTGCAGGGCGATGCGGCCGAGCCCATCGGCAGCACGCCCCAGCAGTTCGCGCAGTTCATTGCCTCCGAGCAGACACGCTGGCAAAAGGTGCTCAAGCGCGCCCAGGTCAAGCCGGACTGAGCGCACACGGACTGACACCCCCAGGTACAGGCGCAGGCCCCGGCATCAGCTGGCCGGGCCTGCCTTCTCGGCCATGGCGCGCAACACGCCCTGGCTGGCCTTTTGCACATGCTCGGCGCTCAGGCGCGCGGCCTGGTCCGCGTCGCCCTGCTCTATCGCCGCCACGATGGCATCCAGCTCGGCCAGCGTCTGCGGCAGGCGCCCGGGCTGGGACATGGAGATGCGCCGCAGCACCGTCACGCGGTTGTTCAGCTGCCGCAGCATCTGGCCGGCCACCAGATTGCCGCAGCCCTCGATCAGGATGTCGTAGAACTGGTTCTTGATCGCCAGCAGGGCCACCTTGTCGCTGGCCACGGCGGGCACGGCCAGCTCGCCCAGCTTGGCACGCAGCGCGGCGCGCTGGCCAGCCGAGGCATGCAGCGCAAAGCCCCGGCTGGCCAGCCCCTCCAGGCTGGCCCGCACCTCGTAGATATCGCGCACTTCCTGCACCGAGATGTCCGTGACCTCGGGGCCCCGGTGCGGAACGATGGTGATCAGCCCCTCGGCCTGCAGGTGCTGCAGGGACTCGCGCAGGCACGAACGGCTCACATCAAGGCTCTCGCACAGCTCGCGCTCGGACAGCTTCTGGCCCGGCGCAAACACGCCATCGAGGATGGCCGTGCGCAGGGTCTGCGTCGTGCGCAGGCGCAGCGACGTTTCTTCGCGGGGGACACGCAGCATCTGGTTCATGGGACGAATCCTACCCGCCAATCCAGGGGCAGGACGGACTGACGGATTGTCATACACACACCTGGCCCAGCAGGCAATCCAGATTTTCATCAAGTAGGATTGTCTGACAATCTGATTAAATCCACTCCACCGAAAGACACCTTCACCGCCTTCCATCAGGAGTTTTCATGACCCGAGCCTATGCACCCAAGAACCCCGCCCTCTTCGACCAGGGCCTGTCCACCCGCCGTGAGGTGCTGGGCGCCGAGTATGTCGATGCGTCCATCCAGAACGCCACGGACTTCAACATCGACATGCAGGAGCTGGTCACCCAGTACTGCTGGGGCGATGTCTGGAACCGCCCCGGCCTGGACCGCAGGACGCGCTCCTTCCTGAACCTGGCCATGATCACGGCGCTGAACCGCCCGCATGAACTCAAGCTGCATGTGCGCGGCGCCATCAACAACGGCCTGACCAAGGAAGAGGTCAAGGAGGTCTTCCTGCAGACCGCCATCTACTGCGGCGTGCCGGCCGCCATCGACTCCTTCCGCGTGGCTTCGGAAGTCTTCAAAGAGATGGACATCTGAGGCACGCAGCATGACCACCATAGGATTCATCGGCCTCGGAATGATGGGCCAGCCCATGGCCCACCTGCTGCACGCCGCAGGGCACGCCCTGGTCATCCGGGACGCCGTGCCCGCTGCCACCGCACGATTCGCGCAGGAGCATGCGGGCGTGGCCGTGGCATCCGGCGCGGCCGACTTTGCCGGCTGCAGCGTGGTCTTCACCATGCTGCCCGACTCCCGCATCGTCGATGCCGTGGTCGGCGAACTGGCACCGCACCTGCCGCCCGGCGCCTGCATCATCGACATGAGCTCGGCCGACCCCAACCGCACGCGCGCGCTAGCCGGCCTGCTGAGCGAGCGCGGCATCGGGCTGCTGGATGCGCCGGTCTCCGGCGGCGTCAAGCGCGCCATTGCGGGCACGCTGTCCATCATGGTCGGGGGCGATGCGGACCTGCTCGCCCAGCACCTGCCGCTGCTGCAACGCATGGGCCAGGCCATCACCCATGTCGGCCCCGTGGGCGCGGGCCATGCGCTCAAGGCCTTGAACAACTATGTCTCGGCAGCGGCCCTCATCGCCACGGCCGAGGCCATCCATGCAGGCGCGGCCTTCGGCATTGCGCCGGCCACCATCGTGGACGTGATCAATGCCTCCACCGGCAAGAACAACACCACCGAAAACAAGGCCCACCAGTTCATGCTGAACGGCGCCTTCAACTCGGGCTTCTCGCTGGCGCTGCAGGCCAAGGACGTGGGCATCGCCCTGTCGCTGGGCCAGGCCATGCACACGCCCATGGCACTGGCAGAACAGGTCAGCGCCATGGCGGCCGACGCATCCAGGTCCCTGGGACCCGCCGCCGACCACACCGAGCTGTACAGGTACGTGGCCCCGGCCTGAGCCTGCGCCGTCTCGCCGTCGTCAAGGGCCGCATGCGGCCCTTGCCTTACTGCCTCACGCCACCAAACACGCCACCGACAACCGGCCGCACAGAGCCGGCGGCCCCTGCACGCGCCTCCAGGAGACAAACCCATGCGCCCCCTCATCCGCAATCCCCTCGCCCAGACCCTTCTCGCCGCCGCGCTGTCGGCGGCCAGCCTTGCCGCCCAGGCCTTCCCCAACAAGCCCGTCACCATCGTCGTTCCCTACGCGGCCGGAGGCTCCACCGACGTGCTGGCCCGCGTGCTGGCCGAGGCCATGACGCGCGACCTGGGCCAGCAGGTCATCGTCGAGAACCTGGGCGGCGCCGGTGGCACCATCGGCACCAGCCGCGTCACACGTGCCCAGGCCGACGGCCACACCCTGCTACTGCACAACATGGGCATTGCCACGGCGCCCGCGCTCTACAGCAAGCTGGCTTTCGATGTGAGGCGCGACCTGGAACCCATCGCGCTGGCCGGCGACGTGCCAATGATCCTGGTGCGCAGCAAAGGCTTTGCGCCCGCCACGCTGGCGGACTTCATCGCCCACATGAAGGCCAAGCCGGGCGAAGTGCGCTTCTCGCATGCCGGCGTAGGCGCCACCTCCCACCTGTGCGCCATGCTGCTGCTGCAGACCACCGGCACCGAGGCCACCCTGGTGCCCTACCGTGGCACGGGCCCGGCGCTGCAGGACCTGGTGGCCGGCAATGTCGATGTCATCTGCGACCAGCCCGTGGCCACCGGCCCGCACATACAGGCGGGCATGCTCAAGGGCTACGCCGTCGCCACGCGCGAACGCCTGCCCTCCCTGCCCGATGTGCCCACCTTCGCGCAGGCCGGCCAGCCCGGCTTCGAGCTTGCCGTATGGCACGGCCTCTACGCACCGCGAGGCACGCCCCAGGCCGTCATCGAGCGCCTCAACAAATCGCTGCGCACCGCCCTGGCCGAGCCCGCCCTGGTCAAGCGCTTCACGGACATGAGCGTCATCATCCCGCCCGCAGACCGCCTCACCCCCGACGCCCTGCGCCAGCACACCGCCGCCGAAATCAAGCGCTGGGACCCGGTGATCAAGGCTGCGGGGGCCAAGGCGGAATAGAGGCGCAGCAAGGAGCAGGCAGGCCAGGAAGATAGGCGCGCTGAGCAGGGCACAAAACCCGACGCAGCCCAAAGCCTGGGACACCGAGCAAGGGCCGCCCCGCCGCGAGGGTGTCGTCCCCCTCCCGCGAAGCGAGAGAGGGGGAAGCCGCGCAGCGGCTCAGGGGGTGACGATCATTTTTCCATCCACCACTGGATAACGATCTTGGCGATGTAGCCCACAAAGCCCACACCCAGGCCCAGGAAGATCACGAAGGTGCCGAACTTTCCTGCCTTGGACTGGCGCGCCAGCTGCAGGATGATGAACACCATGAAGAGGATGAAGGCCCCCACGCCATAGGTGAGGAAGAAATGGGCGATCTGTTCTTCTGTATACCCGAATATCACGACAACACCGTCCTACATCCTCCCCTGCAGGCCCGGCCGGTCCGGGCCCGCCCGGCTCAACGCGCCGGGAAGGCCGACGCATCGACCAGATCGCGGTACGCGTGCCAGCTCGCGTGCCCCAGCAGGGGCATCACGGCCACCAGTCCCAGCAGCCAGCTGCCCAGGCCCAGCAGGGTCAACAACACAATGAGGGCGGCCCACAGTGCCAGAGGCACAGGGTTGGCCAGCACGGCCAACCAACTGGTCAGCACGGCCTGGCGCACCGTCACCCGCCTGTCCAGCATCAGCGGCATGGCCACCACGCTGGACGCAAAAATAGGCGCTGCCAGAAAACTGCCCAGCGCCAGCCATATCGCAAACAACTGCCCGTCGCGGGCCAGCACCACGTGCTGCACGAAATCCGCCGGGGTGGCAATGCGCACGGGTGAGAGCACGGTGATCAGCGAGGCCGACACCAGCACCCAGCCCGTGGCCGCCAGCGACAGCAGCAGCCCGAACTGCACCAGGCACCAGTAGCCGCCCTGCCCGTCGGCCTTGGACGCGTGGCCGCTTTGCCAGCGCATCCAGGTGCTGCGCACCAGGGACAGGTCGGCGCGCTCGCCACGCTCCAGCGCACGGCTGATGGCGTAGAGGCTGGTTGCCACGACAGGGCCGACGATCAGGAACCCCGACAGGGCACCGGCCATCAGCCAAAAGCGATTGTGCCCCAGCGTCAAGATCAAAAACCCGATCAAGGTCAAGACCAGGCCATGCGCCAGGCTCAGCCAGGGCGCCCTGGCCATGTCGCGCGCGCCACGCGCCAGCCAGCTCAGGGGGTGTTTCCAGCCGATGCTGCGCACGGCGGGGAGGACGGGGGGGTGGAAGAAAGCGGTGCTGTGGCTGGTGGGCATGGCATGGCGCGGCTTCGCGGGCAGGCAGGGTCAGCTGTCAGCCAGCCCCTGGCACAACTGCGCAAGGCTGGCCACCGTGACGTGGGGCGTGGACCCCTCGTGAGGCCATGCTACGCCCGTGCGGTTGAGCCAGACTGCGTGCATACCCGCATCCATGGCGCCCAGCGCATCGAGCCGCGCGTCGTCGCCTATGTGCAGCACCTCGTCAGGCGCCACGCCTGCCGCCGCCGCTGCCGCGTGGAAAAAGCGCACATCCGGCTTGGCCATGCCGGCCTTGGTTGCGCTCAGCGCGGCATGGAAATGCTCGCCAATGCCCACCACGTGCACGCTGGCGTTGCCGTTGCTCAGCGCCACCACGGGCCAGCGCGCGGCCAGGAACTGCAGGGCGGGCAGCGCGTCCTCGTATAGGTCCACACGCTGGCGCTCGGCAAAGAAGATATCGAAGGCCGTTTCCGCCAGGCCGCCATCGTCGCCATTGCGCTGCAGCGCCAGGCGGATGGACTCGCGGCGCAGGCCGCTCAGGTCGTGGGCAAGGTCCGGGCGGTCACGCTCGATCTGCACGCGGATGGCGCGCAGGGTGGCCACGTCGCGCAGCGCTGCGGCCGTGGTGGGCGCATGGGCGTGCAGCCAGTCCAGCAGCACCTGTTCGGCGCGCGAGATGGCTGGCCACACGGGCCACAGCGTGTCGTCCAGGTCGATGGAAATGGCGCGGATGCGGCCGCTGCGGCGCAGCTGCTGCAATGCGGCCAATGCAGGGTCAAGAGAGGATTCGGCGAGGGGGGCGATGGTGGCTTGGGACATGGTTCGAGCATAGCGAAGGCAGCCGTTGCCGGCAGCAGCCGGGTCATCCGACTCGCGTGGCAGGCGGCTCCGTCCTGCCACAATCGGCCCCATGCCTTCCCGCTTCGCGCCAGAACCTCCATTCCGCCACGACCAACCCCAGCGCACCGCTGTGCTGCTGTGCAACCTTGGAACGCCCGATGCGCCCACGGCTCCGGCCGTGCGCCGCTACCTGGCGCAGTTCCTGGGCGACGACCGCGTGGTCGAGATCCCCAGGATTGCCTGGCTGCCCATCCTGCACGGCATCATCCTGCGCACGCGACCGGCCAAGTCGGCGGCCAAGTACGCCACCGTCTGGCATGAGAAGGACGGCTCCCCCCTGCAGCACTGGAGCGCGCGCCAGGCCCTGCTGCTGCGCGGCTGGCTGGGCGAGGCCGGGCACAACGTGCTGGTGCGCCATGCCATGCGCTACGGCAACCCGTCCATCCCCAGCGTGCTCGATGCCCTCAAGGCCGAGGGCGTCACGCGCATCCTCATCCTGCCGCTGTACCCGCAGTACTCCGGCACGACCACGGCCAGCGTGTTCGATGCGGTCTACGACTGGGCCCGCACCCAGCGCCATATTCCCGAGCTGCGCTTCGTCAACCGCTACCACGACGACGCTTCCTACATCGACGCGCTGGCCCAGCGCATCGAGGCCCATTGGCGCAGCAACGGCCGTGGCGAGAAACTGGTCATGAGCTTTCATGGCGTGCCCGAGCGCACGCTGCACCTGGGCGACCCCTACCACTGCGAATCGCGCAAGACCGCGCGCCTGCTGGCCGAGCGCCTGGGCCTGTCGCCCTCGCAATACCTGGTGACCTTCCAGTCGCGCTTTGGCAAGGCCAAATGGCTGGAGCCCTATACCGAGCCCTCGCTGATCGAGCTGGCACGCAGCGGCACCAAACGGGTGGACGTGGTCTGCCCCGGCTTCACCAGCGACTGCCTGGAAACGCTGGAGGAAATCAGCCAGGAAGCGCGCGAGGCCTTCATGCATGCCGGTGGCGAGCAGTTCGAGTTCATTGCCTGCCTCAACGACAGCGCGCCCTGGATCACGGCGCTGAGCCGCATCGCCCAGCAGCATATGCAGGGCTGGCCCACGCAGAAGGCGCCGCAGGCCGAACTGGACGCCAGCCTGGAGCGCGCCAAGGCCGTGGGCGCACAGCGCTGAGGCCGTTCTGCATCTTCTGCGCCGCGCCATATAACCCTGCCTCATGAGCAGAATGCATAAGCGTCTTTGTATATAGATGCTGCAAGCGGGACAATTGCACTCCAGTTGCTTGTTCCGCCGGTCTTCCATGACCGGCCCCAGCCATCATGACCAAGACCTTTTCCCCCGCTCTGCGCCTGGCGGCCCCGCTGCTGGCGCTGGGCCTCGCCTGCACCGCCTTCGGCACGGCCCACGCCGCCGAACCCCTGCTCACCCCTGCTGGCGTGCAGGCCGCCGCCGGCCAGGACGCCGTGCGCATCATCGACATCCGCGATCCCAAGGCCTATGGCGAGCGCCATATCCCAGGCGCGCTCAACGCTCCCTACGGCAAATGGCGCGGCCCCGCCACCAACCCCGGTGAACTGCCCGAGCTGCCCAAGCTCACCGAACTCGTGCAGTCCCTGGGGCTGACACCCGCCACCCACGCCATCGTGGTCTCCACGGGCGCGGACGCCACCGACTTCGGCGCCGCAGCGCGCGTGTACTGGACGCTCAAGCTGCTGGGCCTCAAGGAGCTGTCCGTGCTCAATGGCGGCATGAAGGCCTGGAACGAGCAAAAGCTCCCGCAGGACAACGAGGCCGTCAAAGTGGCCCGCAGCAGCTACCAGCCCCAGCTCGACACCAGCCTGATCGCCACGCGCGAGGACGTGGGCCAGCACGTCAGGCTCAGCAACGCGGCCCTGGTGGACTCGCGCCCCGACGCCTTCTACCAGGGCAAGACGCGCGCGCCCGCCGCCAAGCTCTCGGGCACCCTGCCCGGCGCGCAGCAGCTGGACTTCAACCAGTGGTTCGTGCCCGGCACCTCCACCTTTGTCGATACGGCCACGGCCAAGCAGATTGCGGCCAAGGTCAAGCGCGAGCAGGGCCAGGACATGGTGGCCTTCTGCAACACCGGCCACTGGGCAGCCACCGACTGGTTCGGCCTGTCCGAAGTCGCGGGCCTGCCGGGCGTCAAGCTGTATGCGGGCTCCATGGTGGACTGGACGCAGCAGGCCGATGCGCCGCCCATGGCCAACCAGCCCGGCCGCGCCGAATCCCTGGCCTACGACGCCAAGCAGTGGTGGGAAAAAAAGTTCAAGTAAACACCCCCTGAGGCGCTTACGCGCCTTCCCCCGTGGCACGGCGCCTCTCTACCCGCTTCGCGGGGGAGGGCGACTGCATGGAGAAAAATGATATGAAACGACTTCCTCTTGCGGCCATCCTGGCCGTTTTCTTTGGCTGGCTGCTGTGGAGCGTCTCGGTGCGCCAGGCCGCGCTGTTCGCCGTGGGCCTGGGCCTGGGCGCGGTGCTGGCCGGCAAGCGCTTCGGCTTCACCACGGGCTGGCGCATGCTGATCGAGGACAAGGACGCCAGCGGCGTCTTCGGCCAGTTGCTGCTGCTGGCGTTGGCCGCCGCGCTGGCCATGCCGCTGCTGGGCCACTATCCCGAACTCACGGCCGCCCTGGGCCCGCCCAGCATCAGCCTGCTGGTGGGCGCCTTTGTCTTCGGCCTGTGCATGCAGATCGCGGACGGCTGCGGCAGCGGCACGCTGTACAAGGCCGGCATGGGCATTCCCATGAATGCGGCCATCCTGCCCGTGTTTGCCATCGGCAGCTTCCTGGGCAGCCTGCACCTGGGCTGGTGGCTGGACCTGGGCAACACCCAGCCCGTGGGCCTGGTCACGGCCTGGGGCTGGGCCCCTGCCCTGCTGGCCACGCTGGCGGCGCTGGCCGTGGTTGCGCTGGGCGTGGCCTGGTATGTGCGTGGCGCCAATGTGGCGCTCAAGCGCCCGGCCAAGCCGCTGTTCGTGCGCAAGTGGGTGGTGGGCGCGGTGCTGCTGGCCGTGCTGGCCACGCTCAACCTCGTCATTGCGGGCCAGCCCTGGGGCGTGGTCTACGGCTTCGGCCTGTGGGCCGCCAAGATCGCCAACGCCACAGGCGCCGTGGACCTGGCCGGCAACTGGTTCTGGAGCCAGCCCGGCAACGCCGCGCGCCTGCAAGAAACAGTGCTGCTGGACGTGACCAGCATCACCAACATCGGCATCCTGGGCGGCGCCCTGTGGGTGGCTGCCGCCAAGCCCGTCAATGCCAAGCCGCTCACGGGCACGCAATGGATGGTGGCCCTGGTGGCCGGCCTGGTGCTGGGCTACAGCTCGCGCCTGGCCTTCGGCTGCAACGTGGGCGCCATGCTCTCGGGCATCTCCACGGGCAGCATCCACGGCTGGATCTGGGTGCCGCTGGCCTTTGCCGGCACCATCTCCGGCCTGCGCATCCGCCGCCACTTCAATTTCTGACAGGACCCGCCATGACACAGCAAAACACCCTGCGCGCGGTCTTCTGGGCCGTGCTCGTCCTCTTCCTGGCCTGGGACCACCTGCACTCGCCGCCCGTGGACCTGCGCTTCGAGGCGCCGCTGATCGCGGCCGGCTCGGGCAAGGCCACGCAAGGCGGGCACTGCTCGATGCCGGCGGGCAAATAGGTCAAGGCAAGGCCAAGGTCAAGGTCAAGGTCAGGGCACGCTGGGCGCCGGCCCCTCGTCCGCGTTGGCCGTCACGGGCAGCGGCGCGGTCTCCACGTCGAAGCCAGCCGCCTGCCAGGCCTTGAGGCCGCCCACCAGCGGGCGCACGTTGGCAAAGCCGGCGCGCTGCAGCTGGCGCGCCAGGCGGGCGGCGGATATCTCGTTGGGGCAGTCGCAGTAGATCACCAGCCCGTGGGGATGGTCGTGCTGGGGCAGCAGGTGCGCATGCGACTCGCCGCCATCGCGCGGGCGCAGTTCCCAGGACTGGGCGCCGGGGATATGGCCCTGGCGGTACTGCGGCAGAGCGCGCACATCGATCACCGTGGGCTCCATGCCCTGGGCATGCAGGCCCGCCAGTTCGCGCACCGACATGCGCGGCATGCGCAATGAACGCACCATGCGATGGCGCTGCCACCACTTGCGCACGATGAACAGCCCCAGCGCCACGCCCAGCAGCAACAGGCCCCACTGGCCCAGCGCCGTGAGCACGCCCAGCAGGTCTTCCACCGTGGAGCTGAACAGCGAGCCCAGGTACACGGCCGAGCCCACCCAGATCAGCGCGCCCAGCCCGTCATACAGCACGAAGCTGCGCAGCGGCGTGCCCATGACGCCAGCCAGCGCGCTGGCGATGGAGGCAAACCCCGGCACGAACTTGGCCACCAGCAGCGACCTTGCGCCCCAGCGGCCATAGACGGTCTCGGTCTGGCGGATGCAGGCATCGGGCGACAGCGAGATGCGGCAGATGCGGCCCAGCACCCGGTGCCCGTAGGCCTTGCCGGCCTGGTACCAGAACAGGTCGGCAATCAGCGCCGCGCTCACGGCCACGGCCACCAGCCACAGCAGGCGCACCCAGTCAGCGCCTTCCAGCGCGCCGGTCACGACAAGCACCGGGTAGGCCGGAATCGGCGCACCCAGTTGCTCGACGAACACATTGAGAAAGACGATGCCGAAGCCGTACTCGCGGATCAGCTCCACCAGAAAACCCATGTCAGGCCTCTCTTGCCCAGACGGTGCCCGCGCCCGAAAAGAAGGCGAGGCTGCACCCGTCGCAAATGCTAGCGCGGCAGCAACATCCGCGCCCGGCCCGGGTTGATGCTCAGCCGCGCTGCAGATGCTCCAGCACCCATTGCCAGTGCGCGGGCACGTTCAGCGCCGGCGCATGGCCGCAGCCGGGCACCTCCTGCCAGTGCAGCAGGCCGCGCGCGCCGGGGCCGCGCGTGGTCATTTCCCGGGCCACCTCGGGCAGCACCAGGTCCGAGTCCACGCCCCGCAGCAGCAGCACGGGAATCTGCAGGGCGTCGTAGTGCGGCCAGATGCCGTAGTCGTCCTCATGGGCCGTGAACTGCTCGATCATGGCCGGGTCGTAGTGCGGCGTGACGCGCCCATCGGGCAGGCGGCGCACGCTGGTTTCGGTGAGCTTGCGCCACTCGGAGTCGCTTAACCAGCCGTAGGGCCGGTAGGCCTGGCGAAAGAAGGTCTCCAGCTCGCCCACCGTATCGAAGGCCGGGGGCTGGCCCGCATAGGACCTGATGCGCGCCAGCGCCGACTCGGCCAGCTGCGGCGCATTGTCATTGAGCACCAGCGTCGCAATGCGTGCGCGCAGTGACGGCTCGAACAGGCCCGAGGCGCAGACCGTGCCGATCGCCCCGCCCATGGACGTGCCCACCCAATGCGCGCGCTCCAGCCCCAGCGCATCGAACAGCCCGCGCGCAATGCGGGCGTAGAAGCCCAGCCGGTATTCCTCGCGCGGCGCGCGGCTCCACTGGCTCAGGCCCCGGCCCGGCGTGTCGGGGCAGATCACGCGCCAGCCCTGGCCTGCCAGGAACTGCGCCAGTGCATCCATGTCGCGCCCCGTGCGTGCCAGCCCGTGCCAGGCGACGACGGTTCCCGCTGGAGCCACATCGGGCGCGGGCTGCCAGTCCATGTAGTGGATCTCGTAGCCCGCGCATTGCGTGTAGCAGGAAGCGGGTGCGGGCGCGGATGAGGAAGATGCTTTGGAAGCCATGGGAGAAATCTCTGCTGTGCAGGAGCGGCCGGCCGCCGTGGCCGCCGGCCGCTCCAGGGCCTGGCTCACTCAGGAATGCGGATCAGCCCGTCGCTGACCTCGATGGTGTTGGCCGTGCTGGGCCGCGCCACGAAGGGCGGCACCTGGGCCGCCGTGATGGCGGGCGCCGCGCCCGGCTGGCCGCCGCGCGGCGTGGTGCGCACCACCTGGCTGGCGGGCAGCGCGGTGCTGCTGCGCAGGTTGGCCCACACGGCATCCATGGCCTGGTTGAAGTACGGATGCAGCGGCACGAAGCGCGTGTCGAAGCCCGAGAACGGCAGGAAGGCATCGAAGTGCTGGGCATTCACCACCTCGATATAGCGCAGCCGCGTGTTGCTGCCGTCCAGCCCCCGGTTGAGCACCGTGTAGGCGCGCGCATTGTGGTTGACCGGCACCAGCGCATCGCTGCGGCCCGCCACGATGATGGTGGGCTTGCCGCGCAGCTTGGCGGTGTGCAGCACCTCGTTGATGCCGGCGCGCACGGCGTCGCTCTGGGCACGCGTGGGCACGCTGCTTTCGGAGAGATTGAAGCCGGTCACCGGATCGAAGCCCGTCACCAGCGCGTGCTGGCACAGCGCGTTGTCCAGGCCCAGGTCGGCCACGCGCGTGGAGGGCGACACGGCAAACTGCCAGGCCTTGGCCCCGCCCACCGAGTCGTTGTAGACCACCGTGGCGGGCGTGCCGTTGGCCGTGCCATTGGCCGTGGCAAAGCTCTGAGCCAGCGCGGCCCCCGTGGCGGGCACCACGTCGCCCGTTGCATTGGCGGCCGCAAAGCTGGTGCGGCACAGGTTGGCATCCACGCCAAACCGGCCATAGGCCATGGTGTACATGGCAGACAGGATGGGGCCGTTGCCCAGCGCGTAGTGGGCGTTGTGCATGCGGTCGTGGTCACGCGTCCAGCCGTACAGGCGCAGCTTGCTCAGCGCATTGGCGGCGCGGTCGGCCGTGGTGGCGCCAATGACCAGGCCCTTGGCGGCCAGGCTGGTGCAGCGTGCCTCGGCCCGCGCCGTCATGGCGGTGAGGCCTATGTAGTTGAAGATGGATGTCTCGGTCAGCGCCGCATCGGGCGCCAGCGCCGCGCAGGGCTGGTAGATGTTGCCGTAGGTGGTGTACTCGGCCAGCGTGCGGCCCGGGTTGGGCATGGTCGCACTGCCCACGGCAATCGTGTAGCCCTGGCGCGTGGGCATCTCGGTCACGGGTTCGGAGGCCACCACGCCGTCGATCAGGCCGTCTGCATCCAGCTCGGCCGCGCGCAGCACGGCCGCGCCGCCGTTGGAGGCCGAGCCCGCCAGCACCAGCGTGTTGTCCTTGCCGAAGGGCACGGGGTCCTGCGTGGTGCCATAGCGGGCATTGAGCACGTACAGCGCATAGCGGGCCGCGGCCAGCGTGTCGTTGCCCCAGTCCTTTTCAGGGTTCTGCTGGGAATGCGCGTGCTTGATGGCAATGCGGTTGGGAAACGCAGCGTTGTAGGCGGCACGCGCCGCATCGGTCAGCCGTGCGGCAAAGAAGGACAGGCTGCCGGCGTCCGTGCGCGTGGCGCGCGTGCCGTCCAGCTTGTTGACGGTGTCGTCGCTGAGGTTGTGCAGGCCCACGCCCTTGCCCGCATCGGTCAGCGCCACGGCGCAGCCCTTCTTCAGGCCCCACTCGCCCGCCGTGCCGATGGCGCCATACACGCCGCGCGAGCCAGAGGACGGGCCCAGCACGATGCAGGGCCGGTTGCGGTCAAAGCTGTCCGGCACCTGCACGGCCACCATGGTCTGCTTGCGGCCCGTGCCGTCGTCCAGCACGGCCAGGTACTCGCGCCCGGGGATCAGCCCTTCGCCCGCAGTCACCTGCCCGTCTGCCGTGATGTTGGGGCCGTACAGCGCGCCGTAGCCGCCGCCCGCCGTGGGGTCCAGGATGCCCCGGTAGTTGGAGTACAGCGCATTGCGCCGCAGCTCCGCCGCCGTGGGATTGGCAGGGTCCGCGTACAGGGGCGCGGCAGCGGCGCCCAGGCCGGTCTTGCCCAGGCCGCCCGTCAGCAAGTCCTGCGTGGCTGCCGTGGCGCCCGTGCCGGTGGCCGTGGCCGGATACACCGTGGCGCCCAGCTCGGTAAAGCCCTTGGGCAGATCGTTGCTGGGCTCATGCTCGCCGCTGCCGCAGGCTGCCAGCGCGGCGGCCGCCAGCGCCGTGAAGGCCCAGCGCCAGGGGGTTGCAGGAATCGACGACACCATCTCTTCACGCTTCAACATGCCCATCTCCTTGTGATAGTTCTCTGATGCACGAATGCGCCAGGGGCCCTGGTCAGGCTCCGGCGCGGGAAGAACGCAGACGCCCCACGACGCCCGTGGGGAAATAGTAGACCGACAACACAAACAGCACGCCCAGCCACAGCAGCCAGCGGTCGGGCGACAGCAGCGCGGCCAGCCAGGGCAGGCTGTGCGCGGCCTCGCTGGCCACGCGCAGCAGGTCCTGCAGATAGCTCTGGGCGATGAGGAACAGCACCGAGCCGATCGCCGCGCCATAGATGGTGCCCATGCCGCCGATCACCACGATCAGCAGGCAGTCCATCATGATCTCGAACGACAGCGAGGTATCTGGCCCGTTATAGCGCAGCCACAGCGCCAGCATGGCACCGGCCACACAGGCGAACAGGGCCGACAGCACGCTGGACAGGGTGCGGTACACCACCACCCGGTAGCCGATGGCCTCGGCGCGGAACTCGTTCTCGCGGATGGCCTGCAGCACGCGGCCGAACGGGGAATTGACGATGCGCAGCAGCGCCAGCACCAGCGCCACGGCCAGCACGAACAGCAGGTAGTAGGTGATGATGCGCCCGTCGATCAGCACGCCCAGCACCTCGTTCTCGAAGGGCTCGAAGCTGGGCGACAGCCACTCGGGCAGCTTGAAGCTCAGCCCGTCCTCCCCGCCCGTCCATTCCGACAGTTGGGAGGCCAGCGTCTGGAACGCCGCCGCCACGGCCAGCGTGATCATGGCAAAGAAGATGGCGCGCACCCGCAGCGAGAACAGGCCGATGGCCAGCGACAGCAGCAGCGACACCAGCAGCGCCGCGCCCAGGCCCAGCGCCAGCGCACCCCAGCCCGCGCCCATGCGCGACGATGCAATCGCCACGCCATAGGCGCCAATGCCGAAGAACATGGTGTGCGCAAAGCTCACGATGCCGGTGTAACCCAGCAGCAGATCGAAGCTGGCCACCAGCACCACGAAGATCAGCACCTTGGCCGCCACGTTCAGCGCCTTCACGCCAGGGAACACGAACGGCGCCGCCGCCAGCCCCAGGAAAATCAACAGCAGCAGCACCGCCAGCACGCGGCTGCGCGGCAGGTCGCCGGAAAGCAATCGGTTGAGCATGTCGATCACTCCTTCAGCGGTTCGCTACGGGATAGACGCCCTGAGGCCGCCACAAGAGGATGGCCACCATCAACGCAATGTTGGAAAACAGCGCCACCTTGGGCACCAGGAACCCCGTGTAGTTGGCCATCAGCCCCACCAGCAGCGCGCCGATCAGCGCCCCGCCCGTGCTGCCCAGCCCGCCGATGATGATCACGATGAAGATCAGCACATTGACCTGCGCGCCCATCTGCGGCACCACGCTCTGCTGGTACATGCCCCACATCACCCCGCCCAGCCCGGCCAGGGCCGAGCCCGCCACGAACACGCCCACGAACAGGCGGCGCACGCGGTAGCCCAGGGCCTCCACCATCTCGCGGTCCTGCACGCCCGCGCGGATCAGCAGGCCGATCTTGGTGCGCGACAGCGTCCAGGCCAGCAGGGCAAACACCGCCAGCCCCACCAGCACGGCCACCACGCGGTACTTCTCCACGGCGGCATCGCCCAGCAGCCAGGCGCCCTTCATGCCCTGGGGCAGCGGCAGCGGAATCTGCTGCGGGCCCCAGATGAGCTTGATCAGTTCCTCGCCGATGATCATGCCGCCCATGGTGATCAGGATCTGCTTGAGATGCTGGCCGTACACGGGCCGCACGATGAAGCGCTCGAACGCCAGCCCGATGGCGCCCGCCACCAGCATGGCCACCACCATGGCCGGCAGCACGGCCAGCAGGTTGCGCCACAGCTGCTCGGAGCCCGTCCAGTCGCCCATGGCGCCCAGCACGCTGGTGGCCACGAAGGCCCCCAGCGCGATGAACACGCCGTGGCCGAAGTTCAGCACGTCCATCAGCCCGAACACCAGCGTCAGCCCCGAGGCGATGATGAACACGATCATCCCCATGGCCAGCCCCGCCACCGTCAGCGTCAGCCAGGTCGAGCCCGAGCCCACCAGCGGCAGCGCCACCAGGGCCAGCACCGGCACCAGCAGCAGCGGCTTGAAATCCACATCCAGCTTGTTCAGCCTGTTCAGCTTGTTCATAGCGAAAGCCCCAGCAGCGACTGCTGCAACTCCGCGTCTGCCGAGAACTCGGCCATGCCGCCCGCGTGCACCACGCGGCCGTTGTCCATCACCGCCACGCGGTCGCCCAGGCGGCGCGCAAAGCCCAGGTTCTGCTCCACCAGCACAATCGTCGTGCCGCCCGCCTTGAGCTGGGCGAAGGCCGCGATCATGTTCTCGATGATGGCCGGTGCCAGGCCCTTGCTGGGCTCGTCCACGATCAGCAGGTCGCGCGGCTCCACGATGGCGCGCGCCACCGCCACCATCTGCTTTTGCCCGCCCGACAGCTTGCCGGCCGGGTGGTTCCAGAACTTCTCCACGGCCGGGAACATGCCGAAGATCCACTGCAGCCGCTGCGCGTCCATGCGGTCGGCGCGCGAGGCGCCACGCGCGGCCAGCAGCAGGTTTTCCTGCACCGTCAGGTCCGCGAAGATGCCCATGTTCTCGGGCACATAGGCAATGTTCAGCCGCGCGATCGTCGGCGTGGGCAGGGCCGTGATGTCGGCCCCGCCAAAGGCGATGCGCCCCTGGCTGGCCCGCCACAGGCCCATGATGGTGCGCAGCGTGGTCGTCTTGCCCGCGCCATTGCGCCCCAGCAGCATGGTCAGCTGCCCGCGCGGCACGGCCAGGTCCACGCCATGCAGGATGTGATAGGCCCCGATATGCGTGTGCACGCCCGACAGTTCGAGCAGGTTGGGGTGGGAACTGTGGTCGAGCGTCATGCGGCCTCCTTCACGGCGCCCTGCTCCGGCATCACACCCAGGTAGGCCTGCTGCACCACAGGCGAGGCAATGACTTCGGCCGGCGGCCCATCGGCCACCAGCGTGCCATTGGTCAGCACGATGATGCGGTCGGCCAGCTCGCGCACCACATCCATCTTGTGCTCCACCAGCAGGATGATCTTGCTGCGGTCCTGCTTGAGCTTGCGTATCAGGTCCAGGATCACCGGCGCCTCGTCATGGCTCATGCCCGCCGTGGGCTCGTCGAACATATAGACCAGGGGTTCCAGCGCCATCAGCAAGGCCACCTCCAGCTTGCGCTGGTCGCCATGCGGCAGCGCGGCCACGGCCTCGTCGCGCCGGGCGGACAGGGCCACCTGGTCGAGGATGTGCAGCGCCCGCTGCGTGAGCGCGCGGTGGTCGCTCCAGATGCTCCACAGGTTCAGGCCGCGCCGGTGCGGCCCCTCGTCGCGCGCCTGCACGGCCAGGCGCACGTTCTCCAGCACGCTCAGGTGCGGGAACAGATTGGTGAGCTGGAACGCCCGCCCCAGCCCGGCGCGCGTGCGCGCCGAAGGGGCCAGCCCCGTCAGCTCGCGCCCGCCCAGCAGCACGCGCCCTGCCGTGGCCTTGAGCTGCCCCGAGATCAGGTTGAAATACGTGGTCTTGCCCGCGCCGTTGGGACCCACGATGGCCGTCAGCGTGCCCGGCTCGAAAGCGCAGCTCACGCCGTTGACGGCCACATGGCCCCCGAAGCGGATGGTCAGATCCTCTGTGCGCAACATTGCTCAGCGGCCGTTGCGGATGGGGACCTGCATCTCCTCGGGCTTGATCTCGCGCACCAGCTCGGGCACGCCCCAGGCCAGCGCCGGGTCCACGCGGATCTTGAAGTGGTACATGCTCTGCAGGGCCTGGTGGTCTTCCTTGCGGAAGGTCATCTGGCCCTTGGGCGTGTCGAAGCTCATGCCCTCCATGGCCTTGATCAGCGTGTTGGTCTTGGTGTCTCCACCTGTCTTCTTGAGCGCCGTCACGATGGCCATGGCCGCAGAGAAGCCGCCGGCCGTGAAGAAATCCGGCGGCGTCTTGTACTGCTTGTAGTGCATGGACACCAGCGCCTCGTTCACCGGGTTCTTGGGAATGCCGTAGTAGTAGTACGTGGCGCCCTCCATGCCCGGCAGATTCTTGTAGGCTGCCATGGCGGGCAGGATGTTGCCGCCCGTGGCGATCTCGATCCCGTAGCGCTTGAGATCCATGTCTGCGATCTTGAACGGATTGCCCGCCCCGGCCCAAACGATCCAGATGATCTTCCTGCCCGGCTGGTCCTTGAGCTTGTCGATCAGCCGCTGCGCCCCGGCCGTGAAATCCGTGGTGGCGGCAGGCAGGTACTCCTCATGCGCCAGCTTGCCCTTCTTGATGGCGTCCTTGAAGGCCTTCACCCCGTCGCGGCCGAAGGCGTTGTCCTGGGCCAGCGTGGCAATCGTCACGCCCGCCTTGTCGATGGCCACCGCATTGCTGATGGCGTCCTGGCTGGAGTTGCGGCCCGTGCGGAAGATGTACTTGTTCCACTTGTCGCCCGTGATCGAATCGGCCACGGCCGGCTCCACCAGCAAAATCTTCTTGTACTCCTCGGCCACCGGCAGCATGGCCAGCGCCACGCCGGACGACGTGGGCCCCACGGCCAGATCGGCCTTGTCATCGGAATACGCCGTGGCCAGCAGGCTCTTGCCCAGGTCGGGCTTGCCCTGGTCGTCCTTCTCGATCACCACCAGCTTTTTGCCATTCACCGCCATGCTGCCGCCCGTGGCGTACTCCAGCCCCATCAGCAACCCGGCCTGGGTCTGCTTGCCATAGGCCTCCAGCGCGCCGGTCTTGCTGTAGACGTGGGCAATGCGGATCTCGCCCTGCTGGGCCATGGCGGCAGGAGCCGCAGCGGCCACGGTGGCCATGGCGGAGAGTGCGAGGGCGGAATGCAGGAAGGGGCGGCGTTGCATGGTTTGTCTCCTTGGGTTGGCGGCTGGGCTGGCGCCCGCTGCTTTTGTGGGGAGGGACCATGCATGCTTTGTGCCAGGCGGGCCCAGGCGGGCCAAGGAGGCGCAATGACGGGCGCCATGGCGGGCGCGGGCAGAGCACGGGCAGCGAGTGCCCGACTATTGAACAGATTCAGTGTCTTGACTTCAGACAGTTGCCTGAATCCGATACAGGGCAAACCATGAACCCCTGGAACCCCTGGCACCCCTGGCACCCCTGGCATCTTCCCCTGTGCGTGGCCACGCAGGGCATCAGGCCTTGGCGAGCCGCTCCTTTGCCAGCTTCGTGCCTTCTGCCAGCGCCTTCAGCTTGCGCCACGCCACGTCCCGGCCCATGGGCGCCAGGCCGCAGTTCGTGCAGGGGAACAGCCGCTCCTTCGGCACGAACTCCAGCGCCCGGCCGATGGTGTCCGCCACCTCCTCGGGTGTCTCCACCACGTCGCTGGCCACATCGATCACGCCGACCATCACGTCCTTGCCGGCCAGCAGCCTCATCAGGTCGGGCGGCACGTGGGAGTGGATGCATTCCAGGCTCACCTGGTCGATGCGGCTCCTGGCCAGCGCGGGAAACACCGTCTCGTACTGGCGCCATTCCTCGCCCAGCGTGCTCTTCCAGTCCGTATTGGCCTTGATCCCGTAGCCGTAGCAGATATGCACGGCCGTCGTGCAGGTCAGGCCCTGCGCAGCGCGCTCCAGCGCCTGCACGCCCCAGTCGGCGGCATCCTTCATGTAGACATTGAAGGCGGGCTCGTCGAACTGGATGATGTCCACGCCGTCGGCCTGCAGCGCCAGGGCCTCCTGGTTGAGCAGCTCGGCGAATGCAAAGGCCATCTTGACCTTGTCGCCATAGAAGCGGTCCGCCACGGTATCGACGATGGTCATCGGGCCGGGCAGCGTGAACTTCAGCTTCTTCCTGGTGTGCGCACGCGCCAGTTGCGCCTCGAAGGCATGCACGCGGCCCTTCAGGCGCAGGGCGGCAACCACCTGCGGCACCATCGCGTCGTAGCGGTTGTCGCGGATGCCCATCTTCACCTTGTTGTCGAAGTCGATGCCCTCCACCTGCTCCAGAAAGCCATGCACGAAATGCTGGCGCGACTGCTCGCCGTCGCACACGATGTCCAGGCCTGCATCTTCCTGGGCCTTGATCCACAGCAGGGTTGCATCGGCCTTGGCCTGGCGAAGCGCATCGCCCTCGGCCTGCCACTGGGGCCAGAGCTTGTTGGTTTCGGCCAGCCAGGCTGGCTTGGGCAGGCTGCCGGCGATAGAGGTTTCAAACATCGGAGAATTCCTTCAAGGCAAAGAGGGGTGGTGCCAGCGTACTTCAGGAGCGTTGTCCCAAGCCGCTGTGCAATCAATGAAAAATGGTCTGTCTGTCTGTCTGTCTGTCTGGCCGGTCAGAGCACGCAATCGGCAGCCCACTGCTCAAGAACATTCCTGTACGGCTTGATGAAATGCTCCTGCGCAAACCTGCCCTGCTTGACTGCCAGCTGGCTGCGCTCTTCACGGTCATAGACAATCTGCGTCAACGAGTAATCGTGGTTCTTCAGGCTCGGCTGATAGATTTTTCCTGCCGCGCAATTGGCGTTGTAGATCTCGGGGCGGTAAATCTTCTGGAAGGTTTCCATGGTGCTGATGGTGCCGATCAACTCAAGATTCGTGTAGTCGGCCAGCAGGTCGCCCTGAAAATAGAAGGCCAGGGGTGCCACGCTATTGGGCGGCATGAAGAATCGAACCTGCATTCCCATCTTCCCGAAATACCGGTCCGTCGATGAAAGCTCATTTTGCTGATACTCGGCACCCAGTACGGGATGCTGGTTTCCGGTGCGCTGATAGGTCTTGCTGGTAGAGGCGCTGATGCAGATGACCGGGGGCTTGTTGAAGTGCTCCCTGTACGTGCTCGAACGGGCGAACTGCTTGAACAGCTTGCCATGCAGGTCGCCAAAATCGTCCGGCGTGCTGAACTCCTGGCGGTTGATGTTGTATTCCGGCAGCAGAACACTGAAGTCATAGTCACGCACGTAGGAAGAAAAATTATTCCCTGCAATGCCGGCTATGCGCTTGTTCGATCTTCTGTCGAGAATGCTGGTCTTCAATATCTCGATCAACGGAAATACGCCACTTCCCATCTCGGCACCCATGCCCATCTCCACGGAGATGATGTCCAGCTCGACTGAATAGCGGTCTCCCGTCGGATTGTCCCAATGCGCCAGGTCATTGAAGCGGTTGTCAATCATCCTCAGCGTATGGCGCAGGTTCTGTTGCCGGCTCGCTCCCCGGGCCAGATTGGCAAAGTTGGTGGTAATGCGCGTGCTGTCCGATGGGTGATAGTTCTCATCGAAACGGATGCTCTTGAGGCTGAAGTGCAGTTCTGCGTTCATGGTGATCCAATGACCTGATTTAGAAATAAAAAAACGTGGGTTGATTCAGGCCGCAGCCATTTCCTCGGCCAGGCAGGGCCTGGCGCGGTGCATCAGCTCGACCAGCGGCAATGCCCGTTGCACCGCCAGCGCGGCCCGCTGTATCAGGGCCTCGTCGTGCAGGCGGTAGTCCACGAAATCCTTGTCGGTCGCGTAAACGCCCAGCGGCAGCGTGCGCGCCTGGAAGAAGCTGAACAGCGGCCGCAGCTGGTGGTCGATCACCAGGGCATGGCGCTCACTGCCACCGGTGGCCGCCAGCAGCACGGGCTTGTCGATCAAGGCGTCCTGGTGGACGAAGTCGAAGAAGTGCTTGAACAGCCCGGTGTAGGCGCCACGAAAGACCGGGGTGGCCACCACCAGCACATCCGCCTGCTCCACCGCCGCAAGCTCACGCTCCACCCTCTCGGGCAACTGCGAGCGCCACACCGCGCCGGCAAGCTGCGGCGCAAGCTGGCCCAGTTCCACCAGGCGTTGTTCGCACGGAACTTCGTCGGCGATCAGATCAGACAGATGCTCTGCCAGGGCGGCAGATTTGGAGGGGCGTTGCAGTCCACCGGAAACGGCGACCAGACGGAGCGGACGTGACATGGCTGCTTTCACGCGAGATGGCCAAGTTCAGCGCAAGAGCCGGCTCTGGCATCCATGCGATCCGAGGGTGTGGTGTTGACCATGACTGCTTCCCAAATGCAAACGAACAATGGGAGCGAATGGTATGGATGCAAATCGATGAAGTAAAATGGTTTTAATTCACAGATGCATGAGCCACACTCATGATCAGGCGTGATCCCGCCCCTCTTACCCATCGGCCTTGTCATCGGAATACGCCGTGGCCAGCAGGCTCTTGCCCAAGTCGAGCTTGCTCTGGTCGTCCTTCTCGATCACCACCAGCTTCCCATGCTGCCGCCCGTGGCGTACTCCAGTCCCATCAGCAACCCGGCCTGGGTCTGCTTGCCATAGGCCTCCAGCGCACCCGTCTTGCTGGGGCCAGTACTGAATGCTTGCTCAGAGCCTCTTCTTATCTGCCAACCGCGGCCTGCTCCCTGACCCACTCCCTACTTTTTCCACGCACGCACCATTCTGGTTTTTTGACCCAATCAGTGAAATACATATTGGGGTGATCTTCCAAAATATTGCAACGCACATAACCCATTTTTGGCATAGCGTAGTATTGCAGCGGAGTAACCACAAAAATACAAACAGCAATCAAGGAGGCTCCAAATATATTGCTCATGCAAAAAATGCGGTCAATAATTTTCGCCACCGAAGCACCGCATGGAATGGCTTTAAGCACTGAACCAATAGCCACAATGATTGAAATGATGATGATGTAAATTGACAGAGGTGCTCCGGGAGTTATTCTTACCATCGCCGATCTCTCCGAAATTTCCTCTATTGCAGAAATCAAACCAACATCCAAAACCCACAACCCCATCAACAAGAGACCGATGCAAAACGGTATTACCCAAATGATCATCCCACGAATTCTTTTTAAATCATGCATTTTTTATCATTCATTTGATTCTATAAGAAACCATGTTCAAATTTAAGTCAGGCGCTCCGAGCGGCTTGCACTCATCGGATTTCAACAAATACAGCCCGACATCGGTTCCCCCAGGAATACTTTTCAGGGAATCAACAACTCTCTCCTTTATTTTGAATTTCCTGTCCATCATATTCAAGGCAATTCCAGAAACAAATACAACCACAGCCATGGTAAACAAAGGAGCAACTGCGACAGCCGTGACTATCGGCACCATGAATCCAGCTATAAGTCCTATCGAGGTCGCCAGCCCTGCCTTCACCGCTTCCACCCCAATCCCGCCCACCAGATCATGCATGGTCTTCTCGTCATTGAAGATGAAGTCCAGCGTCTCGACGGCAGTGGAAACAACGATGCTCAGGATGAAGCCGCCCTTGGCCACGTTCTGCAGGCCACGCATTCCCAGGCCCATCTGGATCATGCGTGGGTGCGTGGCCAAAAAGCGTGTGCCCTGCAGCAACTGATGCCGAAAGCCTGCTCGACCTTTGATGATGATGTAGGAGCCCTTGGCCGTTGTCTTGATGTAGGTACCTGCCCCGGCAATACCCAGTGCGATCAGTGTCTTGGCGATCAGATAGCTGTCGGTTGCAGCCAATGCCGCAGGAAGGGTTACGGGCTTTTCGGCACCGGGGCTGACTGTCTGGCGCCAGTACCGCCCCAGTGCACTTTGCGCCAGGATGCCATGCAACCGCTCGGCCAGCCGCGGGTCGCGGCGGGCCTTGTCCTGCAGGATGCCTACGTACTCCTGGGGCGTGAGCACCAGTACATCTGCCTGTCGGCTGTTCATGGCATTGGCCATTTGCCGGTTGAAGGCCTTGGTGTAGTCGATATAAGGACGCGAGCTGTCTGTGAATTCGCTCATGGCAGTGTTGTCATTGGTGCAATCTGAAAAAAAGCGCTGCCTGGCTTGCCTTCGGTGGCTATTTCCAATGACGGGCTGTTGCTGAAAAGAAAGTCCCTGGCCTGCGTGCGAAAACGCGGCGCACCGGGCTTGCGCAATTGCCATGGGAGTGGCAACTGTGCGCGGCAGACCGGCGTACGCCTCGCCTGTGGATTTTTCAGGTTATGTGGGCGTTTGCAGGGGCCGCACGCGATGCCGTTGCGCCCACAGTCAAATCTCATGCGCCAAAGTGCAAAAAATTGCCACGGCCAGCACCATAGGCGCAGCAAATCCCGGCATACAGGCGCTTGCCGCCCTTGATTCAGCCAAATGAAGCCAGGAACTAGCCGGCATTGCAGGCCCGATATGCCGCATATGCAAAGCGTGCTGCAGCTCAGCCTTGAAGGATGTGTGCCTGCACCAGGCACTCCCGCAACGCCTGCGCCACCGGCCCCAGCACGCGATCACGCCTTTGCAGCAGGCCCAGCGTGCGCCACACATCGGGCGCGGTCAGGGGTACGCCACAGACCTGGGCGTGGTCCTGGCGCAGGGCCAGCTGGGGCACGGCGGCCAGGCCCAGGCCGGCTTCCACCAGGGCCAGGGCGCCTGTGACATGGTTGCACTCGTGCCAGGCCACGGGCTGCTCTGGCAGGCCGGCCATCACCTGGTCTAGCAGCAGCCGGTTGCCGCTCTTGTGGGAGACGGAGACCAGGCGCTTGCCCGCCAGCTCGGCCCATTCCACCTGGCTGCGCCCGGCCCAGGCGTGGCTGCGCGGCATGGCCAGCACATAGCGCTCGCGCGTGAGCGCCTCAAAGCGCAGCGACGGCTCCTGGCTGCCCGTGAAGCTCAGGCCAAAGTCAGCATCCCCGCGCAGCACGGCCTCCACCACCTGCTGCGCGCTCTCGTCGATGACGTGCACCTGCACATCGGGCTGCTCCACGGCAAAGGTCTTCAGCACGGGCGGCAGCAGATTGGTGGCCACCGAAGGCACGCAGGCAACCGTCACCCGGCCACGGCGCAGCTTCAGCTGGTCATCCACGCGCTGCACGGCCTCGTCCAGGCCGGCCAGGGCCCTGCGCGCCTCCTGCAGGAACTCATGGCCCACCTCGGTCAGTTCCACACGCCGCGTGGTGCGCTCCAGCAGCCGCGCGCCCAGCACGGACTCCAGCCGCTCCACCCGCCGGCTCAAGGCAGGCGGCGACAGGAAAAGCGCTTCTGCGGCCAAGCGAAAGCTGGCTTTCTCGGCCGTGGTCACGAAGGCGATCAGTTCCCCCATGTCGAATTTGATGCGCTGCACGCAACAGTCCTTCCAAAAGTTGCAATTCACAGAATAACACCCGCTGCATAGGATGGCGCCCTTGATAACGCTGCCCCCTGCGGGCAGGCAAGACCAACAAACGGAGACGACATGCACCAACGCAGACTGATCGCAGGCGGCGCCCTGGCCGCCCTTCTTTCCCTGGCCGTGGGCACCGCCCAGGCCCAGGACTTCCCCCCCAAGAAACCCGTGGTCATGGTGGTCGGCTTCGCCGCAGGCGGCTCGGCCGACATTGCCGCGCGCATCATCGCCAAGAAGCTGGGCGAGAACATCGGCCAGAGCGTGGTCGTGGAAAACAAGCCCGGCGCAGGCGGCAACCTGGCCCACACGCAGGTGGCCAATGGCCCGTCCGACGGCTCGGTGCTGCTCTTCGGCTCCATCGGCCCGCTGGCCATTGCGCCGCACTTCATGAAGATCGGCTACGACCCGCTCAAGGACCTGGCCCCCATCACCATGGGCGTGAACTTTCCCAACGTGCTCGTCGTGCCTGCCGCCACCGGCATCAAGACCCTGGGCGAATACGTGGCCAAGGCCAAGCGCGAACCCGGCAAGCTGGACTTCGCCTCCACCGGCCCCGGCTCCGCATCGCACCTGGCCGGTGAACTGCTCAACGATGTCGCCAAGATCGACACCCTGCACGTGCCCTACAAGGGCGGCGCCCCCGCGCTGCAGGACGTGCTGGGCAACCGCGTGACCTCCTTCTACGCAGCCCCGCCCACGGCCCTGCCCCACATCGAATCGGGCAAGCTGATCCCGCTGGCCACCACGGGCCTCACGCGCCCCGCCTATCTGCCCAATGTGCCCACCGTGGCCGAGAGCTTCCCCGGCTTCAACGCCACCAACTGGTACGCCTTCGTGGCATCCGCCAAGACGCCCAAGCCCTTGCTGGACCGCTGGAACACCGAGCTGGTCAAGGTGCTGAACACCCCCGAAGTGCGCGACAACCTGCTCAAGCACGGCCAGACCGCCGCCCCGGGCACCCGCGAGGAACTGGGCCAGTTCATTGCCGCCGAGCACGCCAAGTGGGGCCGCATCATCCGCGAGCGAAAAATCACCGCCGATTGATCCCCCTCGGCTGCCTCAGCAGCCTCAGCAGCTTCGGCAGCCATCCCCCAACCATAAAAAACCAGGAGACAAACCATGACCGCCATCCGTTCCACCCCCCAGCAGTCCTCTCTGCAGTCCTCCGTGCCATCCACCCTGCGCCGCCGCACCCTGGGCGCGCTGCTGGGCGGCACCCTCAGCCTGGGCCTGGCTCTGGGCGCTGCCGCGCCTTCCACCGCCGCCGCAGATGAAATCCGCGTGGTCACCTCGGGCGGCTTCTCTGCCGCCTACGACCAGTTGATACCCCTGTACGAGCAGGCCACGGGCCACAAGGTCGTCACCTCGCGCGGTGCCTCCATGGGCAATGCGCAGGACTCCATTCCCAGCCGCCTGGCGCGGGGCGAGCAGTTCGATATCGTCATCCTCGCGGATGGAGCCTTGGACAATCTGGCCGCCCAAGGCAAGGTGGAAGCGGGCAGCCGCGTGGACCTGGCGCGCTCCATGATCGGCATGAGCGTGCGCAAGGGCACGCCCAAGCCCGACATCAGCACCGTGGACGCGCTCAAGCAAACCCTGCTGGATGCCAAGACCATTGCCTACTCGGCCAGCGCCAGCGGCACCTATCTGGCCAACGAACTGTTCCCGCGCCTGGGCGTGGCCGAGCAGATGAAGGGCAAGGCCACCCGCATCCTCAGCGAGCGCGTGGGCGCCGTGGTGCTGCGTGGCGATGCAGACATCGGCTTCCAGCAGGTCAGCGAACTGCTGCCGTTCAAGGAACTGGAATTCGTCGGCCCCCTGCCCGATGAAGTGCAGCAGCGCGTCTTCTTCTCCGCAGGCGTGGCCACCGGCGCCAAGAGCCCTGAGACGGCGCGCCACCTGATCCGCTTCCTGGCAGCCCCCGCCGCCGCGCCCATCGTGCGCAGCACCGGCATGGAGCCGGCGGCCAAGCCCTGACGGCAGGCCCCCGAGCCCTCAAGGCCCTCTAGGCACTCAAGGCCCTCAGGGCCCTCAGGGCCCTCGACACACAGGGGGCCTTCACCCCTCCCCGGTTCGACGTCCATTCAGCGGCGCTGCAACGGCACTGCTGCGGCATGCCGCTGCCCAGCCCTATCACCCTCGCCACACCCATGAACACCAAAACCCTGGTGCTGATCACCCTCGCCGCCGCACCGCTGTCGGCCCTTGCGCAATCCAGCATCACGCTCTACGGCATTGCCGATACCGGCGTGCGCTACACCAGCGGCCTCACCGCCGCCAACGCGGCCAGCAACACCTCGGGCGCCGCGCTGTCCAGCGGCGTCAACACCACCAGCCGCTTCGGGTTTCGCGGGCGCGAAGACCTGGGCGGCGGCATGTACGCCCTGTTCAACCTGGAAACCGGCCTGAACCTGGACACCGGCACCACCGCCAACTCCAGCAAGTTCTTCGACCGCGCGGCCATCGTGGGCCTGGGCGGCAGCTGGGGCCAGGTCACGGCCGGGCGCCAGACCAACCTGCTGGCAGATGCCATCAGCCCCGTGGACCCCGTGGGCATGCGCTTCGCCGCCTTCAACCCCAACATCGCCACCGCCGCGCTCAGCAGCCACGGCCTGGGCGTGGAATACGGCAGCGCGGGCGCCACCACCGGCTCCTACCGGCTGGACAACTCGGTCAAGTACACGGGCCGCTTCGGCGGCCTCACCGCCCGCGCCATGTACAGCTTTGGCGAGACGGCGCAAGGCGGCTCCGCCCGCTCATCGGCCGGCGCGGGCCTGGCCTATGGCACGCAGACATGGACCGTCTCCGGCGCCTACCAGCGCTTCAAGACCGCAGACCAATGGGAGCTGAAAGCCGCCACCCTGGGCGCCTCCTACAAATGGGACAACCTCCGCCTTGCGCTGAACACCGCGCGCAGCGACGGCCAGACCAACGCCACCACCAGCCGCACCGTGCAGCGCGTGCACTCGCTGGGCGCCACCTGGTCCGCCCGCAGCACGCTGGACCTGACCGCCGCCCTGTACCGCGTGGAACGCGAACGCAGCGGCCGCGCCGCAGACGGCTACACCCGCGCCCTGCTGTTTGCGGAATACAAGCTCTCGCGCCGCAGCAAGCTGTATGCGGAACTGGACCGTACGCATTGGAGTGGAGGGTTTCAGGGCGGGCAGAACAAGGATGTGGCTACGGGGGTGACTGCGGGGTTGATGCATAGCTTCTGAGGGCCGCTGCGAGCACTCGCCCCATTGCCAGCTCAGCCGCTCAGCTTTTTGAACGGCGTGTCGGAAGTGATCCAGCCCTTGCCTTGGGGGCAGATCACTTCCTTGTAACGCAGCTCCTTTTCAAAGCTCCACTGCTGGCCGAGTGCGCAAACGTCCCCTGCGTTGAGGACAAATGCCACCGTCTGTGGATCGCCTTTTTTCAGCAGAACATCGACGCTTTGCGTCGCTTCCCACCGCCCACTCGGCGACTGGCTGCATCCCAGAGTTGCCAGCAACGCCGTGATCGCCGCCCTTCGCAGTAGGTTTTTCATCAACTGCCTTTCTTTCTATATGTGGCTAACTCCACAACACCTCTAGATCGACGTCCTCGCTGGCAGGCTGTTTGTCGTTGGATAGACGGTCGACTTGGATGACCATTGGAAGCTCAAAGGCGGTCCCAGTCACCACGCAGCAGCCCGGGGAGAGCCCAGGGATGAGGCTGCGCGATAGGGCATCAAGTGTCGAGATTGTGTTGTCGACGAGAAAGAGATCTCTGTCGTTCACCAGTCGATGGATGAAGAAGTTGTGCAGCTGAGAAACGATGGTGGGCGAGATGTCGGCCGGGCGCTGGCTGGCGATGGTCACGAACATGCCGAACTTGCGACCCTCCTTGATGATTTCTTCAAACAGCTCGAGCCGGTAGTCTTTCCAGCTCTCGCTCTCCCGCGCCGACTGCTCGGACAGGATGTTGTGTGCCTCGTCAACGATAAGGTGAACCGTACGGTTCGGGGGCGTCACGACGGACGTTTTGTGGGCGTTGTAGAAGTGCTTGGCGAACAGTAGCGGAAGGACCTTCTTGACCTCGTTGTTGCAGCGGCGTAAAGAGATTACGGTCAAGACCTTCTCGTCCTCCTCAGCGGTCGCAATCCTGAGCACCCGGCGCATGCTCTTCAGAGACGACTCAACGCGCTTGAGCAGCGGTTGGATGTACTCAAACTGAACGTACCCGGCGTTCAGGTCAGACATCAGCTGGAGGTTGACTCGCACGATTAGCTGGTCGAAGTCGTCGAGGTTTGAGGTGTCAATCGCATCGACGGTCGGTGCGATGTGATCGTCGTAGTTCTTACCCTCTGTGTCGAAGTACACGCCGTTGCGTGTGAACCTGCCAGCGCGCTGGTGCCAGTTCACTTGCCTGAGCAAATCATCCAGCGCCTGATAGTTGATTCGCCGAGCAACCACTCGCATCAGATCGAGCGTTGCCGGCCTGACCTCGCCTGCACAGAACGCCTGCCGGAACTTGCTCTTCGCGTAGGTGTTAAGCGAACCGGCTAGGTGCTTAAAACGCGCCTGCCCCGTGAGCACGCGGCTCAAGATGAGATAGCCCCCTGATTCCCCGGCCCCGTCCTATCGCTTATCTTTGAAGATAGGAACAGGACTGTGCATATGACTAGGCATACGGAGTCAATCGAGGTAGTCGTGAAGGACCAGCGCCGCAGGCGCTGGTCTCTCGCAGAGAAGGCGGCGCTGGTGCG
>NZ_JACVUR010000035.1:0-70070 GCF_016516495.1 Delftia sp. S65
GCGCTCGGTGCGTCCTTCCTCCCCCCCCCCCCCCCCCCCGGGCGGCCGCGGGGGGCCCCCGCCGGCGCTCGGCCCGGCCGTGGCTGGAGGGCCCGGAGTTTCCGGATGCGGTCAAGGCGTGACCGAGGCCGGAGCCGTCTGAGCGGCGGGGTCGGCCGGCATGGTGTGCTGGGGCATCATGTTGGTGTTCATGTGGAACATGACCCACAGCGTGCCCGCAATGCCGATGGCCACGAAGACCACCGTGAAGATGGTGGACAGCAAGGTCCAGCCGCCTTCGATCTTGCCGTTCATGTGCAGGAAGAAGACCATGTGGACCAGGATCTGCACCACGGCGAAGCCGCCGAGCACCATCACGGCCGTTGCACGGTCCGAGATGACATTGCTCATCACCAGCCAGAACGGGATGGCCGTCAGGATGATCGAGAGCACGAAGCCCCACATATAGCCCGAGAACGTGCTGTGCGGGCCTGCGTCGTGGTGGTGATCGTCATGGCCATGATGGTCGTGGTGACCGTGGCCATGGCCGGCGTGGATGTCGTGTGCAGCCATTTACAGCACCCCCATCAGGTAAACAAAAGTGAAGACGCCGATCCAGACCACGTCCAAGAAGTGCCAGAACATCGACAGGCACATCAGGCGGCGGTTGTTCTCGTGCGTCAGGCCGTGCTTGTTGATCTGGATCATCAGCGTGACCAGCCAGATCAGGCCGAAGCTCACGTGCAGGCCGTGGGTGCCCACCAGCGTGAAGAACGAGGACAGGAAGGCGCTGCGCTGCGGGCCTGCGCCCTCCTGCAGCAGGTGGGAGAACTCATAGAGTTCCAGGCCCAGGAAGCACAGGCCGAACAGGCCGGTGATGGCCAGCCACAGCTGGGTGCCGCCCAGCTTGCCCTGCTGCTTTTGCAGCATGGCGAAGCCGAAGGTGATGGACGACAGCAGCAGGAAGGCCGTGTTCATCGCCACCAGGGGCAGGTCGAACAGCTGGGCGCCCGTGGGGCCTGCAGCGTAGTTGCGGCCCAGCACGCCATAGGTGGCGAACAGCGCTGCAAAGATCAGGCAGTCGCTCATCAGGTAGAGCCAGAAGCCCAGAGCGGTGCCGTTTTCGGGATGGGGCTCCTCGGCGAGGTGGTACTCGCGCGGGGCCAGGGCGGCAGCGCCGCCTGCGGTGTAACGGGTATCAGACATGACGTGCCAGCTGTTGTGTGCGCAGTTCTTCCGTGGCCGCGACTTCCGCGGCGGGGATGTAGTAGTCGCGCTTGTAGTTGAACGTGTGGATGATCGACGCCAGCACGGTGGCGGCGAACGACGCAATGGCCAGGGGCCACATGTGCCAGATCATCGCGAAGCCGAAGACCGTGGACAGCGCTGCGATCACGACGCCGGCGCCGGTGTTGGACGGCATGTGGACGGGCTTGAAGCCGGTCAGCGGACGCTGGTAGCCGTGCTTCTTCATGTCCCACCAGGCATCGATCTCATGCACCACGGGCGTGAAGGCGAAGTTGTACTGGGGAGGGGGCGAGGAGGTGGCCCACTCCAGCGTGCGGCCTTCCCATGGGTCGCCGGTCACGTCACGCAGCTGGTCGCGCTTGAAGTAGCTGACCACCAGCTGGATCAGGAAGCTGCCGATGCCCAGTGCCACCAGACCGGCGCCCAGGGCGGCGATCACGAACCAGATCTGCAGCGAGGGGTCCTCGAAGTGGTTGGCACGGCGTGTCACGCCCATCAGGCCCAGCACGTACAGCGGAGTGAAGGCGACCCAGAAGCCGACCAGCCAGAACCAGAACGAGCACTTGCCCCAGAACTCGTCGAGCTTGTAGCCGAAGGCCTTGGGGAACCAGAAGTTGATGCCGGCGAACACGCCGAACACCACGCCGCCGATGATCACGTTGTGGAAGTGGGCGATCAGGAACAGGCTGTTGTGCAGCACGAAGTCGGCCGGGGGAACGGCCAGCAGCACGCCGGTCATGCCGCCGATGGCGAACGTGCACATGAAGCCCACGGTCCACAGCATCGGCACCGTGAAGCGGATGCGGCCGCGGTACATGGTGAACAGCCAGTTGAAGATCTTGGCGCCCGTCGGGATCGAGATGATCATCGTCGTGATGCCGAAGAAGGTGTTCACGCTGGCGCCGGAGCCCATGGTGAAGAAGTGGTGCAGCCAGACCAGGTAGGACAGGATGGTGATACACACCGTCGCGTACACCATGGAGGTGTAGCCGAACAGGCGCTTGCGGCTGAAGGTGGAGACGATCTCCGAGAAGATGCCGAAGCAGGGCAGGATCAGGATGTAGACCTCGGGGTGGCCCCATATCCAGATCAGGTTCACGTACAGCATGGGGTTGCCGCCCAGCTCGTTCGTGAAGAAGTTCGTGCCGACGTAGCGGTCCAGCGACATCAGCACCAGGGCTGCGGTCAGGATGGGGAACGAGGCCACGATCAGCGCGTTGGTGCACAGGGCGGTCCAGGTGAAGACGGGCATCTTCATCAGGTTCATGCCGGGTGCGCGCATCTTGATGATGGTCACGATCAGGTTGATGCCTGACAGCGTGGTGCCGACGCCGGCCACCTGCAATCCCCAGATGTAGTAGTCAAGCCCGACCCCGGGGTTCTGCGCCCCCAGGTTGGACAGTGCCAGCCAGCCGGAGGTGGAGAACTCGCCCAGGAACAGCGAGATCATCACCAGCACGGCGCCGCCCGTGGTCATCCAGAAGCTGAAGTTGTTCAGGAACGGGAAGGACACGTCGCGGGCGCCGATCTGCAGCGGCACCAGATAGTTCATCAGGCCGGTCACGAAGGGCATGGCCACGAAGAAGATCATGATCACGCCGTGTGCCGTGAAGATCTGGTCGTAGTGGTGCGGAGGCAGGTAGCCCAGGTTGTCGCCGAAGGCCATGGCCTGCTGCAGGCGCATCATCAGCGCGTCGGCAAAGCCGCGCAGCAGCATGACCAGACCGAGGATCATGTACATGATGCCGATCTTCTTGTGGTCGATGCTGCACAGCCAGTCGCGCCACAGCGGGCCCCACAGGCGGAACTTGGTGAGCAGGCCCAGCACGGCAAGGCCGCCGAGCACCACGGCGATGAAGGTCGCCAGCACGATGGGCTCATGCGCCATCGGGATGGAGTCCCAAGTGATGCGTCCCAGCAGCCAGTGGGCCTGTGCCGGGGAGGTATGTTCAGACATATCGAGTCTCTTAGGTCGTGATGGGAGCGGGCGGCGGTCTGGCCGTCGTCCGCGTCCGCTAACTGCTTATTGCTGCGCAGCGGCTGCGGAGCCGTCGCGCTGGTCCAGGAAGGCCACGACGCGGTCGGCGTTTTGCACCGTGCACACATCCTGGGGCAGGTTCATGCCCACGGCCTTGAGATAGGCTTCGCCGCCGGCAGCGTCGATGGCCATCATGTGATGCATGCACATCTTGCCTTCTTCGACACAGCGGTTGAGCACCTTGTCGTACAGGCCTTCGTCCACCGTGGCGAAGCGCTCGACCGGGTTGCGCTCGCTGGGCTTGACCAGGTTCAGGTAGGTATCGCGCGTCAGGGCCTTGCCTTCGGACTTGGCCTTGGCAACCCACTGATCGAACTCTTCGTTGCTCAGGCCATGGAACTTGAACGTCATGCCCGAGAAGCCGGCGCCGCTGTAGTGCGATGCCAGGCCGTGGAACACGCCGGGCTTGTTGATCACGGCGTTCAGCTCGGTCTGCATGCCGGGCATGGCATAGATCATGCCGGCCAGGTCAGGCACGTAGAAGGAGTTCATCGTCGAGGTGGCGGTCAGCTTGAAGTGGATGGGACGATCCACGGGAGCGGCCAGCTCGTTGACGGTGGCGATGCCTTTTTCAGGGATGAAGAACAGCCACTTCCAGTCCATGGCCACGACCTGCACCTCCAGCGGCTTGACATCGGTGCTCAGCGGCTTGGTGGCCGAGACGCGGTCCAGCGGACGGTAGGGGTCGAGCTTGTGGGTGCTGATCCAGGTGATGGCGCCCAGCGCGATGATGATCATCAGCGGCACGGACCAGATCACCAGCTCCAGCGTGGTGGAGTGGTGCCATTCGGGGTCGTAGTGGGCCTCGGTGTTCGACTGGCGGTATTTCCAGGCGAAAAGCAGCGTGAGGATGATCACCGGGATGATGATGATCAGCATCAGCAAGGTGGCCGTGACCACCAGGTTGCCTTGCTGCGCGGCGATGTCGCCGGCGGGGTTGAGCACGACGGCTTTGCTGCAGCCAGTGAGACTGGCTGTCAAAGCGGCCGCGGTGAGCCACGCAGGCCCACGGAGTTCCTTGATTTTTAGCATGCTAGGGGCGCAACAAGAGCGCGTTTACATAGAAACGCGGATTACAAGATCCGGGCAAATGTATTACGAAGTATAAATTTGTCCATTGGACATTTTGTCCAACGTCAAGGAGAACCCGGGAACTTTCTGCTACCTGGGCGGGTGCACGGCATGTGCCTGGCGGTCCGGAGGCCGCATTTTCGCGTCGCGCGCAGCAGGACAAACACCGAGGCCGGTCGAGGTGGAAACCGCCTTGCGCCAGATCAAGCGAGGGCGTAGAACAGAGCTGTCAGTGAGACGAGACAAGGAGCATCCATCTATGAGCGGCCTCGACACAACTGCAAGCTTCCCCGGCGGAAGCTATGAGAGCAAAGAATCTCTGTCCCGCGCCGACACCCACGAAGATGTCACGCCCAACGAAATCGCCGTCGGCGTGATCATCGGGCGATCCTCGGAGTACTTCGACTTCTTCGTGTTCGGCATCGCCTGCGTGCTGGTCTTCCCGGCACTGCTGTTTCCCTACCTTTCCAAGCTCGACGGCACGCTGATGTCGTTCGCCATCTTCTCGCTGGCCTTCGTGGCCCGGCCGCTGGGCACGGCGCTGTCCATGGCCGTGCAGCGGCGCTGGGGGCGGGCGACCAAGCTGACGCTGGCGCTGTTTCTACTGGGCGTGTGCACCGTGGGCATGGCCTTCCTGCCCAGCTACCAGCAGGCGGGGGTGAACGCCATCATCGTGCTGGCGCTGCTGCGCATAGGCCAGGGCATTGCGCTGGGCGGCTCGTGGGACGGCCTGCCGTCGCTGCTGGCCATGTCGGCGCCCAAGAACCGGCGCGGCTGGTATTCGATGATGGGCCAGTTGGGCGCGCCGCTGGGCTTCGTGCTCGCGGCAGGGCTGTTTGCCTTCATCTACGCCCATGTGGGAGCCGACGAGTTCCTCAGCTGGGGCTGGCGCTATCCCTTCTGCGTGGCCTTTGCCATCAACGTCGTGGCACTGTTTGCCCGGCTGCGCCTGGTCGTGGGCCAGTCCTACACCGAACTGCTGCAGCAGCGTGAGCTGGAGCCCATGGGCGTGCTGCCGCTGATGCGCGACGAGGGTCGCAACGTGGTGATCGGCGCGTTTGCCGCCCTGGCCAGCTTTGCGCTGTTCCACCTGGTGACCATCTTCCCGCTGTCCTGGATCTCGCTGTATTCGGACCAGTCGGTGACCCATGTGCTCGGGGTGCAGATCGTGGGTGCCTTCTGTGCGGCTGCCGCCATCATGGTCTCGGGCTGGCTGGCCGACCGTGTGGGCCGGCGCAACACGCTGGGCACCATGGCCTGCCTGATCGGCATCTTCAGCTTCCTGGCGCCCTGGCTGCTGGGCAGCGGAACGATGGGGAACAACGTGTTCATCATCGTCGGCTTCATCCTGCTGGGCCTGTCCTATGGCCAGGCGGCAGGCACGGTGACGTCCAACTTCCCCTCACGCTATCGCTACACGGGTGCCGCGCTGTCCTCGGACATGGCCTGGCTGGTGGGCGCGGCATTCGCTCCGCTGGTGGCCCTGGGCGTGTCCTCGCGCTTCGGACTGGTGGCGCTGGGGATCTATCTGCTGTCGGGTGCGCTGTGCACGCTGGCGGCGCTGGGCATCAACCGCGCCATCGAGACGCGCGACTGAACGGGCGCAGCAAATCAAAGGCCGGCTCTGCCGGCCTTTTTCGTTGCGCCTCCGCCTCAGGGGTTTTCACCGTAGCGCTGCTTGAAGTCGAATTCGAGCCTGTCGCAGTCCTGCACCGATTCAAACTGCTGCGTCTTGCGCTCGGCCTCTGGCCGCGCGGTTTCCTTGCGGCAGATCTTGATGGTTTCGCGCTCCACCCAGCGCGCCTCGCCTTCGGGCGTGGACAGCAACTGGCCAGCCAGCATGAGCACAGCGAAGAAGGCCACGGGCAGGCCGATGAGCCAGGGCACGATGCGGCTTTTTGGCGGCTTGGGCGATTTCGGCGGTGTTGGCGGTTTGGCCGGATCGGATCCGTTGGCGCTGGCAGCGGGGGCCGGTTCGCTGGAATGGGGCTCGGGTGTCTGTGGTTGCGCCATGGTGTGCTTGCTGTGGTTCCGGCTGGCGATTATCCAGGGCGCCCATCGCGCGCAGTCTGAGCGGGATCAGGGAACGGCGAGATCGCCTGTGCTAGCCATCTCCCCCATCTCCTGCACCAGCCATTTCTCCAGCGCAAGAATGTCGGCCCTGCGGCCCGGATGGGGCGCCACCCGCAGCTGCAGGCGCCGTGGACCGGCCAGTCGCGTGCCGCTGTTGCGCGCGCATGTCAGCGATCCGGTCAGTGACGGGTTGGAGATCGTGCTCAAGGGCGGGCAAATGGGAGGAGAGGCCTTCTTTGGCCACGTGCGTGATGGAGGCCAGGCAGGGCTCGCTGCTGCAACCATGGGGCAAACCTATAATGCGCGTTGGTCCCGACGGGACACCCTCCCGCCAGGGGCAGCGCCCCGCGTGCGCGCTCCGAACTCCTAGACACCATGAGCACACCCACTTTCACCGTTGCCGACATTCGCAAGAGCTTTCTGGACTTTTTCGCATCCAAGGGCCACACCATCGTGGAGTCGAGCCCCCTGGTGCCCGGCAACGATCCGACGCTGATGTTCACCAACTCGGGCATGGTCCAGTTCAAGGACGTGTTCCTGGGCACCGACAAGCGCCCCTACAAGCGCGCCACCTCGGTGCAGACCTGCCTGCGCGCAGGCGGCAAGCACAACGATCTGGAAAACGTGGGCTACACGGCCCGCCACCACACCTTCTTCGAGATGCTGGGCAACTGGTCCTTCGGCGACTACTTCAAGCGCGAGTCGCTCAAGTGGGCCTGGGAGCTGCTGACCGAGGTCTACAAGCTGCCCAAGGAACGCCTGCTGGCCACGGTCTACGCCGAGGACGACGAGGCCTATGACATCTGGACCAAGGAAATCGGCCTGCCGCCCGAGCGCGTGATCCGCATCGGCGACAACAAGGGCGGCCGCTACAAGAGCGACAACTTCTGGATGATGGCCGACACCGGCCCCTGCGGCCCCTGCTCGGAAATCTTCTACGACCACGGCGCGCACGTGGCCGGCGGCCCTCCGGGCAGCCCTGACGAAGACGGCGACCGCTTCATCGAAATCTGGAACAACGTGTTCATGCAGTTCGACATGGACGAGCAGGGCAACGTCAAGCCGCTGCCCGCGCCCTGCGTGGACACCGGCATGGGCCTGGAGCGCCTGGCCGCCATCCTGCAGCATGTGCACAGCAACTACGAGATCGACCTGTTCCAGGCGCTGATCAAGGCCGCTGCGCGCGAGACGCACATCACCGACATCGAGACCCCCTCGCTCAAGGTGATCGCCGACCACATCCGCGCCACCGCCTTCCTGGTGGCCGATGGCGTGATCCCCTCCAACGAAGGCCGCGGCTACGTGCAGCGCCGCATCGTGCGCCGCGCCATCCGCCACGGCTACAAGCTGGGCCAGAAGACGCCGTTCTTCCACAAGCTGGTCAAGGACCTGGTGGCCGTGATGGGCGATGCCTATCCCAAGATCCGCGAGCAGGAAGCGCGCATCACCGAAGTGCTGCGGGTCGAGGAAGAGCGCTTCTTCGAGACCCTGGCCAACGGCATGGAAATCCTGGACGCGGCGCTGGCCGGTGGCGCCAAGGTGCTGCCCGGCGACGTGGCCTTCAAGCTGCACGACACCTATGGCTTCCCCCTGGACCTGACCAACGACGTCTGCCGCGAGCGCGGCCTGAGCGTGGACGAGGCGGGCTTCCAGACCGCCATGGAAGAGCAGAAGAACAAGGCCCGCGCAGCAGGCAAGTTCAAGATGGACCGCGCCCTGGAATACACGGGCGATGCCAATGCCTTCACGGGCTACCAGAAGCTGGCCGAGGCCGCCAAGGTGGTGGCACTGTATGCCGAAGGCAGCGCCGTGCAGGAACTCAAGGCCGGCCAGAGCGGCGTGGTCGTGCTCGACACCACGCCTTTCTACGCCGAGTCCGGCGGCCAGGTGGGCGACCAGGGTGTGATCAGCACTGCGGGCGCACGCTTTGCGGTCGAGGACACGCTCAAGATCAAGGCCGATGTGTTCGGCCACCACGGCATGCTGGAGTCCGGCAGCCTCAAGGTGGGCGATGCCGTGCAGGCCGAGGTGGACACGCAGCTGCGTGCCGCCACCATGCGCAACCACTCGGTCACGCACATCATGCACAAGGCCCTGCGCGAAGTGCTGGGCGACCACGTACAGCAAAAGGGCTCGCTGGTCAACGCCGAGCGCACGCGCTTCGACTTTGCCCATAACCAGCCCGTGACCGCTGAAGAGATCCGCGAGATCGAACGCCGCGTGAACGCCGAGATCCTGGCGAACACGCCCACCGATGCGCGCGTGATGGACATCGAATCGGCCAAGGCCACGGGCGCCATGATGCTGTTCGGCGAGAAGTACGGCGACTCCGTGCGCGTGCTGGACATCGGCAGCAGCCGCGAACTGTGCGGCGGCACCCACGTGCAGCGCACCGGCGACATCGGCCTGTTCAAGGTGGTGGGCGAAGGCGGCGTGGCTGCTGGCGTGCGCCGCATCGAGGCGGTGACCGGCGAGAACGCGCTGGCCTACCTGCAATCGCTGGAATCCACGGTGGACCAGGCCGCCGCCGCGCTGAAGGCGCCGACGGCCGAGCTGAACACCCGCATCGGCGGTGCGCTGGAGCAGATCCGCGCGCTGGAGAAGGAAGTGGCTGCGCTCAAGGGCAAGCTCGCTTCCAGCCAGGGCGACGAGCTGGCCGGCCAGGCCGTGGACGTCAAGGGCATCAAGGTGCTGGCCGCCAGGCTGGAAGGCGCCGACGCCAAGACCCTGCGCGACACCATGGACAAGCTCAAGGACAAGCTGGGCGCCGCAGCCATCGTGCTGGCCGCCGTCGATGGCGACAAGGTGCAGCTGGCCGCAGGCGTGACCAAGGCCGAGACCTCGCGCATCAAGGCTGGCGATCTGGTGAACTTCGTGGCCAGCCAGGTCGGCGGCAAGGGCGGCGGCAAGCCCGACATGGCCATGGCCGGCGGCACGGACGCTTCGGGCCTGCCCGCGGCGCTGGCCGGTGTGCAGGCCTGGGTGGCAGAGCGCGTCTGACCCAGCTGCGCGGCAGATGATTCCTGCTGCCCCTTCTTCGGGACGCCCCGGTGGACTCCACCGGGGCGTCTTGCCGTGGGCGCTGCGTATGACCTACATGGCCTGGGTGATGGGCGTGCTGGCGCAATCGGCCGCTGCCGCCGCGCAAAGCGTGGTCTTCATCAACCCCGGCCGGTCCGACGAGCGCTACTGGACCACGGTCAGTGAGGCCATGCAGGACGCGGCCAGCAGCCTGGGCATGCAGCTGCAGGTCCGCTATGCCCAGCGCGACCACCTGCGCCCCATCGAGATTGCGCGCCAGATTGCCGCCTTGCCCAAGGCGCAGCGGCCCCGCTACGTGATGTTTACCAACGACTACAGCGTGGCGCCTGAAATCCTGCGCACGCTGGAGGCCGCAGGCATCGACAGCTTCATGGCCTTCAGCGGCGTGCCCGAGACGTTGCGCGGCCAGACCGGCGTGGCGCGAGAGCGCTATCGCCACTGGCTGGGCAGCCTGGAGCCGGGCGCCGAGGAGGCCGGCTACCTGACCGCCAAGTCACTGTTCGCCGCTGCGCGGGCATCGGGCCAGGCGCGTGCGGCCGATGGCCGGCTGCACATGGTGGCCATTGCCGGGGACCGCTCCACGCCCTCCTCGGTGGAACGCAATGCCGGCATGCGCCGCGCGGCGGCCGAGGCCAGCGACGTGGTGCTGCAGCAGGAAGTCTTTGGCGAATGGCGCCGCGAACGCGCCGAGCAGCAGGCGGCCGTGCTGTTCCAGCGCTATCCCGAGGTTCGCCTGGTCTGGGCGGGCAACGATGAGATGGCCTTTGGCGCCATGCAGGCCTGGCGCGCGCGGGGCGGCTCGCCGGGGCGTGATGCCTTCTTCAGCGCCATCAATTCATCGGCCGCCGCCATGACGGCGCTGCGCACGGGCGAGCTGTCGGCACTGGCGGGCGGCCATTTCCTGACCGGCGCCTGGGCCCTGGTCATGCTCTACGACCATGCGCACGGCGCCGATTTCGCCTCCGAAGGGCTGGAGCAGGTGCGGCCCATGTTCACGCTGCTGGACAAGTCCCAGATCGACCGCTACGAGCACAGGATCAGCGCGCCGCTGGCCCCTCTGGACTTTCGCAGCTACAGCAAGCACCTCAATCCCCGGCTGCGGCGCTACGGATTCGAGCTCAAGCACCTGCTGCGCTGAGCGCCTTCCATGCCCCGCTTCCGTTCGATCGCCTCCCTGCTGATCCTGCGCATCATGCTGCTGGCCGTGGCCTGCATGCTGGTGTTTGGCGGCGCCCACGCCTGGTGGGAGTACCGCAAGGGGCAGCAGGAGTTTCGCCGCTCCATGGAGACGCTGGTGGCCAACAGCATGATCTCGCTGTCCGCCGCGCTGTGGGACATCGAGCCGGCCCTGGTGCGCGAGCAGGTGCAGTGGCTGGGCAAGCTGCCCCTGGTGGGGCATGTGCAGCTGCGCGTCACCTCCACGGGCGAGATGTACGAGGCGGGCGAGCCCAGGGATGGCCGCGCGCCCGCCGTGTCCATGCTCATTCCGGCACCGCGTCACAGCCAGTCCAGCCTGCCGCTGGGCGAACTGCAGGTCTGGGAGAACCGGGGCCACTACCTGGAGGTGCTGCGCGACTCCACGCTGCGCGTGCTGCTGGGCTATGCGCTGTTCACGGCCCTGGTCTGTCTGATGGTGGCCTGGGTGATGCGCAGGGAGCTGCGCCAGCCGCTGCAGCAGATTGCGGGCTTTGCGGCCAACCTCAAGCCCAATGAGTTGTCGAGGCCCTTGGTGCTGGAGCGGGCGCGGCGCGGGCAGCGCGACGAGATCGACATGGTGGTGCAGGGCTTTGGCCAGTTGCAGCATGACCTGCGCGGCCACATCGAGCATCTGGACCTGCTGGTGGCCCAGCGCACGGCCCAGCTGGAGGAGCTGGTGGAAGAGGTCAAGCGCATGTCGCTGACCGATGCGCTGACCGGATGCCTCAACCGCCGCGCCATGGACGAGCGCCTGGCCTCCGAGGTCGCCCAGGGCCAGCGCCTGGGTGCGGCCCTGAGCGTGATGTTCGTGGACGTGGACCGCTTCAAGCAGGTCAATGACAGGCACGGCCATGCCGCAGGCGATGCCGTGCTGCGCGAGGTGGCGCTGCGTTGCCGGCACGCACTGGAGCGGGAGCCTTCGGCGCAATGGATGGCGCGCTATGGCGGGGAGGAGTTCCTGATCGTGATGCCCGGTGTGGCTGCGGCCCAGGCCTGGGCGCTGGCCGGGCAGCTGCGCGAGGCCATACGCTCCACGCCCATACAGGTCCATGGCCTGGCGCTGGCGGCGACGGCCAGCTTTGGCGTGGCGCAACTGCAGGGCGCCGAGAGCGCGCAGGAACTGCTGCAGCGCGCCGATGCCATGCTCTACGAGGCCAAGCACGCCGGGCGCGACTGCGTGCGCGTGGCCGGCCTCACCTGAACGGCACGGCGCCGGGCCGGCTCAGAACAGTTCGATGTCGTTGCTGTTCACCTGGGGTGCCAGCAGCCCCTGGGTGATCAGATCGCCGTAGTACCAGGTCTGGTTGCGGCCGTGCTCCTTGGCGTGGTAGAGGGCCTGGTCGGCATGGCCCAGCACCTCCACGGGTGCGCCCGTGCCCATGGCGGCAAAGCCCGTGCTCACGGTGATGCGGCCGACCTGGGGGAATTCGTAGCTCTCCACGTCGTGGCGCAGGCGCTCCAGCGCCTTGCGGGCGTTGACCAGGCTGACCGAGCGCAGCAGCACCACGAATTCCTCGCCGCCGAAGCGGAACACACGGTCCTTGGCGTCGAAGCAGCTGCGCAGGATGTTGGCCACCAGGATCAGCACCTCGTCGCCATACAGGTGGCCAAAGCGGTCGTTGATGCGCTTGAAATGGTCGATGTCGATGGCAGCCAGCCACTGGCCGGGAACGTCTTCTGTGGCCACGCCGGGCATGGCCATCGGCGGCTCCTGCAGCGACAGGCGCAGGAACTGCTCGTCGAAGGTCTTGCGGTTGAGCAGGCCGGTCAGCGCATCGCGTTCGCTGTAGTCCAGCAGGCTCTGGTAGTTGTGATAGACGCCAAAGATGCCCTGGATCACATCGAGCCGGCTGGGCGAGAAGGCCGTGGACTGCGTGATCTCCAGGCAGTGGTAGGCCGTCTCCTGGCGCCACAGCGGCAGCCACAGCACGTGCTGGCCATCGGGCTGCACGGCCGAGGCGATGAGGGCGCGCTGCTGCAGCGCCTGCTGCAGCGCGGGCATGGAGGCCAGCTCCACGCTTTGCGGGTCATACAAGGCCTCGGCATCGGTGGACATAACCTGATCGCCCTGGCTCCAGGTGCGCGCACGCACGCAGTGCCTGCCGTCGGGCATGGCGAACAGCTCCAGCGCCCGCACCTGCACCACGCCATTGAGCTTGAACAGGGTGGACAGCACCGAGATTTCCAATCGCAGATGGTCCCTGTGGGCCGTCATCTCGACCAGATTCTGTAGCAATGGCTGCATGCGAGGCCTTGTATTGGAAGAGGGCGCGACCGGCTCAGCGGCGCTCAAACACCAGATCCCACACGCCGTGGCCCAGGCGGATGCCACGGTTCTCGAACTTGGTCAGCGGCCGGTAGTCGGGCTTGGCGGCATAGCCTTCGGCCGTGTTGGCCAGCAGGGGTTCCGCGCTCAGCACTTCCAGCATCTGCACCGCATAGGGCTCCCAGTCGGTGGCGCAGTGGATGTAGCCACCGGGACGCAGCCGGCGCGCCAGCTTGGCCACCAGAGGCTCCTGGATCAGTCGGCGCTTGTTGTGCTTTTTCTTGTGCCAGGGATCGGGGAAGAAGATGTGGATGCCGTCCAGGCTGGCCTCGGGCAGCATGTTGTCGATGACTTCGACGGCGTCGTGCTGCAGGATGCGGATGTTGGAGATGTCCTGCTCGCCAATGCGCTTGAGCAGGGCGCCCACGCCGGGCTCGTGCACCTCGCAGCACAGGAAGTTGTCATCGGGGCGCACGCGCGCGATGTGCGCCGTGGCCTCGCCCATGCCGAAGCCGATCTCAAGGATCAGGGGTGCCTGGCGGCCATAGGCGGCAGAGGCATCCAGCGGCGCGGCCTGGTAGTTCAGCACGAAGCGCGGACCCAGCTCCTCGAAGGCCTTGGCCTGGCCTGTCGTGGTGCGGCCGGCGCGGCGCACATAGCTCTTGATGGTCTTGGGATGGGCCACGCCCTCTGGCGGCTGGCCGGTACGGGCGGCCGCAGGTTTGGAGGGCGAAGAGGAATCGTGCGGCGCACCGGGGGCAGCGGACATGGTGTTCGGGGTATCGCCGTCCATGGACTGCTCGGCTTGGGGGGAAGAAATTGGGTTCACGGGCTCAATTGTATGTATGGCGCCAGCCCCTGACCCAGAACTGCAGCGCTTCGCCCAATGCGGCCTGGGGTGATGGCTGGGGCAGTCCCAGGTGGGCGGCTGCGGTGCGCAGCGCGGTCACAGGGGCGCTCAGGTCCAGTGCAGGGGCGCCGTGCTGCTTGGAAAGCTTTTCGCCGTCGGGCATGAGCACCAGAGGCGTGTGCAGGTACTGCGGGTGACCTATGCCCAGGGCGCGCTGCAGCAGCATCTGGCGGGGCGTATTGTCGGCGAGGTCGGCGCCGCGCACCACATGGGTGATGCCCTGCAGGCCGTCATCGACGACCACGGCGAGCTGGTAGGCCCACAGGCCGTCGGCCCGGCGCAGGACAAAGTCGCCCACGCCGTGGATCACATCCTGCTGCTGGGCGCCCAAGCGGCGGTCCTGCCAGTGCAGCACGGGGTCGTGGCGGGTGAAGCGGTCCAGCGCAAAGCGCCAGGCCCGGGCGCTCTTGCCGTGCAGGCCGTCGCGGCAGGTGCCGGGGTAGGGCCGCTCCATATGGCGCTCATGGGCCCAGCCCAGGTTTTCCCAGGCTGCCTCGATGTCCTTGCGCGTGCAGCCGCAGGGATAGGCCAGGCCGCGGGCCTTGAGCCGCTCCAGTGCGCTTTCGTAGAAGGTGTGGCGGCGGGACTGCCAGACGGGCTCTTCATCCGGCAGCAGGCCGCAGGTGGCAAGCTGGTTCAGGATGGCGGTGTCGGCACCGGGCTGGCAGCGCGGAGGGTCTATGTCCTCGATGCGCACCAGCCAGCGGCCGCCATGGGCGCGTGCATCCAGCCAGCTGGCCAGCGCCGCCACCAGGGAGCCGGCATGCAGCAGGCCCGTGGGTGAGGGCGCAAAGCGGCCGACATACGGGGATGGGGCGGGTGCGGAGCCGGTTTCGGCGGATTCAGGGGCGGCGGGAATCATCGGGGCCGGATGTTAAGGCCTTGCGCCGCCCCCTGCCAGGACCTGGTGGCCTGGTTCAGTCTGCAACCAACGCCAGGGCCATTTCCAGTCCCGAGACAAAGGCATCCTCCACGCGGCGGCCAATGCACCAGTCGCCGCACAGGCCCAGGCCCGCATCCTTGTTTCGCAAATGGCTGCGGCCCAGCGGCGACAGGGTCTGCGCATGGGGCCAGAGGTAGACGCTGGCATGGCGGGGAGGGATGCGGATGCGCGTGATCTCGCCAAAGGCCTTCTGCATCTTGGCCAGCACGCGCGGGGCGTCGTCGGCGCGGTGCTCCTGCGACCATTGGGGGCTGGCCAGCACGGTCCAGCGTTCGCTTTGGGAGCGGCCCGGCTTGGAGGATTCTCGTGCCACCCAGACCGCGCGCTCATGCGTGGTGCGGGCCGCATTCCACTGCGGCCCCAGGGTGGACAGGCCGGCCTCGGTGGCCATGGGGTAGGACAGCGTCAGCGCCCAGCAGGGCGCCATTTCCACGGCCGCCATGCCCTGCACCAGCGACAGGGCCAGGGGCGTGGTCTGCAGCAGCTGGCGCGCCTGGGGCGCGGGCAGGGCGAGTATCACTTCATCGAAGCCTGCGCGGATCTGCGTGGTCGGCTCGGTCGTCTCCACATGCAGGCTCCAGCCATGCGATCCGGGCTGGCGTTCGAGCTTGGTCACGCGCTGGCCCAGGTGCAGGCGGTCGGCATCCCACAGCGGCGCGGCCCAGGCCAGCGGCAGGGCCTGCATGTCGGGCGTGGCCACCCAATGGGCTTCGGTGGGTGCGGGTGCAGCGCTGGACTGGCGGCCCTGCGCATCCAGCACGCGCAGCGTGCTCACGCTCCAGGGGCGGCACAGGCCGGGCACGGTCTGCAGGGCCAGCTCGAAGCGCTTGTCGCGCACGGTGAAATACTGCGCGCCGATGTCGAAGGCGCCATGCGCGGCGTTGACAGAGCGCATGCGCCCGCCCACCTGGGGCAGCCGCTCGTAGACATGGACATCGTGGCCGGCCTGCATCAGCGTGCGTGCGCAGGCCAGGCCCGCCATGCCGGCGCCAATCACGGCAATGCGGCGTGCGCCGGCCTTGGGGCGCGCCTTGGAGGCTTCGGGGGGCTTGGTGGCCTTTTTCTTGACCGTGGACTTGGAGGCAGCGCGGGAAGCGTTCATGGAGCAGACCTTTGCGGGCAGTGGCAGATTCCGGGAAGCATGTCCTTTCCGGCCTGTTGCACCGCAGTGGCGTGGCAGGCCGGGACCTGTAACCACTCTACACCCGCGAAGACCGCCCGGCGGCGTGCGCCAGCTCAATGTCGGTGATGATTTTCCATGAGAGCGCGGCGCGTGGCGGGGCTCTCCAACTGCTGCAGCCACCACTGCAGCGCACGTGGCGGAACCTGCTGCGGCGCGCCGGACCATGCGTAGTGCACGCGCACATTGCGCGAGGGCCGGGCGACCTGGCGCGTCACCAGCAGGCCGGCCTGCACATACACATCGGCCATGAAATGGGGCAGGAAGCCGCAGCCTATGCCGCGCACCTGGGCCTCGATCTTGGCCTGCATGGAGTCCACGGTGAAGATGTCCTGGCCGCTGAGCAGGCCCATGCTGGCGCTGTCGCGCAGGCCTGAATCGGCCACGGCGATGATGCGGTGCTGCAGCAGCGTCGCGTCAGTAATGGGCTCGGGCGCCGTGGCCAGCGGATGGTGGGGCGCCACGGCAAAGACAAAGTCCAGCTCGCCCAGCTCGCAGGCCTGCAGGCCCGCCACGTTGCTGGAGTTGACCGCCACGCCGATGGCCAGGTCGGCCCGGCCCGAGGTCAGTGTCTCCAGCGTGCCGGTGAGGATGCCGTCGCGCAGCTTCAGCCGCGTGGGTGGCTGCATGGCGTAGAAGGCCTCGACCAGCTCCAGCATCGGCGTGCGCGCCACGGCACCATCGACCACGATGGTCAGGTGCGGCTCCCAACCCGTGGCCACGCGGCGCACGCGATGCGCCACGGTGTCGATCTCATGCAGCAGGCGCACCCCCTCGCGCAGCAGCTCCCGGCCGGCCTCGGTGGGCTGGGCGTGGCGCGAGCGGCGGTCGAACAGCAGCACGTCCAGCGCATCTTCGATCTGGCGCACACGGTAGGTCAGGGCACTGGGCACCAGGCCCAGCTGGCGTGCAGCGGCGGCAAAGCTGCCGGCCTCGGCAATGGCCTGGAGCATGGCCAGGCTGTCGGGGGTGAGCACGTCACGGGGGCTGGGCATGGGGCGTTATGGCTTCAAAAGCTTTGAATGATGCCATCAATCCTGCTGCGCCTTGCCTGCGGCAGCGGCTTCTACAGTGGAGCCATCGACGCAAGAGTTTCGAAGATCTGATACGTTGGAAAGGGACAAAAACATGATCGCCCTGCGCAAATCCCGGGAACGCGGCCATGCCGACCATGGCTGGCTGCGCTCGCACCACAGCTTCTCGTTTGCGGGCTACCATGATCCGCGCCACATGGGCTTTGGCAACCTGCGCGTGATCAACGAGGACCACATCGCCCCGGGCACGGGCTTCGGCTCCCATGGCCACAAGGACATGGAGATCATCAGCTACGTGCTCGAAGGCCGGCTCTCGCACAAGGACAGCATGGGCAACGAGCAGACCATCTCGCCCGGCGAGGTGCAGCGCATGAGCGCCGGCTCGGGCGTGGTCCACAGCGAGCACAACCATGCGCCGGGCCAGACCACGCATTTCCTGCAGATCTGGCTGCTGCCCAGCGAAACGGGCATTGCGCCCAGCTATGCGCAAAAAGCCTTTGCCGACGATGAAAAGCGCGGCCGCCTGCGCCTGGTGGCCTCGCCCGATGGCGCCGAGGGCTCGGTCAGCGTCCATGCCGATGCCCGGCTGTATGCCGGGCTGTTCGACGGCGATGAGCAGGCCGAGCTGGAGCTGCCCGCCGGCCGCAAGACCTATGTGCACTTGGTGCGCGGCGCGCTGAGCGTCAATGGGCAACGGCTGACAACGGGCGATGCGGCCCTTGTGGAGAATGAACCGCGACTGCGCCTGCACGACGGGGAACAGTCCGAGGTCCTGGTCTTCGATCTGCAAGCCTGAGAGCGTGCGCAGCACGCTCTGAAGATTCACGAGGAGTACCCATCATGTTGAACCGTCTGAGCAACCCGCTGGCGCTGGCCGGCCGCATCCTGATCGCGCTGATGTTCGTGCCTGCGGGCTTTCAGAAAATCGGAGGCTTCGCCGGGACTGTGGGCTATGCCGCATCGGTAGGCATGCCCATGCCGCAGATCGGCGTGGCCATTGCCCTGGTGGTGGAGATCGTCGGCGGCCTGGCCTTGCTGCTGGGCTGGTGCACGCGCTGGGCGGCCCTGGTGCTGGCGTTCTTCACGCTGGTGGCCAGCTTCTTCTTCCATGCCTACTGGAGCGTGCCGGCCGACGCGGCCATGATGCAGCAGCTGCTGTTCTGGAAGAACATCGCCGTGACTGGCGGCCTGCTGGGCTTTGCCGCCCACGGTGCCGGCGGCTGGAGCGTGGATGCGCGCCGCCATTGAGTGGGTCGGGCAGCGTTGGCCATGCCCTGATTTTTGTTAGGCTACTGCCTTGAGTGGGCCCCGCAGCAGCGCTGCGGGGCCCTTTGGCGTGGATGGATTGATGAATGCGGCGCTGGCTGGCCTGTGGCTGCGCAGGGCGTCCGAGGATTGGATTTCTTGTATGGCAGATATCGTGGTGGTCTACCACTCGGGTTACGGACACACCCAGCGCATGGCCCAGGCCGTGGCAGACGGCGCAGGCGCGCGCATGCTGTCGATCGACAGCGACGGCCAGTTGCCTGCGGGTGGCTGGGAGTTGCTGGCGGCGGCAGACGCCATCATCTTTGGATCGCCCACCTACATGGGCGGGCCGAGCTGGCAGTTCAAGCGCTTTGCCGATGCCTCTTCCAAGCCGTGGTTCGTGCAGGCCTGGAAGGACAAGCTGTTCGCCGGCTTCACCAACAGTGCCAGCGTCAACGGCAACAAGCAGACCACGCTGGACTACCTGTTCCAGCTGGCCATGCAGCATGGCGGCCTGTGGGTGGGCAGCGGCATGCTGCCGTCCAACGCGCGCGCCGCGCAGCGCAATGACCTCAACTGGATAGGCGCCTTCAGCGGCGCCATGGCGCAATCGGCCTCGGATGCCTCGGCCGCCGAAATGCTGCCGGGCGACCTGGAGACGGCGCGCGTGTTCGGCGAGCGCGTGGCGCAGCAGGCTCTGCGACTGAAGGCCTAAGCCTTGCCTAGCGGGCTTGTGGGCTGTATCGGCTCCAGCGGCTCTGCCGGAGCCAAGGGCGTGATGGCCAGGTCTGCACCCACGGCCCGGCGCTCATCAAAGACGAAGCAGCCGCCGTCATAGAAGGCGCCGTCGGTTTCCTCGAAGTACTTGAGGATGCCGCCTTCCAGCTGGTAGACATGCTCCAGGCCCTCGTCCCGCATCAGGATGGCGGCCTTCTCGCAGCGTATGCCGCCCGTGCAGTAGCTGACCACGGTCTTGTCGGCCAGCTCGGCCTTGTGGGCGCGCAGCGCGGGCGGGAATTCGGTGAACTTGGTGATGCGCCAGTCGATGGTGTTCTTGAAGGCTCCGGCATCGACCTCGAAGTCGTTGCGCGTGTCCAGTGTCACCACCTCGCGGCCCTCGTCATCGTGGCCCTGTTCCAGCCAGCGGCGCAGCGTGGCGGGGCTGACCGATGGCGCGCGGCCCTCTGCCGGGCGGATGGTGGGGTGGTCCATGCGGATGATCTCGCGCTTGACCTTGACCAGCATCTTGCGAAACGGCACGGTGTCGGACCAGCTTTCCTTGGGGGCCAGGTCGGCAAAGCGCTCATCGGTGCGCAGCTGGTCAACGAAGCTGTGCACCGCCTGGGCGGGGCCGGCCAGGAAGAAGTTGATGCCTTCCTCGGCCAGGAGGATGGTGCCCTTGAGCGCCAGGGCCTGGGCGCGTTCGGCCAGGGTGTCGCGCAGCGCCGCTGCATCGGGCAGCGGCGTGAACTTGTAGCAGGAAATATTGAGGATGTCGGACACGGGCAGGCAGGCGGGTGCGGCACAGGCCGCGGGTTGGATCGGGGCGCCGGCGAGAGGCGGCCCGATCAGCCGCCCGACACCAGCAGGGCCTTGATTTTATTGGCCAGCTGGGCCACTGCCAGCGAAGCCGGTGCGCCGGGCATGGACTGCAGCAGCAACTGGCGGCGCATCACCGCCTCGCGCACGGCCGGGTCGGACGGAATATCGCCCAGGTGCGTGAGCCGCAATGGCTCGCCGGAGGCCGTGTTGACAAAGCGGTTGAGCACCTGCTGCAGCTGGCCCGTGATTGCGCGGCCATCTCCGGGGCGTGCCGCCTGGTTGATGGCCAGGCGGATCTGCTGGCGCTTTTGCTGGATGGCCAGCACCTTGATGGCCGCATAGGCATCGGTCAGCGAGGTGGGCTCGGGCGTGGCGATGACCAGCACCTCGGTGGCCATGGACACGGAGAACAGCACCACGTCCGAGATGCCTGCGCCGGTGTCCAGCAGCACGATGTCGTAGCGCGGGGCCAGTGTCTCGATGGTGTGCGTGAACTGCTGGCGGATCTCGGGCGTGAGCCGCGAGTACTCGATCATCCCGGAGCCGGCCAGCAGCACCGAGTAGCCGCCGGGCGCGGGCAGGATGGCTTCCTCCAGCGAGGAACGGCCGGTGAATACATCGTGCAGCGTGACCTTGGGGTAGAGGTTGAGCACCACATCCAGGTTGGCCAGACCCAGGTCGGCGTCAAGCACCAGGACCTTGAGGCCATGGCGTGTGAGCGCTGCGGCCAGATTGGCCGAAACGAAGGTCTTGCCCACGCCGCCCTTGCCGCTGGTCACGGCGATGATGTGTCCGCGCGGCTTGGCGCGCACGGCATCGCTCATCGGAACGGCAGCGGGCAGGGAGGGGTGGGGAATGGCGTTGTCGCTTACCACCTGGCTATCAGCGGAGTCCATCTTCGGGGTCCACATCGGTTGCAATATCTGGATTCAGCCCATTGTCAAACGGGGACGGGGCATACAAAGGTCCGAAAAGCAGGCTTTTTTCCTCCGCGCTTACCGTACTGTCAGGTTGTTCTTCAATGTGCACGCGGTTGCGGCCGGCAGATTTGGCCAGGTACAACTGTTTGTCGGCACGCTCGGTCCACAGGGTTGTGGTGCTGCGTATCCACTGCAGCGCATAGGCGCCGCCGATGCTGATGGTGATCTGCAGTGTCAGCGTGGGTGAGATGACGACCGGCATGCGCTCGATGGCGCTGCGTATGCGTTCGGCCACGGAGACGCCGAAGGTCGCAGGGCAGGCGGGCAGCACGATGGCGAATTCCTCTCCTCCGTAGCGGGCCAGCGTGTCCATGGGGCGCACGCAATTGGTCAGGGTACGGGCCACCGACTGCAGAACCCGGTCGCCCACGATATGGCCGTGCTGGTCGTTGATCTGCTTGAAATGGTCGATGTCCAGCATCAGCATCAGGGCCGCTTCGCCAGACCGCGCCACGCGGTCGATCTCGCGCTCGGCAATGGTGCGGAAATGGCGGCGGTTGGCCAGCCCCGTGAGCGGGTCGCGCAGCGACAGCGAGCACAGTTCATCGATCAGCGCCTGCAGATATCGCGTCGGCGAATCCGTGGGCAGATGGACCGCCCCACCAGCGTGGGTAACCAGCGCGTGGGCTGTGGCCAGGCGCAGGTCGCGCAGGTATACGGATTGGTGGGATGCGGGGGCAGTCACGGAGGGCTGAATGAAAAGCCAGTGAAGTGTATCAGTGTGTAGGCTCGATTGTCGCCGCGCCGGCATCGACTTTTGCACCATCGGAGGTAACAGATGTTGATCCTGGTGCAGGCACGAACGGCGGCAGGGCAAGGGCGGCGAGGAATTCCGCATCGGTGCGGTACAGCCGCAGGTGCGGTCCGCGGTGCAGGGCGCCCGCCCGCAGCAGCACCTGTTCGGCCGGCAGCTTCAGGCCCACCACATGCAGCACGCCGCTGCGCTTGGCCGCCAGCAGTTGCAGGCGCACGAAGGTCTCCACGCCCGTCACGTCGATGCGGTTGATGGGCTGGGCCAGCAGGCACAGATGGTGTGTCTCCGGGCGCAGCGCCCATTCGTCACCGATACGACGCTCCAGTGCCGAGGCCGAGCCGAAGTCCAGCTCGGCATCCATGCGCAGGGCCAGCAGGCCCGGCGCCAGCGGCGGCAGTTGCCAGAGGTTGCGGTCGCGCAGGCTGCCGTCGGGATGCTGGCCCACTTCGATGATGCGCGGATGCAGGCGCTGGTAGAGGAAGTAGCCCAGGCTCAGCACAATGCCCGCGAACACGCCCCAGTACATGCGCGGCGCCGTGACGATGGTCAGCAGCAGCGTGGCCAGCGCAATGCTGCCCTCCACGCGCGACACCTTGAACAACTGCAGCAGCACGCGCGGCTTGACCAGGTTGACCACGGCCGTGATCACGATGGCCGCCAGCGCCGCCTTGGGCACGTGGTACAGCGCCGGGATGAACCACAGCACCACGATGACCACCAGCAGGATGGAGAACACGTTGGACCAGCCCGTCTTGGCGCCGGCCAGCAGGTTCACGGCCGAGCGCGAGAACGAGGCGCTGGTGGCAAAGCTGCCGAACAGGCCCGCACTGATCTTGGACAGCCCCTGGGCGACCAGGTCCTGGTTCTCGTTCCAGCGCGTGCCGGCCTGCTGGTGCTCCACCTGGGCGCTGGAGGCCGTCTCCAGAAAGCTCACCAGCGAGATCACCAGCACCGGCATCACCAGGGCGCCGAACTCGTCCCAGCTCAGCAATCCCGGCAATTGGAAGCTGGGCAGGCCTGCCGGCAGGTGGCCGACCACGGCGCCACCGTCATCGGCAAAGTCCGTGGCCCAGCTGATCACGCCGGTCAGCGCAATGATGAAGATGGCCGAGGGAAAGGCCGCGCGCCAGCGCTTGGCCAGCACCAGCAGCGCAATGCTGGCAAGGCCGTAGAGGATGGACTGCCAGTCGAAAAGCTGCAGCGAAGGCGTGTTCCAGACCGCGCTCCAGGTCGAACGCAGTCCCAGCAGGGTGGGCAACTGCGAGGCCAGGATCAGCAGCGCTGCCGCCTGTGTGAAACCCGTGAGCACGGGCGAGGTCACCAGGTTGAGCAGCCAGCCGGCGCGCATCAGGCCCAGCGACCACTGCACCAGGCCCGAAAGAATCGCCATCCAGGCGGCCAGGGCCACCCAGTGCGCGGAGCCGGGTTCGGCCAGGCCCGTGAGGGAGGCGCCGATCAGCAGTGCACTCAAGGCCGTGGGCCCCACACCCAGGCGCGGCGAGCCGCTGAACATCACGGCCACCAGGGCAGGGACGATGGAGGCGTAAATGCCGGTGATCAGCGGCATGCCGGCAAGCGCCGCATAGGCCACGCCCTGGGGCAGAAGCATCAGACCAACGGTGAGACCTGCCCAGAACTCCCCGCGCAGCACGGCTGCCGAGGGTTTGGGCCATGCCAGGAAGGGAAACCAGCGCGCCAGGGAATGCATGGCCGCTATTGTCATGCTAACTGGATGGTGCCGGGATGTTCGGGCTTGTCCTACAGGCGCTTGCGTCGGCGTCGTATGGGTTTGTCCCAGGGCCATAAATAAAGTCGAGGCCTGTGTTGACCGCCTCACAACTATTCAAGGAGTAACCGCATGACTTTCATCACCCAACGCTGCTGCCACATCCTCGCCGTGTCCGCCCTGGCCTTCGGCCTCGCCGCATGCGGCAAGACCGAAGACACTGCCGGCCAGAAGCTCGACTCCGCCGTCCAGCAGTCCCAGCAGGCCGCGCAAAGCGCAGGCCAGAAGATCGACAGCGCCATGAGCAGCGCCGGCACCAAGATCGAGGAAGGCGCGATGAAGGCCGAAACGGCCACCAACAACGCCATGAGCCAGGCGGGCGCCGCGCTCGACGATGCAGGCATCACCGCCCAGATCAAGGCCGACCTGATCAAGGAACCCGATATCTCCGCGCTCAAGATCGACGTGGACACCAAGGCCGGCGCCGTCACGCTGACCGGCTCGGTGCCCAGCGATGCGCTCAAGATGCGCGCCGGCGACATTGCCAAGGCCGTCAAGGGCGTGAACAACGTCAGCAACATGCTGGAGATCAAGGCCAGCTGATCGCAGCCACCGGCTTTGCTCCCCCAATGAAAACCAGGCGCTATGTCCGCCTGGTTTTTTTATGCCTGAACGCCGTGGCCCAGCGCATAAGATGCGCTGCATGAGCACACCCGACCTGCAGATCAGCACCCATCTCATCCACCATCCCTACCAGCCGCCCGAAGGCTTTGTCGCACCGCAGCCGCCGGTGCACAAGGCCTCGACGGTGATCTTCGAGAACGTGGCGGCCATGCGCCGCCGCCAGTGGCTGGACAAGAGCAGCTACACCTACGGCCTGCACGGCACGCCCACCACGTTCTTGCTGGAAGAGCGCCTGAGCGCGCTGGAAGGCGGCCTGCAATGCCTGCTGGTGCCCAGCGGCCTGGCGGCCATCGCCACCACCTCCCTGGCCCTGCTGCGCACCGGCGACGAGATGCTGCTGCCCGACAACGCCTACGGTCCCAACAAGACCCTGAGCGAGGGCGAGCTGGCCCATTTCGGCGTGCGCCACCAGTGCTACGACGCCATGGATGTTGCCGACCTCGAAGCCAAAATCACGCCCAAGACGCGTTTGGTCTGGCTGGAGGCGCCGGGCTCGGTGACCATGGAGTTCCCTGACCTCATCGCCATGGTGCGCCTGTGCCGCGCACGCGGCATCACCACCGTGCTGGACAACACCTGGGGTGCGGGCCTGGCCTTCAATCCCTTCGACCTGCTGGGCGACGGCTCGCACAGCCTGGGCGTGGACGCCACCGTCCATGCGCTGACCAAGTACCCCAGCGGCGGTGGCGATGTGCTCATGGGCAGCATCATCACGCGCGACCAGGCGCTGCACATGCGCATCAAGCTGGCCCATATGCGGCTGGGCCTGGGCGTGGGCGGCAACGACACCGAGGCCGTGCTGCGCTCGCTGCCCAGCATTGCGCTGCGCTACCACGCACAGGACCGCGCCGCGCGCGAGCTGGCGCGCTGGCTGCAGCAGCAGCCGGCCGTGGTCCAGGTGCTGCATCCCGCGCTCGAAGGAGCTCCGGGCCACGAGAACTGGAAGGCCCTGTGCGGAGCCGCCGGCGGCGGCGAGGGCGTGGCGGCCGGCCTGTTCAGCGTGGTCATCGACCCGCGCCACGGCCAGCAGGCCGTGGACCGCTTCTGCGACAGCCTGCGCCTGTTCAAGATCGGCTACAGCTGGGGCGGCCCCATCAGCCTGGTCGTGCCCTATGAGCTGCCGTCCATGCGCAGCTGCCCCACGCCCCAGCTGCGCAGCGGCACCGTGGTGCGCTTTGCCATCGGCCTGGAGGCCGTGCAGGACCTGCGTGCCGACCTGGAGCAGGCCCTGGCCGCTGCGTTCGCATAGTTGAGCGCCAGGCGCCGGTGACATGCGCCTGTCACCGGCAGCACCGATGCTCGTTGGCTTCATACCATCCCACGGGGGCCTCCAGGCCCTGGTCCAGCATGAAGCACAAAGAGAGCATCACCAATATCCTGCAGCACGCGAAAACCGCGTCCAATGGGCCCGGCATCGTGGCCAGCCGCCGCCATTTCGTGCGCGGCATGGGCGCATCGGCCCTGGCGCTGCCACTGGCCGGCTGCGGCGGCTCCGATGGCGACAGCAGCATTCCCGTCGAGTTCCGCCACGGCGTGGCCAGCGGCGACCCGTTGAGCGACCGCGTCATCCTCTGGACCCGCGTGACGCCACCCCAGGGCCATTCCAGCGACATCGAGGTGGAGTGGGAGCTGGCCTCGGACGCCGACTTCAAGACCATCGTGGTGTCGGGCAAGGCCATGGCGCGCGCCACCCAGGACTTCACCTTCAAGGCCGACGCCACGGGCCTCAAGCCGGCCACGCGCTACCACTACCGCTTTCGCTGTCAGGGCATGACCAGCGCCACGGGCCGCACGCGCACCCTGCCCGTGGGCGCCGTGCAGCAGGTCAAGCTGGCCGTGTTCTCCTGCGCCAACTACCCGGCGGGCTACTTCAACGTCTACGCGCATGCCGCGCGCCAGGGCGACCTGGATGCCACCGTGCACCTGGGCGACTACATCTATGAGTACGCACGCGGAGGCTATGCCAATGGCAAGGCCGAAGCCATGCAACGCCAGAGCCTGCCGGCCAACGAAATCGTCAGCCTGGCCGACTACCGCCAGCGCCATGCCCAGTACAAGAGCGATGCCGACCTGCAGGCCCTGCATGCGGCGGCTCCCATGATTGCCGTCTGGGACGATCACGAAATCTCCAACGACACCTGGATGCACGGCGCCGAAAACCACCAGCCGGCCACCGAGGGCGATTTCGAACTGCGCAAGGTGGCCGCGCTCAAGGCCTATCACGAGTGGATGCCCACGCGCAACGCGCAGCCCGAGATCATCTACCGCAGCTTCGCCTTCGGCGACCTGCTGGCGCTGCACATGCTGGACACGCGCGTCATCGGCCGCGACAGACAACTGGACTACGCCGACTACTTCACCGCCCAGGGCCTGGACGCGGCACGCTTCACCTCCGACATGGCCAATCCTGCGCGCCAGCTCATGGGCGCCACCCAGACCCAGTGGCTGGGCCAGCAGCTGGCGGCCTCGCAGGCCACCTGGCAGGTGCTGGGCCAGCAGGTGCTGATGGGGCGCATGGAGCTGCCGGCGCCCTTGCTGATGGACATACTCAGCCCCGGCAGCGGTGTCTCGCTGCCGGCCTACGCGGCGCTGCTGGCCAAGGCGCAGGCGAACCCGGCCAGCCTGACGGCGGCGGAAAAGGCCATCCTGGCCCAGCCCAGCATTCCGTACAACCTCGATGCCTGGGACGGCTATGCCGTGGCACGCGAGACCGTGCTGGCCACAGCGCGCAGGCTGGGCAAGAACCTGGTCGTGCTGGCGGGCGACACCCACAATGCCTGGGCCAGCGAACTGCGCGACCGCAGCGGGCAGGGCGTGGGCGTGGAGTTCGCGACCTCGTCCGTCAGCTCGCCGGGTTTCGAGGAATACCTGTCGGGCCAGGACCCGGCCCAGCTGCGTGGCGCGCTGCTGCAATTCATCTCCACGCTCAAGTACTGCGATACCTCGCGCCGTGGCTACATGATCGTCACGGCCACGCCGCAGGCCTGCCAGGCCGAGTGGATCTACGTGGACACCGTGTTCAGCCGCCAATACCAGGCTGTGCGCGATGCGGCCTGGAAGGTGCTGCCCGGCCAGCCGGGCAAGCTGGTCCAGGCCTGAGTGCAGACTCGGGTACAGACCTGGGGGTCTGGGCGGGCCTCGGTAGTTTCCGCCATGGCAGCAGTGCCATGGCTGCGATAACTTTGGACTCGCTGATCCAGGAGGTCCAGGCATGCAGGCATCCCCCGCTCCCGAGAAAGCTTCCGACAACCCGGCCGGCATGCTGCAGGTGCAACCGCTGCGCATGGCCGATCCCTGGCGCTGGCTGGCCCTGGGCTGGCGCGATCTGCGGCGTGCGCCTGGCGTGGCGCTGTTCTACGGCCTGTGCTTCTGGGCCATGGCCCTGCTGATCGGCTGGGTGTTCCGCGCCAGCCCGGAATACAGCATGGCCATGGCCAGCGGCTGCCTGCTCATCGGCCCCTTCCTGGCCATGGGCCTGTACGACACCAGCCGCAGGCTGGAGCGGGGCTTGCCGCCCCAACTGAGCAGCTCGCTGACCTGCTGGGACACGCAGATGGGCAGCATGGGCATGCTGGTCATGGTGCTGCTGGTGCTGGAGATGCTCTGGGCGCGCGCGTCCATGGTGGTCTTTGCCGTGTTCTTCGATACCGGCATGCCGACCACGGCCGGCATGCTGCAGGCCGTGGCGCGGCCCGAGAACTGGGAATTCCTGGCCATTTACCTGCTGGTCGGCGGCGCCTTCGCGGCCCTAGTGTTCGCCAGCATGGTGATGGCGCTGCCGGCCATGCTGGACCGGGGCAGCGATGCGCTCACGGCCTGCATCACCAGCATGCGCGTGGTCGGCCTGAACCTGGCCGTCATGTTGCAGTGGGCCGCGATCATCACCGTGCTGGTAGCGGTTGCCCTGTGGTGGCATGGCGCGGGCCTGCTGCTGGTGGGGCCTTTGCTGGGTTGTGCCAGTTGGCATGCATACCGTTGCAGCGTGGGCGATTCCGCCGTGCCTGCGTCCACCATATCCTGAGGTTTTCCTGGCATGCCCCGTCTTGCGGCTACAGTGGGGCTTGCAACAACAGAGGAGTCCACCTGTGGCGACACCCAATTACGCCTATGAAAAACGCCAGCGCGAACTGGCCAAGAAGCAGAAGAAGCTAGAGAAGGAGAAGGCCAAGGCTGAAAAAAGACCCGACGACCATGAGGGCGGCGGCTCAGAAGGTAATGCGCAGGCATCTCCTGCAGCAGCCCGTCCCGGCGAGGAAGGCCGCAGCAACTGACACCCTGCCTGCCCTGAGCTCAGGGCAGCAGCTTGCTGAGCTGGGGCCAGACGTTGTCCAGCATGCGCGGCTGGGCCTTGGCCGTGGGGTGGATGCGGTCGGCCTGGAACCACTGGGCCGAATCGGCCGCATCACCGATGCCGGCCAGCAGGAAGGGCACCAGCGGCACCTTCTGCTCCTGCGCAACCTTGGCAAACAACTGCTCGAACTGGCGCGTATAGCCGCTGCCATAGTTGGGCGGCACCTGCATGCCCACCAGCAGCACCTTGGCTCCGGCATCCCGGGCCGCGCGCACCATGGCGTCCAGATTGCCCTGCGTGCTTTGCAGCGGCAGACCCCGCAGCGCATCGTTTCCACCCAATTCGATCACCACCACCGATGGCTTGTGCTGCTTGAGCAAGGCAGGCAGGCGAGAGCGGCCGCCCGAGGTGGTCTCGCCGCTCACGCTGGCGTTGACCAGCGGCACATTCTTTGGGCTCTCCTGCAGGCGCTTTTGCAGCAGTGCCACCCAGCCCGTGCCACGGGCCAGTCCGTATTCGGCACTCAGCGAGTCGCCCAGCACCAGCAGCGGGCCCGTCTCGGCTGCCCATGTGGACGTGGCCGTCCAAGTACCCAGCAGGCCGAAGGCCAAGCCGGCCGATATAAAGTGGCGGCGTCGGCGCATTGCGCGCAGCTTGTCTTGCATCGTCTTCCCATCCTCCATGTCACAAAGCACTGCCCAGCCCCTGATCGAAGTCGAGCATGTCTTCAAGTCGGTCAGCGATTCGACCGGAACACTGGATATTCTGCGGGATATCGATCTGCGTTTTGCCGCAAGGGAAACCGTGGCCATCGTCGGTGCCTCGGGCTCGGGCAAAAGCACGCTGCTGTCCATTCTTGCCGGCCTGGATACGCCCACGCGCGGCACGGTGCGGCTGCAGGGCCAGGACATGTTCGCGCTGGATGAGGATGCACGCGCCGCCGTGCGCGCGCAAAAGCTCGGCTTTGTGTTCCAGAGCTTCCAGCTGCTGGGCAATCTGACGGCGCTGGAGAACGTGATGCTGCCGCTGGAGCTGGCGGGCAGCCGCGAGGCCCGCCGCCGCGCCACCGAGATGCTGGAGCGCGTGGGCCTGGGCCAGCGCCTGGGTCACTATCCCAAGCTGCTGTCGGGCGGCGAGCAGCAGCGCGTGGCGCTGGCCCGCGCCTTCGTGGTCGAGCCCGCCGTGCTGTTGGCCGACGAGCCCACGGGCAGCCTGGACTTTGCGACCGGCGAAACCATTATGGAGTTGATGTTCGCGCTCAACCGCGAACGCGGCACGACGCTGGTCATGGTCACCCATGACCGAGCCATCGCCGCGCGCTGCGAGCGCCGCGTGACCATCGAGGCCGGCCGCGTCGCCAGCATCGAAGATGGGCAGGCGCTGGCGGCCTGATCGGACGCCAGCAAGGGGTGGCGCTCAGGCCGCCACGGCCTCACGGCGCCCGGCTGCCTCGCAGGCAGCTGCCGTGAAGATCACGTCGGTCGAGGAATTCAGCGCGGTTTCGGCCGAGTCCTGGATCACGCCGATCACAAAGCCCACGCCCACCACCTGCATGGCCAGATCGTTGGAGATGCCGAACAGGCTGCAGGCCAGCGGAATCAGCAGCAGCGAGCCGCCGGCCACGCCCGAGGCGCCGCAGGCGCAGACCGCGGACACCACGCACAGCAAGATGGCGGTCAGCAGATCGACCTCGATGCCCAGCGTGTGCGCCGCAGCCAGCGAGAGCACGCTGATGGTGACGGCGGCGCCGGCCATGTTGATGGTGGCGCCCAGCGGGATGGAGACGCTGTAGGTGTCCTCATCCAGGCCCAGGCGCTTGGCCAGCGCCAGATTCACCGGAATGTTGGCGGCCGAGCTGCGCGTGAAGAAGGCCGTCACCGCGCTCTCGCGCAGGCAGGTCAGCACCAGCGGATAGGGGTTGCGGCGCGTCTGTGTCCAGACGATGAGCGGGTTCACCACCAGGGCCACGAAGAGCATGCAGCCCAGCAGCACGGCCAGCAGGTGCGCGTAGTCCAGCAGCTTTTCCAGGCCCGACTGGGCAAAGGTGCCGGCCACCAGGCCGAAGATGCCAAGCGGCGCCAGACGGATCACGCCCTGGATCACGCGGGTGATGGCCTGGCCCAGGTCCTGCATCACGGTGCGCGTGGACTCCGAGGCATGGCGCAGGGCCATGCCCATGGCCAGTGCCCAGGCGAGGATGCCGATGTAGTTGGCATTCATCAGCGCACGCACGGGGTTGTCGAAGGCGCTTTGCACCAGGGCCATCAGCACTTCGCCAATGCGCCCGGGCGCGCCCTGGGCCGGGGCGGCATCCTTGAACTGGATGGTGGAAGGGAAGGCCATGCTGGCCGCCACGGCGACCACGGCCGCCGCAAAGGTGCCCAGCACATACAGCCACAGGATGGGGCGGATCTGCGTGGCCTGGCCAGGCCGGTGGTTGCTGGTGGCCGAGACCACCAGCAGCAGCACCAGCACGGGCGCCACGGCCTTGAGGGCGGAGATGAACAGCGTGCCCAGCAGGGACACGGACTGGGCGGCCTCGGGCCAGAGCCAGGCCAGCAGGCCGCCAGCGACCAGGCTGATGGCGATCTGGCCGACCAGGCTGGTGCGGGCAAGCCGGGCGAAGAGGGCTTTGAGCATGATGGTTGGCAAAGAAAAGGAAAAAACTCAAGCGATGGAAAAATGCAAAGCGGCATGCCCGTGGCTACGGTGCATGCCGCAATGTGCAGGGGCTGCTGGAAGGCGGCCAAGCCGCGCAGTGTAGCGGCTACGTAAAAACCACAGGAGCCGTTGCGCGCAGACGGACTTCGCAAGGCGGGGCCCGGGGCACCGCTCAATTGGCGGGATAATTGCGCCCCATGTCGTCCCCCAAAGTTCTCTTCGGCTTCCACGCCGTCGGCGTGCGCATGAAGACCGCGCCCCAATCCATCATCGAGGTCTACTACGAGGCCACGCGCCGCGATGCGCGCATGCGCCAGTTCCTCGACCGTGCCAAGTCGGCCGGCGTCCGGCTGATCGAGGCCGACGGCGAACGCCTTGCCAAGCTGGCCGGCAGCCATGGCCACCAGGGCGTGGCCGCGCGCGTGGAGGCGGTGGCCCAGGTGCATTCGCTGGACGAATTGCTGGAGCAGCTGGAGGCTGACGGCATCAGCAAGCCGCTGCTGCTGGTGCTGGACGGCGTGACCGATCCGCACAACCTGGGAGCCTGCCTGCGCGTGGCCGATGGCGCCGGAGCCCATGCGGTGATTGCGCCCAAGGACCATGCGGTGGGCGTGAACGCCACCGTGGCCAAGGTGGCCAGCGGCGCGGCCGAGACCGTGCCCTATTTCATGGTCACCAACCTGGCGCGCACGCTCAATGAGCTCAAGGAGCGCGACATCTGGATCATCGGCACCAGCGACGATGCGCCCAAGACCCTGTACGAGGTGGACCTCACGGGCCCCACGGCCCTGGTGCTGGGCGCCGAAGGCGACGGCATGCGCCAGCTCACGCGCAAGACCTGCGACGAGCTGATCGGCATCCCCATGATGGGCGCCGTCTCCAGCCTCAACGTGTCCGTGGCCAGCGGCGTGTGCCTGTACGAAGCGCTGCGCCAGCGCGGCCAGGGCACCACGCCTGCCGTGTCTGCCGCCCCGGCTGACCAGATCTAGGCCGGCGCGCCGATGGCGCCCGCACTTGCACCCTCGCCCGTGCCCAGTTCCACCACGCTCTCGAAGCCGCCCCAGAACATGCGCTTGGCGTCGAAGGGCATGGTGGCCGGGTCCATGGAGGCAATGCGCGGGTCCTTCATGACGGCGGCATTGATGCGGTCGCGCTCCGCGCGCGACGCATAGATGATCCATGAGAAGAACACGACCTCGCCTTCCTTGAGCTGCACGGCCTGGGGAAACGAGGTCAGCTTGCCCATGGGCACGTCATCGCCCGCGCATTCCCAGTACTGCAGCGCGCCGTACTCCATCCATACCTTGCCTGCGGCCTGCGCCACCTCGCGGTAGGCCTGCAGGTTGGCCCGGGGAACGGGCAGCACGAATCCGTCGATGTAGTGCATGGCTCTCTCCTGGTGAAATCCGGCTTCAGAGCCGGGCTGCGAGCTCGGCCAGCTGGTCAGTGCACTGGCCCCAGCCGGTGTGAAAACCCATGGCTTCGTGCTGGGCGCGGTCGGCAGCACTCCAGTGCCGCACCCGGGCGGTATAGCGGGTCTGGCTGCCTTCGGGGTCAAAGCTGACGATGCCCGTCATGAAGGGCTTGTCGGCTGGCACCCAGCCTTGGGTGAATGCGTCGGTGAAGACCAGGCGGCGGTTGGGAATGACTTCCAGATAGACGCCGCTGCCGGGCATCTCCTGGCCTTCAGGGCTGCGCATGACGATGAGGCTGTGGCCGCCGGGCCGCACATCGTTGTCCACGCAGGACACGCTCCAGGGGCTGGGCGCAAACCATTGCTGGATCAGCGCGGGTTCGGTCCAGCAGCGGTAGAGCCTGTCGGCGGAAATGTCCAGCAGGCGCGTGAGCACCAGGTCATTGGCATGGTCGGGAATGTCTTGTGCTGTCATGGCACTCCTCATTGCATGGAATGCAGGCCGATTCGGTTGCCCTCTGTGTCCACCACGACGGCGCAGTGCCCGTGGGGGCCTATGGAGAATTTGGCCTGCTCGATGCGCCCGCCTGCGGCCTCGACGCGGCCCTGTTCGATGGCGCAGTCCTCGCAGCCGAAATAGACCAGGGTGCCGCCGCCGCCGGAAGGTGCGCCGTCCATCCGCACCAGCATTCCGCCCGCGCCGGGGCCTGTCATGTCCATCGGAAAGGACAGCATCTCCTGGCTGTCGGAGCCATCTGGCGCGGGCAGATGCTCCAGCTTGCCCTGGAAGACGGTTTCATAGAACCGGCGCGCACGCGCCATGTCCTGCACATGGATCTCGAACCAGACGACTGGGTTGGCGTTCATGAAGACTCCTTCTTGGGTGACAGAGGCAATGTGTCGGCCGGCCTTGTTCAGGCCTCGCCCTTGACGTTGACCATCCAGGGTGTGTTGAAGCGGTCCGTCACCATGCCAAAGCCCGGCGACCAGAACGTGGCCTGGAAGGGCATGGTCACCTTGCCGCCTTCGGCCAGCGCGTTGAAGATGCGGCCGCCTTCGGTGGCGTCGTCCACGCCGATCGAGATCCACATGCCCTGGGCCTGCTGGTAGCCGCCGCCACCGCAGTTGTCGGTGGCGTCCGAGGCCATCAGCGCCTGGTCCTTGATCTGCAGGTGGGCATGCATGATGAGCCCCTTGGCGGAATCGGGCATCTGCTCCATGCCCGGTGTCTCGCCAAAGGTGCTCTGGTGCACGATGGTGCCGCCGAACAGCCTGGCGTAGAAGGCAAAGGCCTCGGCGCAGTTGCCGTTGAAGTTCAGATAGGGGATGAATTGCATGGAACGCTCCTGAAGTGGATGGTGGCGAGGGGAGGGGGAGAGGAGTGGGAGGATGGGCGCCGGAGGCCTCAGCGGCCGTCATGCGCGCGCTCAAGAGCGGCGATGTCCAGCTTTTGCATGCCCAGCAGGGCCTGCATCACGCGCTGGGCGGCGGCCATGTCGGGCCCCCCCATCCAGCCGGCCATCTGGGCCGGAACGATTTGCCAAGACAGGCCATGGCGGTCCTTGAGCCAGCCGCATTGACGCGCCGCCGGGTCGCCGCCCTCGGACAGGGCGCCCCAGTAGTGATCTATCTCGTCCTGCGTATCGCAACTGACCATCAGCGAGACGGCCTCGTTGAAGCGGAACATCGGGCCGCCGTTGAGCGCCAGAAAGGGCTGGCCGTCCAGCTCGAATTGCACCGTCATCACGCTGCCGGCCGGCCTGCCGTGGATGTCGTGGCCGGCTTCGCCATAGCGGGCAATGGCCGTGATGCGGGAATCGGGAAAGACTTCCGTATAGAAGCGCGCCGCCTGCTCGCCCTGGTTGTCAAACCAGAGGCAGGGCTGGATGCGGCCGGTGTGCAAAGCCATGCTTGTCTCCTTGGTGACGGTGAAAACCGTTTTTGCCGTTCGATGCCGGCTTTTTATCGATTTCTGCCCGGCGTGTGTACGCCGTTCACATATGCTAGGGACTAAAATGGACGCTGTCCACATCAGGCGCTGTCAGCTTCGGTGTCAAGCTGTAAATCGGCGGGGCAGGGCTGTCGTCCCTTGCGTGTGACGTGGTCATGCAGAAAAAAAAAGGAACCAAAACAGTGACGCAGCGACGTGTCAGGCGTGAGTCATATCACCACGGCGACCTGCGCCAGGCCCTGGTCGAGGCTGGCCTGGCACTGGCGCGCGAAGGTGGTCCCCAGGCCATCGTGCTGCGCGAGGCCACGCGCCGGGCGGGCGTGGCGCCGAATGCCGCCTATCGCCACTTTGCCAACCGCCAGGCCTTGTTTGACGCCGTGCGCGCCGCCGCCCTGGGCGCACTGGCCACAGCCATCGAGGCCGAAATGGCCCAGGCCCATACCCTGCCCGATGTGCTGCTGCGCTCACGCGCCTTGCTGGCCGCCGTGGGCCGGGGCTACCTGGGCTTTGCCCAGACGGAGACCGGCTGGTTCCGCACGGCCTTTGCCTCCGTCGAGTACGACGTGGACCTGCCGCCCGACACCACGCGTGCGGCGGCCATGGGCCTGAACCCGTTCGAGCTGCTGGGCTACGCGCTGGACAGCATGGCCGAGGCCGGCGTGCTGCCGCCCGAGCGCCGTCCCCAGGCCGAGTTCCTGGCCTGGTCGGCCGTGCACGGCATGGCCTTGCTGGTGATCGACGGCCCGCTGCGCCGTGCCACACCCGAGCAGCGGCGTGCGCTGGCGCTGCGCCTGCTGGAGATGGTGGAAAAAGGCATTTGATGCGCCCTGGGGCGGCGCTGCCGCACAATGGCCTGCTTTTTTTCCTTCGCCCTCCAATGCCCGACGAACCTTCCCCCACTTCGCTGCCTGCGGCTGCCGCCGAACTGCCCGGCCAGGGTGAGCTGCACGAGCTGCGCGAGCGCATCGCGCATGCAGCGCACATCGCCGTGCTCACGGGCGCAGGCGTCAGTGCCGAGTCCGGCGTGCCCACGTTCCGCGATGACAAGAACAGCTACTGGGCGCAGTTCAACCCGCAGGACATGGCCAGCGAGGCGGGCTTTCGCGCCCATCCGCAGCGCGTGTGGCAGTGGTATGCGCACCGGCGCGAGGCCGTGGCGGCAGTGCAGCCCAATGCAGGCCACCATGCGCTGGCGCAGTGGGCCTTGCAGCACCCGGGCCGCATGACCCTGGTCACGCAGAACGTGGATGGCCTGCACCAGCGCGCGGGCAGCCCCGGCGTGCTGTGCCTGCATGGCGAGTTGATGCGCGACCGCTGGCTCGAGCGGCCCCGCGCCTGCTGCGACCTGGCCGGGCAGAACCCTGGCGAGCCTCCGCAGTGCCCTGTTTGCGGCAACCTGGTGCGCCCGGGCGTGGTCTGGTTCGGCGAGTCCCTGCCCATGGGCGTATGGCAGGCCGCCGAGGCTGCCGTGCAGCGCTGCGAGGTACTGCTGGTGGTCGGCACCTCGGGCGCCGTGTATCCGGCAGCGGGGCTGGCCCGAATCGCGCGCCGGGCAGGCGCGCACGTGGCCGTCATCAACCCGGCACCTTCCGAGCTGGATGACGCAGCGCACCAGTGCCTGCGCGGCCCATCGGCCCAGATCCTGCCCGCGCTGCTGGCGGGCTGAGAGGCCCCGGGCCAGGGCGGGCAGGCTGCCCTGGCCTGCGCAGGTCAGTCCCTTGCGCCTTCTTCCTGACTGGCCTGGTTGAGCTCGGCCACGTCCTGAGCCGACAGCTGCAGGCGCGTGGCCTCCACCAGTTGCTGCAACTGGGCCAGCGAGGTCGCGCTTGCGATGGGCGAAGTCACAAACGGGCGCTGCATCTGCCAGGCCAGGGCCACGCACGCGGGCTGGCTGTTCAGGCGCGCGGCCACAGCGTCCAGGGCCTGCACAATGCGCAGGCCGCGCGGGTTCAGGTAGGTGGCCACGGTCTTGCCGCCGCGCGCACTCTTGGCTGCGTCTTCGCTGCTGCGGTACTTGCCCGTCAGAAAACCCGCTGCCAGCGCATAGAAGTTGATGATGCCCACCTGCTCGGCCGCGCACAGCGGCGCCAGATCGCGCTCCAGCACGGCGCGGTCGTACAGGTTGTACAGCGGCTGCAGGCTCTCGTAGCGCGGCAGGCCCAGCTCGGCGCTGGTGCGCAGGGCCTCGGCCAGGCGCGGCGCGCTGTGGTTGGAGGCGCCGATGGCCCGCACCTTGCCTGCGGCGATCAGGTCGGCAAAGGCGCCCAGGGTATCGGCCAGCGGCACGCTGGCGTCGTCGTCATGCGACTGGTACAGGTCGATGTAGTCCGTCTGCAGGCGCTGCAGCGAGGCATCCACGGCCTGGCGGATGTACTCGGGGCGCAGGCCCACCCGGCCCTCGCCCATGTCCTTGCCGACCTTGGTGGCCAGCACGATGTCGGCGCGCCGTCCGCTGCGCTTGAGCCATTTGCCGATCACGGTCTCCGACTCGCCGCCCGCATGGCCCGGCGCCCAGCGCGAGTACACGTCGGCGGTGTCGATGAAGTTCATGCCGGCATCCAGCCAGGCGTCGAGCAGCGAGAACGACGTGGCCTCGTCCACGGTCCAGCCGAAGACATTGCCGCCAAAGCACAGCGGCGAGACCTGCAGGCCGCTGCGGCCCAGGGAACGGAGGGAAGGGGCTTGCGCCATGTACGGCTCCTTTTGACGAAAAAACCAGGGTAGTCCTCAGGACCTCTCAGATCCAGCCCAGCGCACCCAGCAGCGCGCCCGCGCCCAGCAGCCACAGCAGGTGGATGCGCGTGCGCCACACCAGCAGGGCGCAAGCCAGGGTCAGCAGCCACAGGCGCCAGTCCTGGGCCGGGCGGCCGCTGGCGCTGCCCAGCAGCCAGCCCGTGGCCAGCAGCAGCCCGATGACCAGCGGCCCCATGCCCTGCTTGAAGGCACGCACGCCGCGCCGGTTCCTGTTGCGCTGGCCCCAGCGCGAGGCCTGCCAGGCCAGCACGGAGCTTGGCAGCAGGATGCCGACCATGCAGATGGTCACGCCCAGCGCGCCAAAGGTCCATGCCAGCGGCCCGGTGCCCCCGCCCGCGTTCAGGCCCAGGTTCCAGCCCAGCAGGGCGATGAAGAGCACATTGGGCCCGGGCGCCGCCTGGGCGATGGCGATGGAGCTGCTGAACTGCGCCTCGCTGAGCCAGCCGTGGCCATCGACCAGGAAGCGGTGCATGTCGGGCGCCGTGGCAATGGCGCCGCCTACGGCCATCAGCGACAGCGTCAGGAAATACAGCAGCAACTGCAGCCAGTCGGCAGGCTGCAGGTTCAGGGCGATCTGGTGGGCGGCGTTCATGGGGCGAGCTTTCTCCAGGTCAGCACGCAGCCGGCACCGCCGACCACCAGCAGCACCCAGGCCAGCGGCACGCGCAGCACGGCCATGGCAATGAACGAGGCCAGCGCCAGGGCCGCGCTGCACCAGCGCCCCAGCGGGTGGCGGCTCAGCGTGCTGGTCAGCTTCAGCCCCATGCCCGCCACGAGGCCGGCCGCGACGGCGCCCATGCCGCGAAGCGCCCCGGCCATGGCGGGGTGGTCGGCCAGCTGCGAATAGATCACGGTCAGCGTCAGCACCAGCAGCATGGGAAAGCACAGCATCCCGCACACGGCGACCACGGCGCCACGCCAGCCGAAGTAGCGCTCGCCAATGGTGATGGACAGGTTGACCACATTGGGCCCGGGCATGATCTGGGCCACGGCCCAGTCCTCCACGAACTCGTCGTTGGTCAGCCAGCGCTTTTTCTCGACCAGCTCGCGCTGCACCACGGCCAGCACGCCGCCAAAGCCCTGCAGGGCCAGCCAGGTGAAGGACCAGAACAGGTCGCGCAGGTTGGAGGGGGCGGGGCGCTGGGCAGGCGCATCGGCGGTGTCGTGTGGCGGGGAAGCCTGGGGCGGCGATGCGGGCATGTTCTGGCTTGTGTCTGGGCCGCCCGGGCAGGGCCCGGGGACGGCATCGCTGTTGTCATGGGGTGGAACCGTGCGGGCCGATCCTGTCTCCGTGCCTGCCTCGGGGTGGCACGCACGGAATATTAATCCTGCGCAGCGGCCTCGTCGGCAGCGGCCCCATCGGCAACGGCGATGGGGGCATTGCAAGCGCAGATGGCTTGCTGCCGGCATGCACCCGGGCCTGCCCGCCGGCCTGCCTGAACAGGAGTAGATTCTCTCCACCCACACAACCCGAGGATCTCCGGCATGGACATGGATTGGAGCAAGGCGCTGCAGGAAAGCCTGGTCTGGCTGGCGGCGGCCTCAGTGATCACCGTCGTGGCTTTCGCGGCCGTGGCGCTGCTGCTGGTTCGATTCACCCGCTGGGGGCGGCAGTTCTGGCAGTTGGCCGGCCCGTTCCTGCACCCCAGAAACAGCTGGTGGCCGCTGCTGGTGTTCACGCTGCTGCTGGTGCTGGCCCTGGTCTCGGTGCGCATGAACGTGCTGTTTTCCTACTGGTACAACGGGTTCTACAGCGCGCTGCAGGAACTGGACCAGAAGGGCTTTTGGCGATTCCTGGGCATCTTCGCGGTGCTGGCCACCATCCATGTGATGCGCGAGCTGTTCAACTACTACGTGAACCAGGCGTTCCGCATCCGCTGGCGGGTCTGGCTCAACGAGCGCGTGACCACCGACTGGATGCGCGGCGATGCCTACTACCGCAGCCACTTCCTGGACGAGCCCGTGGACAACCCCGATCAGCGCATCGAGCTGGATGTGAACACCTTTGTCTCGAACTCGCTGACCCTGGCGTTGGGCGCCGTCAGCGCCGTGGTCTCGCTGGTGGCGTTCACGGGCATTCTCTGGGGGCTGTCCGCGCCCATTGCCGTGGCGGGCGTGGAGGTTCCGCGGGCCATGGTCTTTGCGGTCTACGTCTATGTGATCATCGCCACGCTGATCGCCTTTCGCCTGGGCCAGCCGCTGATCCGGCTGAACTTCCTGAACGAGAGGCTCACCGCCAACTTCCGCTACGCCCTGGTGCGCGTGCGTGAATATGCGGAGAACATCGCCTTCTACCAGGGCGCGGCCATCGAACGCAACACGCTTTTGACGCGCTTCTCGGCATTGATCGCCAATGTCTGGGCCCTGGTCTACCGCAGCCTGAAGTTCGACGGCTTCAACCTCACCGTCAACCAGGTGGCCGTGGTCTTTCCCTTTCTGCTGCAGGCGCCGCGCTTTTTCAGCGGTGCCATCAAGCTCGGTGATGTGATGCAGACCTCGCAGGCCTTTGGGCAGGTGCAGGATGCGCTGTCCTTCTTCCGAACCTCCTACGACACCTTCGCCCAGTACCGCGCTGCCCTGGACCGCCTGTGCGGCTTTCTGGATGCCAATGCCCAGACCCGCGAACTGCCCCAGGTCGTCCACAGAGAGCAGCCCGGCGCCCTGGACATCGAGGGCCTGCAGGTCAGCCGCCCTGATGGCCACCACCTGCTCAGCGGCCTGCAACTGAAGCTCATTCCCGGCCAGGCGCTGCTGATCAAGGGGCCTTCGGGCAGCGGCAAGACCACCTTGCTGCGGTCCATTGCCGGCCTGTGGCCGCACGCCGAAGGCACGGTGGGCCGCCCGGGCGGCCACCAGGCGCTGTTCCTGTCTCAGCGTCCGTATCTGCCGCTGGGTGACCTGCGCACAGCCATTGCCTATCCCGCCGATGCATCGCCGCAGGACGACGAGCGGCTGCAGCAGGCGCTGCGCCAGGTCAGCCTGGCCCACCTGGCTGACAAGCTGGATGTGAACCAGGACTGGTCCCGCATCCTGTCGATTGGCGAGCAGCAGCGCCTGGCCTTTGCCCGCGTGCTGTTCAACCGGCCCGCCATCGTCTTTCTCGATGAATCCACCTCCGCCATGGATGAGGGCCTGGAGCATGCGCTGTACACCCTGCTGCGCGAGCAGATGCGCTCGACCATGCTGGTGAGCGTGGGCCACCGCAGCACGCTGGCGGGTTTCCATACCCATGCGCTGGCGGTCGATGGCAATGGCGGGTGGACGCTGTCGGAAGGAAGCGCACCGCAGAGCGCGCCCCGGGCTTGATCCGCGTGCGGCCCTGGGCCGCGCGCGATCAATCGTCCATGGGCAAGGGGTCACAGTTGCCCAGGTCGGACGGCGGCGGCTCGCGCAACTGGCGTACCGCGTCGCGCAGGGCGGTGCGCAGGCCCTCTTCCAGCACGGGGTGGTAGATAGGCGTTCGCAGCAACTCGTGCACGGTCAGTTGCTGCTGCACGGCCAGGGCCAGCAGGTGGGCCAGATGCTCGCCGCCCGGTGCGCACATTTCCGCGCCCAGCAGCAGGCCGCTGGCCGGGTCCGCATAGACGTGAAGCAGGCCCGCGTTGCGCTGCGCAGCACGTGCGCGTCCCTGGTGCGCAAAGTCCACACGGCCCACCACAAAGTCCTGACCCAGCAGCGCCTTCATGGGCTGGCCCACGACGGCTGCCTGGGGCGAGCTGAAGACGATGGACAGCGGCGTGCGCCGCTCGAAGCAGGCCACGTTCTCTGCCATGGCGTTGGTGCCCGCGATATGGCCTTCGTCCACGGCCTCATGCAACAAGGGGCGGTCGCCATTGGCATCGCCCGCGAGGAACAGCGGCAGCTCGCCGACCTGCAGTGTCTGCCGGCTCACGGGCGGCTGCCCATGCTCGTCCAGCTCAAGCCCCAGCGTCTCCAGCCCCAGGCCTTCGAGCTGCGGGCGCCGGCCCATGGCGGCCACCACGTGGTCCACGACAATGCGGGTGTCACCTGCACGCACGACGATGCTGCTGTCCGGGCCCTTGCTCAACTGCACTTCATGGTCAGTGATCACCGTCATCTCTTTCTCAAGCAGATGCCGCAACGCATCGGTAACGTTCGGATCGGACAATCCCGCCAGCTTCGGGCCGCGCCCCAGCGCCGTGACCTCCAGTCCCAGCCGTGCCAGCGCCTGTGCAATCTCCACGCCCAGCGGACCCAGGCCGACGACGGCCACGCGCGGGCCCAGCGTCTTGCGTTCGAACAAGGTGTCCGTGGTCAGGATGCGCTTGCCAAAGCGCTTCCACTCCTCCGGCACCACGGGGCTGGAGCCCGGAGCGAGGATGAGCTTGCGCGCAGCCAGCACCTTGCCGTTGACCTCGATCCGATTGGCTGCCAGCAGCCTGGCACGCCCGTCGATGGCCCGCCAGCCCAGGCCCTCCGTGGCCTTGATCGTGCTTGCCACGAACTCGTCGCGCAGCTTGCGCACGCGGCGCAAAACGGCGGGCAGGTCCAGCTGCAGCCCGCTCGCGCCGCGTATGCCGAAGGTATCGAAGTGATGGCGCGCATGGAAGGCGTTGGCCGCCTCGATCAGCAACTTGGACGGCATGCATCCCACCCGCGCACAGGTCGTTCCCCAGGGCCCGTCGTTGACGATGGCGAAATGCTCCGTGTGCTTGCGCACCTCGCGCAGCGCCGACAGTCCGGCCGAGCCGGCACCGACGATGATCACGTCTAGGGCGGTGGTGGGTGGGTTTTTCATGCTGTCTGATTCCTTTGACTGTGGCACCAGGTCCCGTGGAGGTCTCCGCTGCCGGTGGATGTGCCGAAAGGTGTGCCGACGGGGTGCCGACTGAAGTGCCGACAGATGGTCGAGATGACTGCCTCGCCTGCCATGGGACATGCGTGCCAGTCTGCATGCTGGCGCTCGCGGCAGTCGTAGGCGAAGGGCCGAAACCGCTGCTGGACATTCAGGCCCGGCCCGTGCCGCGCAGGGGCTAGCCGGATGCCCAGTGTTGCCATGCCGCGTCCGTGCGGCTGCCTGATGCGCCGAAATCCGCTTCCCGCGCAAAGCGCCTGAGGGATGTCTCGGTGACCCTCAAATGGCTGACACGGCACAAGCGGCTTTGTGCCGTCTGCAGCCAGCGGCGCAGGGACCAATCAAGCTGCGCCACCACCCCGCCGTGCACCTGTGCGCTATGCAGGCGCAGGCGGCCATCGAGGATGAAGGCCTTCACCGTCCGGGCGGACAACTGCAGGTCCTCGCAGACCTGCCGCAGCCCGACGCCCTCGCGGACCCGGGTGCTCAGGCCGCGCCTGTGCATCTGGCAGCGAACGGAGCGCTCGCTGCGGTTCAGCCGGCGGCAGATCACCTGCACGGGCAGGACGCCGGCCCAGCGTTCGAGTGCAAGCAGTTCTGCGGGACTCCAGCGGCGGCGAATTGCGCCATTCGGCCATGCGCTGTCGGATGTCAGGCAGTGTTTGATTGCCATGGAAAGCTCCCATTCATATGGCGCTGCGCTGTGGCATGGCCTGAATCCCGGATGCCGATGAGACAATTATTGATGGGGGATTCTTTTGCAAGCTTTTGATTTTGTTGATTGTTTTTGTTGTTTTGATTGCTGCGCGGATGGACGGCTCCATACCGCGATACCTATCGTGGGGCCGGGATGCGGATCACGGAAATAGCGTCTGCACCGGCGCGCATATGCCAAGCCCCATGCGGATTTCCTGTTCGGCGCCCGATTTCCATGAATGACTTCTTTGCTTTTTCAGGAGAACCCTTCATGCGCCTTCAGCCAAAGCATTTGAATTTTTCCGTTGCGTGCCTTGCGTTGCTGGCACTGCCGGCCGCGCAGGCCCTGCCCATGCAGGACGTGGGCACGTCGGCAGGACCGCAATGCGTGGGCCTGGACATCAACAACAGCGGCCATGTCGTGGGCGCCTGTGCAGAGAGCGACGGCTCGTCCGCAGGCTTCGTGTCGCTGGCGCCGGGCAGTGCGGCAGACCTTGTGCGCCTGTCGCCGGGGCGCAACTGCAACGCGGCGGCCATCACCAACAGCGGCCAGGTGGTGGGCAGCTGCCTTGACGGCAATTCGGTGTCCGTGGGCGTGTTCTGGAATGCGGCCACGCCCGCCACGGTGCAGACACTGCAGCCGCTGACGCTCGATGTGCGCAGCATGCCCACGGCATTCAACCAGGGCGGCTATGTGGCAGGCGTCAGCCTGAGCGGCAGCAACACTGCCCGCCCTGTCATGTGGCGCAACAATGAAACCACGGCACGCGCGCTGCCGGCGGGTCTGCTGGGCCTGAACAGCACCAACTGCATTCCGTCCGATGTGGACAATTTCGTGGTGGGCGGCAACATGCCGGGCATCGTGGGCAACTGTCCCGACAACAGCGGGCATCCGCGTCCTGTCTATTGGTCTGCCGCAGTCCTGGGCGGCTATATGGCCACGGCCCTGAACCTGCCTCTCAATGCCGTCTTCTGCCGCGCAAAGACCGTTGTCAATACCCGCATCATGGGCTACTGCGATTTCGGTGCCCAAGGTGGACGCACCGTCGTCTGGCTCAACTCGTCCTCCAGTCCGCAGGTGCTGTCCATATCGTCCCCGCCCGCGCGAAACAGCGGCGTCGATCTCAACATCCTCGGCGAGGTGATTGGGCACTACCAGTTGGCAGACGGGCGCAGCATGCCCTATTACTGGAACAGCCAGACCGGTGTCATCCGCGATATTCCTCCGCTGCCTGGCGGCATGAATGCACGTGTGGTGGATATCGGTGACAACGGAACGGTGGCGGGCCACAGCGAACTGGCCGACGGAAGTTCGCACGCCATCACCTGGACCCCCTTGGGCGGCACCGTGGACCAGGGAACCCTCGCAGGCGGCGAGAACAGTGCGGCCTCGGCACTGAGCCAGGATGGCTGCTACATGACAGGAAGGAGCGAAGTCGCGCAATTGGCCACGCATGCCTTCGTGCAGAACCTGTGCGCGCCATGAAGGCGGAGCCTCATCTCACACCGTGCATAAAGGAAATACCATGAAGATGCGATATCCAAGACTTGCAACCCCACTGGCAATCGTTGTGTGTGGGCTCTGGGTCCCTGCTGTGCAAGCGAACGGCATTTCATTCGAGAATTTTTCCTCCTCCAATGCGGCACAGGCTTTTGGCTGCTCATATAGTATGCCGCCACTGATGATGATGGCGCAAACGAGCGAGTCGTCGAAATTGATGGAAATGATGACTGCGAATATAGGTGAAACCAGACTACTGCCATTTCAGTTGATGGTGAAAGGAATATGAGCATTTTTGCGGTATGAATGCGCCTGTGGTGAATATAGGCGATACCGCAATGGTGGCTTGCTACAGCGAACTGGGCGATGAGAGCTTTCGCGCCATCATCTGGGCGTCCACAGACAACGCGTGCTGTGTGCAGAATCTGTGGACTCCTGCTCGTCAGTATCAATTCAAAAACGATGAGATAAAGGGGATGAAATGAGAGTTCGATATGAAAAATCATTGTCCACTATGGTGGTATTTGGTGTTTTAATGTCCTCCTCCGCGCTGCATGCGAATAATATTTATTTTTCGGAAGATGGTCTAATAAATTTGGAAAATAGCAGCCTGCATGCGGATGGTGGTTTCGTTAGAGCTGTCTCCCAATATTATTGTAAAGCTGTTTTGCTATTGAGAAATGACGAGCTGGAAGTTGGTTATTGCCTGTGGCATTCCTTTAAGAAATTTCATTAATCGGACCTTGAGAACAGGCTGTGCTAACTATTTGATTTCACGTGACTCGTTGTCCCGGCTTGCGATTTTGCATTGAGGGTATTCGATGGGTGATCATCAGCATCAAATCAGTCTGGCAATGCCATGCGGCCCAGCCTTCCGCCATGGCTGGGCGCCCGTTCCGGCGCAGGGGCATCGTCGGCCATCAACTTCCCCATCAGGCCTCGCAGGATTGCCAGCGTCGGCGCCTCGCTGCGCTGACGCAGCGTGACCAGCCCGAAGCGGGCGGTGCTGCGCATGGGCGGGTCCATGGGCAATTCGGCCAGGTCCGGGGCGACGGCGCGCACGGCCAGCAGCACGGTGTCGCTGTTGCGAGCAACGTCCACAAGGCTGGGCAACTCCTCGCACTGCAGTGTGACGAACCGCGCCGGGTGGGCCGTGGCGCCATAGGTCTCCACCAGCAGCCAGGCCACCTGGTCGCTCAGCGGTGTGGAGGCGACGGGGTAGCGCTGCACATCCTCGAAGCGCAGCTCCCGCTGCAGGCGGGCCAGTGGATGGTCGGTGCGGCACATGAAGGCGGCGCGCATTTCGTGCACGACGTCCAACGCAAGGTCGGGTGCGGGCCGCAGCGCGCGCAGGTCCACGACCAGGGCGTCGAGCAGGCGCTCGCGTAGCGAGTGCACCAGCAGATCGGTGCTGCCGCGCGCCACCTCGGTTCGCACGCCGGGGTGGTGCACGGTCATGTGCTGCAGGAACGGCGTCATCAATATTGCGCCGGGGCCCGATCCCAGGCCCACACGCACGGTGCCGGCCGCACCCTCGCGCAATTGGCGCCCCCTGTCACGCAGCTCGTCGGCTTCGGCCACCAGGGCGCGCGCCCGTCCCAGCATTTCGCGGCCGAAGGGTGTGAGTTCACTGTGGCGGCCGATGCGGTCGAACAAGGGTATGCCCAGCTCCTGCTCCAGCGCGCGCACGCTGCGGCTGAGGGCCGGCTGTGTCAGATGCATGGCCTCGGCCGAGCGGCTGAAGGAGCCGGTCTGCGCCACCGATATGAGATGCCTGAGCTGCACCAGCGTCATGATTTTTCGCGCCCTGAAGTCTGCATGAAACTCATGCTAATGCAGCCAACAATGCATTGGACGTTCGATGACCCGGCTCCTAGGATGCCGCGTATCCGGCCGACCGAGCCGGAGCCATCCACCAAGGAGACATGATGAGATTTTTGTTCCAGCGCGTTTGGCTGACGGGCGCCGGCCTGTTGCTGAGCGCGGGCCTGGCCTGTGCGCAGAGCCCGTCCTCCAGGCCCGTGAGCCTGATGGTTCCCTATCCGGCCGGCGGCCCTTCGGATGCCATTGCCCGCATCTTCAGCGTGCCGCTGGCCAAGGCGCTGGGCCAGCAGGTCATTGTGGAGAATCTGGGCGGCGTCAGCGGCGCCATGGCCGCGCAAAAAGTGCTGGCAGCGCCGCCCGACGGGCACTACGTCTTCCAGGGCTCGCCCAACGAGGTGATCCTGTCGCCGCTGGCGAACGCGGCCGTGCGGCTCAAGGCCGAGGATTTCCGCCTGGTCCATCCCGTGGCCGAGGCCGTGATGGTGTTTGTCGCCCGCAAGGACCTGGAGGCCGGCAATGTGGATGAGCTGATCGCGCTGGCCCGCAAAAGCGCCAGCCGGCCGCTGTCATACGGCAGCGTCGGGATTGGCGCGCTCTACCACCTGATTCTGGAGAAGGTGCAGCAGGACGCCGGCATACAACTCATGCATGCGCCCTACAAGGGCAATGCGCCGCTGCTGCAGGACATAGGCAGCGGGCAGGTCGATTTCGCTGTGCTCGTCTACAGCGCTGCCATGGGCGCGCTGGCCGAGCAGGGCCGGCTCAAGATCCTGGGCCAGCTGGGGGAGCAGCGATCGGAGCTGCTCAAGAATGTGCCCACGGTGCGTGAGGGCCGAGAGCTGAAAAACTTCGCCTACAAGACCTGGACCAGTTTCCTGGTGCGCAAGGACACGCCGCAGGAGGTGGTGCAAAGGCTGCACCAGGCGATAGGCGCCATGCTCAAGGACCCGGGCGTGCGCGAGCAACTGGCCCTGCAGACGCAGCTGGCCGCGGCGCCCATGTCGCTGGCCGAAGCCGCGCAGTTCTATGAGGCCGAGACCGCCCGCTACCGCAGCATTGCCCGCTCCATCCGCCTGCAACCCCAGTGAGATGCCGCACATGAACACCCTTCTGGACACTTTGCGCGGCTCGGCCGCAGCCTTCGTCGATGTGCGCCGCGACATCCACAGGCACCCCGAACTCGGCTTCGAGGAACATCGCACCAGCGCCCTGGTCGCGCAGCAACTGGAGCAATGGGGCTACGAGGTAGAGCGTGGCCTGGGCGGCACGGGCGTGGTGGGGCGGCTGGTGCGCGGCAGCGGCCACCGGCGTCTGGGCCTGCGCGCCGACATGGACGCGCTGCCCATCACCGAGGCCAATGCCTTCGCCCACGCCAGCACGCATGCCGGTGTCATGCATGCCTGCGGCCATGACGGCCATACCGCCATGCTGCTGGCGGCGGCCCGGCATCTGGCCGAGCACGGCGGCTTCGACGGAACGCTCACGCTGATCTTCCAGCCTGCGGAGGAGGGCGGCGGCGGGGCCTTGCGCATGATGGAAGACGGGCTGTTCGAGCGCCACCCCTGCGATGCCATCTTTGCCATGCACAACATGCCGGGCCTGCCCCAGGGGCGGCTGGCGCTGCGCGAGGGCGCAGCCATGGCGTCCTCCGACTACGCCACGCTCACCCTCACCGGCGTGGGAGGGCATGGTGCCATGCCGCACCGCACGGCCGATCCCATCGTGGCGGCCGCCAGCATCGTCATGGCCTTGCAGACCATCGTCTCGCGCAACATCGATCCGCTGCAGATGGCGGTGGTGACCGTGGGAGCCATCCACGCAGGCAAGGCCAACAACGTGATTGCCCACAGCGCTGCGCTGGAGTTGAGCGTGCGTGCGCTGGATGCCGATGTGCGCAGGCTGCTGGAGCAGCGCATTCGCGAACTGGTGAGTGCGCAGGCCGAGAGCTTCGGCGTGCAGGCGCAACTCGAGTGGCGACCCGGCTACGCGGTGCTGGTCAACACGCCCAAGGAGACGGACTTCGCGCGCCAGATCGCGCTGGAGCTGCTGGGCCCGGAACATGTCACGCTGCAGGCGCCGCCCTTGCCGGGCAGCGAAGACTTTGCCTTCATGCTGCAGCGCGTGCCAGGCAGCTATCTGCTGATTGGCAATGGCGAGGGAAGCGAGCAAGGCGCCTGCATGGTGCACAACCCGGGCTATGACTTCAACGACGACAACATCGCCGTGGGCGCCGCCTACTGGGTGCTGCTGGCGCAGCGGTTTCTGGTGGCCGGTTGAACTGCTTGAGCCCGGCGCATCTCATTCGCCGGGGTGGACTTCCATCCAGCCCACGCGTCCTTGACCGCTCTCGTTGAGGCGGCTCACAAAGCCTTCAGCCTGCGACTGCGGCAGGCGCAGATCGAACTGCACCAGCGATCCATGCTCGACCTGGAGCAGCTCGGCGCCTGCTGCATCGATCTCGCGGCGCACCAGGCCTTCCAGCGCATAGGGCACGGCGCAGCGCAGCGATTGCATGCGCTGCAGTGTCACTTTCTCGGCGGTCAGCAGGGCCTGGGCCACGGCATCGGTGTAGGCGCGCACCAGGCCACCTGCGCCCAGCTTGACGCCGCCGAAGTAGCGCACCACGGTGGCCAGCACGCCTTCCAGGTCCTGGTGGCGCAGCACGTCCAGCATGGGGCGGCCTGCCGTGCCGCTGGGCTCGCCGTCATCGACGGCTGCCGACTGGCCGCCTGCCAGCAGAGCCCAGCAGACATGGGCGGCGCCGGGGTGCTCGCGCCATAGCGCATCGACCACCGCCTGGGCGCTGGCGCGGTCGGCCATCGGCTGCACGCAACCGATGAAGCGGCTTTTCTTGATGATGAGTTCGCTGTGCGCGGGCGCGCGGAGTGTCTGTGGCATGGAGGGCGGCAAGCTTACCCGATCGTCCCTGGTCCGGTGTTTGGCGCATGGATTCATTACGCCTTTATTACGAAGCGCTACACATTTGTGAGCATGCGTACCTTGTGTTATTTCAGCTTCAGAGGTTTGCATCCAGGTTTGTCCTACAGAAATCGTGAAAGATTCGCAGTAAGCTTTCTGTCAAGGAGGCGCAACCATGAACACCCCACCTTCCCGCGATCCCGTTCTCACCGAACACACCTTTGGCCGCGATCATTTCAGTCCCCCGCCCATGGCGCTGGAGCAAGCTGGTCAGGACCATGAAGCCGCTGGCGGCGGCATTCCTCTGGATCTGGACCAGCGCATCCGCAACGTCGGCGAATGGTGATGGCAGGTGCCGCCTGGCCAAGGGCCTGCAGCGGCGTCAGTACTGTCAGGTCCGGCTGGACCGTGCAGCGGCCCGCCGACAGGCGGTGACCCTCAAGCGAACAGACCGCGAACCAGGCGCAGCAGGCTCTTGCCTCGCTGCGCTGGATTTATCATTTCCAGTTTCCAATTTCCACGTACCTACCCACCCAGGCCGGCTGCGCGAAGCGCCGGCCTTTTTGCATTCCTGCAGAAACCATGAGCACTGACACGGGGCGCAGCCATTGGCTGCTGGCGCCTGCCTCCGCCAGCGACGCCAGCCTGCCCGTGCCCCTGGGCGATGTGACGGCGCTGCTGGAGCAGGTGGGCCGCTCCAGCGCCAGCAGCGACGAGGTGGCCGGGCAGTTGCTGCATTTGCTGGGCCGGCACGTGCCGCTGGCGCAGTGCACCATCTTCTCGTTCCAGGGCCGATCACGGCCGCGCATCGTGGGTTTTGGCGACCGGGCACGCACGGGGGCGCTGCCCATGATTTCGCAGGACTACAGCGAGCGCTTCTATCCGCTCGATGGCGCGCAGCGCGTGATGCAGGCCGAACTTGCGCGGCAGCAGCGCGACCCCCAGGCTCCCGCGCGCGTGTGGCTGCACCGCCAGCGCCCCTGCGATGTCAGCCATCCCGAGTACCGCCATGTCTGCTATGGGTTGCCGCGCCTGGTGGAGCGGCTCTCGCTGCTGACCCTGCAGCCTGGCGCACGGTGGCTGGCGGTGAACCTGTACCGGGGCGAGGAGCACGGCTGCCTTGATGCGCAGTCCATCGCACGCATCGAAGCCTTTGCGCCCCTGGTCATGCAGGCCATGCGCCTGCACTATGCGGGCCAGGCGCTGCAGGACGATCTGGCGGGGCTGGTGCTGGCGCGCCTGGCCGGGCGCTTTGCCCATCTCACGCAGCGCGATCTGGACGTGGTGCGCTGCGTGATCGAGGGGCTTGATGCCGAGCGGCTGGCGCAGCGCCTGGGCATCACCGTGTCCAGCGCGCGCACCTATCTCAAGCGGGTCTGCGCCAAACTGGGCGTGCAGGGGCAGCGTGAGCTGTTTGCCTTGTTGATGGCGCCCGAGGCGCTGTCCTGAGCCCCGGAAGCGGGCGCCGCAGTCTGTCCCCATCTGGGGACATCGCAATGGCCGGTGCTGCCTACACTGCGCCCTGAACAAGACGCACGACGGAGACCCCCATGCACCAGCCCCATGCCCAGCCCAGGCAGTCCATCTACTACCGCTATCAGGTGCATCGGCCCTGGCTGCCATCGGAGCATCCGGGGGTGCAGCGGCACCCCGTCGTCATTGTCGGAACGGGGCCGGTAGGCCTGACCACGGCACTGGAGCTGGCGCGCCACGGGCAGCGATGCGTGCTGCTGGAGTCCGAGCTGCAGGTATCCGAAGGCAGCCGCGCCATCGTCTTCACGCGCCGCTCCATGGAGATCCTCCAGCAGGTGGGCGTGGCCGGGCGGGTCAGCGACAGCGGGCTGCCATGGCGCTTTGGCAACTCCTTCTACCGGGGCCAGCGCGTGTTTCGCATGGAAGCACCGCACAGCGAGGACGACCGCTTCTTCCCCATGACCAACCTGCAGCAGCAGTACCTGGAGGAGTACCTGGTCGATGCCGTGCTGGCCCATCCGCTGATCGAGTTGCGTTGGGGCAACCGCGTGGAGCGGGTGGAGCAGGCTGGCGAAGGCGCCGCTGCAAAAGCGCGGCTGCAGGTGGACACGCCCGAGGGGCCGTATGCGCTGGAAGCCGACTGGCTGGTCGCAGCCGATGGCGCACGCTCGGGCATACGCACGGCCATGGGCCTGGTCATGGAAGGGGCGTCATACGAAGGCCGCTTCGTGATTGCCGACATCCGCATCGACCTGCCGCTGCCCACCGAGCGCCTGGCTTTCTTCGATCCGGTGTGGAACCCCGGCAACACCATCCTCATGCACCGCGAGCCGCACGGCATCTGGCGCGTGGACTACCAGTTGCCCGCGGGCGAAGATCCGCAGCAGGCACTGCAGCCCGAATCGCTCAAGGCGCGCATCGACGCGCAACTGGAGATGATCGGCTTTGGCGGCACCCCCTGGGAGATGGACTGGAGCTCGGTCTACTCGGCGCGCGCGCTGACCTTGCCGGACTACGTGCACGGCCGCGTGGTCTTCACGGGCGATGCGGCCCACCTGCTGCCCATCTTCGGGGTGCGCGGCGCCAACACCGGTTTCCAGGACGCCCAGGCCCTGGCCTGGCGCCTGGCCCTGGTGGCGCGCGGCGTGGCGCCGGCCCGCTTGCTGGACAGCTACAGCAGCGAGCGCGTGGGCGCTGCGCGCGAGATTGTCGAAGAGGCCGGCAAGAGCACGCGCTTCATGGCGCCGCCTTCGCGCGGCTTCCGGCTGCTGCGCGATGCCGTGCTGTCGCTGTCGCTCACCCAGGCCTTCGTGCGCCCGCTGTACCACTGGCGCACATCACGCCCCCATGAGTACGCCCGCTCGCCCCTCAACAGCAGGGACGACGACAACCATTTGTTCAAGGGCGGCCCCGTCCATGGCGCGCCGCCGCAGAACGTGTGCCTGGCGCCGGACGACTATCTGCTGGACCACCTGGGCGGCGGCTTCGACCTGCTGTATTTCACCGATGGCTCGGCCGTGCCGCCCGCGTTGAGCGAGGTTGCCCGCGTGGTGCGCGGCCGCGGCGTGGGCCTGCGCATCGTGGCCATCTCCAGCCAGGCGCAGCCGCAGCCAGTTCAGGGCGCTGACCTGACCCTTTCCGATAGTCAGGGCCGCTGCCGCGAACGCCATGGCGTGCCCGCCGATCCACCTTCTGGCGCCGCCTACCTGCTGCGGCCTGACCAGCATGTCTGCGCACGCTGGCTGGCGCTGGATGCGCGGCGCCTGCAATCCGCACTCGACAACGCCACCTGCACGCAAGGAGCCCAGGCATGAGCCAAGCACACACATCGCCCGACACGCTTGAATCGCCCGGCACCCTGGATATCGCCGGTCTGGAGGCCGTCTACGACCAACTGGCCACGGCCATTGACGCGGCAGGCCCGCAGCAGTCCGAGCTGTTTCTGGTCAAGCTGGCGCTGCTGGCGGCCGAGCGGCTGGGCAGCGCCCGGCAGTTCTCCGAGCTGGTGCAGGCGGCGCAGCAGGATCTTCAGCCTAGGGTAAACAGCTAGCCCTGCCGGGTGGTTGCGTGGCCGGCGCTGGCTAACATCGGCCCGGAATCAAGGATGCCACGACCCCATGGATGTGCTGAGCGAAGTTCTCGATATTTGCCGGTCAGAGCGCGCCGTGACGGCGCGTTTTGCGCTGACCGCGCCGTGGAGCCTGAAGTCCACTGGCGTCACGGGCGCCATGATCCGCATGGCGCGCGGCGCGCCCTACTGGATACAGGTGGAGGGCATGCAGCCGCTGCGGGTCGAGCCGGGCGATCTGGTCATGCTGCCCATGGGCGCGGCACATGTGGTGGCCTCGGACCTGGGCATGGCCTGCGAGCTGTTCTCGCGGCTGATCTCCCGCCATGCCGAAGGCCCGCAGGACGAGAATCCGCTGGTCTTCAGCCATGGCGGCGGGGGCGAGGCGACCGACATGTTTTCGGCCCTGCTGTGGTTTTCAGCCTATTGCCGGCATTCGGTGTTTCGCATCCTGCCGCCGCTCATCCACATCCGTGCAAGCGATCTGCCGCTGGCCGATTGCCTGGCCGCCACCATGCAGTCGCTCACGCTGGAGACGCTGGCGCGGCGCCCTGGCTGGCGCCTGTCGGCCGCGCGCATGGGCGAGCTTTTGCTGGTCAACATCCTGCGCGAGCATCTGGCGCGCGAGGCCGCCGTGGGTGAAGGCTGGCTGCGGGGCCTGGGCGATGCCTGCATTGCCCGCGCCATCGTCTGCATGCACCGGGAGCCGCAGCGCAGCTGGAGCGTGGAGACGCTGGCGGCCGAGGCCGGCATGTCGCGCACCCGCTTCAGCATGCGTTTCAAGCAGCTGGTGGGCGCCACCCCCATCGGCTACCTGACGGCGCACCGCATGGCGCTGGCCGCCCAGCAGATGGAGGCCGGCGGGCTGTCATCGGCCCGCATCGCAGAGAACGCGGGCTACGACTCTCCCAAGGTGTTTGCGCGGGCGTTCCGCCGCTGGTCCGGGCATACGCCCAAGGCCTATCTGGCGCAGGAGGCCGCAAAGAGGTCGGGCTGGCAGCAGCAGGAAGGCCGTATCAGGGGGCTGGAGCAAGACCCTTAGCCAGCAGGGTTGAGTGCCGAAACGTACACTGGCCGGTTCCTTCCGCACAGGCTCCCAGAAGCCGAACCGCCCATCATGAACGCCCCCGTTGACGTTTCCTTTTTCCATCGCGCTGCCAAGCCGCTGACCAGCTACCGACCGTACTGGGCCAAGCGCTTCGGCACGGCCCCGTTCCTGCCGATGAGCCGGGCCGAGATGGACCAGCTTGGCTGGGACAGCTGCGACGTGATCCTGGTGACGGGCGATGCCTATGTGGATCACCCCAGCTTCGGCATGTCGGTGATCGGCCGGGTGCTGGAGGCGCAGGGCTTTCGCGTGGGCATCATCGCCCAGCCCGACTGGCAGAGCGCCGAGGCCTTCAAGGCCCTGGGCCGTCCCAACCTGTTCTGGGGCGTGACGGCAGGCAACATGGATTCGATGATCAACCGCTACACGGCCGATCGCAAGATCCGCTCCGACGATGCCTACACGCCGGGTGACGTGGGCGGCAAGCGCCCCGACCGCGCGGCCATTGTCTACAGCCAGCGCTGCCGTGAGGCATACAAGGACGTGCCCATCGTGCTCGGCGGCATCGAGGGCAGCCTGCGCCGCATCGCCCACTACGACTATTGGAGCGACAAGGTGCGTCGCTCCATCGTGGTGGACAGCAAGTGCGACATCCTGCTGTACGGCAACGCCGAACGCGCCCTGGTCGAGGTGGCCCACCGCCTGGCCGCTCGCGAGCCCGTGGAAAGCATTACCGATGTGCGCGGCACGGCCTTCTTCCGCCGCGAGTCGGAAGCGGGCTGGTTCGAGCTGGACTCCTCCGTGGTGGACGAGCCCGGCGTGGTCGAGCCCCACATCAACCCCTACATGACCACCAGCGAGCAGGCCGAGGCCCAGGGCCAGACCTGCTCCAAGGAAGAGGGTGATGCCGCCGCGAAGCCGGACGGTGCCTCGGTCGCCGCCGTTCAGACCATCCAGTTCGTGCCCAATCCGTCGCTGCGCGGCAAGGGCAAGCAGCCGCCGCGCGACAAGACCGTGCTGCGCCTGCCCAGCTACGAGCAGGTCAAGGCCGATCCCATCCTCTACGCACACGCCAACCGCGTGCTGCACCTGGAGACCAACCCCGGCAACGCCCGCGCCCTGGTCCAGGCCCACGGCGAGGGCGTGACCGCGCGCGATGTGTGGCTTAACCCGCCCCCCATTCCGCTGACCACGGCCGAGATGGACTGGGTCTTCGGCCTGCACTATGCACGCAGCCCCCATCCCAGCTATGCCGACGCCAGCGGCAGCCATGAGGGCGAGACCAAGATCCCGGCCTGGGAGATGATCCGCACCTCGGTCAACATCATGCGCGGCTGTTTCGGCGGCTGCACCTTCTGCTCCATCACCGAGCATGAGGGCCGCATCATCCAGAGCCGTTCCGAGGAGTCCATCATCCAGGAGGTCGAGGACATCCGCGACAAGGTCAAGGGCTTCACCGGCACCATCTCCGACCTGGGCGGCCCCACGGCCAACATGTACCGCCTGGGCTGCAAGAGCCCCGAGATCGAGGCCGCCTGCCGCAAGCCCAGCTGCGTGTTCCCCGGCATCTGCCAGAACCTGCACACCGACCACGCCCCGCTGGTCAAGATCTACCGCCGCGCGCGCAATCTGCCGGGCATCAAGAAGATCCTGATCGGCTCGGGCCTGCGCTACGACCTGGCCGTGAAGTCGCCCGAGTACGTCAAGGAGCTGGTGCAGCACCATGTGGGCGGCTACCTGAAGATTGCGCCCGAGCACACCGAGTCCGGGCCGCTGACCAAGATGATGAAGCCCGGCATCGGCAGCTATGACCGCTTCAAGCAGATGTTCGAGCAGTTCAGCGAGGAAGCGGGCAAGAAGCAGTACCTGATTCCGTACTTCATCGCGGCCCACCCGGGCACCAGCGACGAGGACATGATGAACCTCGCCATCTGGCTGAAGAAGAACGGATTCCGCGCCGACCAGGTGCAGACCTTCTATCCCAGCCCCATGGCCACGGCCACGGCCATGTACCACTCTGGCCGCAACACGCTGACCAAGGTGCGCCGCGAGATGCGCGACGTGAACGAGGAGTCGGTGGACATCGTGCGCGGTGAAAAGCGCCGGCGCCTGCACAAGGCGTTTCTGCGCTACCACGACCCGAACAACTGGCCGCTGCTGCGCGAGGCCTTGAAGGCCATGGGCCGTGCCGACCTCATCGGCAACGGCAAGCAGCACCTGATCCCCACCTTCCAGCCCCTGGTCGATGGCGGCTACCAGAGCGCGCGCCGCAAGAACAGCACGCAGGGCACGGGTGTGGCCGCACGTGCCGTGGTGTCCCAGCAAGGCAAGGCCTACGCCCTCAACAAGGCCGGCGGCAAGAATGCCGGGCCGGGCAAGGTGCTGGCAGAGTCGCGCGAGCCTGCGGGCGATGTGCGTTTCCGTTCCAGCCAGCCCCAGCCGGGCCGCATGCTGACCCAGCACACGGGCCTGCCGCCGCGCCCCGGTGTGGGCGGTCCTGCCCGTTCTGCGGGCGCTGCCGGTTCAGGCCGCAAGGCGGCGCCGGGCGGTCGCAAGCCGCGCTGACGCGCCTTTGCCTCTAGCTGGCGGCCGGCGCCAGCGTGCCCTGCCATTCGCGGCGGGCGGCCTGGGCGCCGCTTTCAAAGTAATGCGTGTCCAGCGGCACGGGCCGTGCCAGGGCAAAGCCCTGTGCATAGTCCACGCCCACGGCCTGAAGGGCCTGGGCGATCTCGCGGGTTTCCACATACTCGGCCACGGTGCGCTTGCCCAGAATGTGGCCTATGCGGTTGATCATCTCCACCATGGCGTGGTTGCTGGGGTCCTGGAGCATGTCGCGCACAAAGCCGCCGTCGATCTTCAGATAGTCCACGGGCAGCTGCTTCAGATAGGTCAGCGAGGACATGCCCACGCCAAAGTCATCCAGCGCAAAGCGGCAGCCCAGGGTGCGCAGGGCCTGGATCAGCCTGGTGGCACTGGACAGGCTGGCGATGGCGCTGGTCTCCGTGATCTCGAAGCACAGCAGCTGCGGCGCAATGCCATGCGTGCTCAGCTGTTTCTGCACGAAGTCCAGCAGCCCGTCGTCATCCAGGCTGGGGCCTGACAGGTTGATGGCGCAGGTGTCGATGTGGCGCAGTGCGGCCGGATGCTGGGCCAGCGTGGCCAGCGTTCTGGCGATCACCCAGCGGTCCACCGTGGGCATGATGCCGTAGCGCTCGGCAGCAGGAATGAAGGTGGCCGGCGAGATGATCTGGCCCTGCTCGTCGCGCAGCCGCAGCAGCACCTCGAAATGCAGGCCCCGCTGGCCGTCGGGCTGCAGCGGTGCAATGCTTTGGGCGTACAGGCAAAAGCGCTCCTGCTCCAGCGCCATGCGTATGCGTGTCACCCATTCCATCTCGCTGACGTGGCGGGTGTACTCGCCATCGTCGCTGCGGTAGACGTAGATGCGGTTGCGGCCGCGCTCCTTGGCGCGGTAGCAGGCCATGTCGGCCATGCGCAGCAGGTCCTGGGCCGACTGGACCTCGCCGCCGATGTGCACCAGGCCGATGCTCAGCCCCGTGCGCAGCACCTGCTTGCCCCAGTGCACGTGCAGGGCCTCGGTCGCCTGGCGCAGCTTCTCGGCAATGCGCAGGGCGGGCTCGGGCGGGCAGTTCTCCAGAAGAACGCCGAATTCATCTCCGCCCAGCCGCGCGAGGGTGTCGGTCTCGCGCAGGTTGTGCAGCAGCAGGCGGCTGACCTCGCACAGCATCTCGTCGCCCGCCGGGTGGCCGCAGGTCTCGTTGATGAGCTTGAACTGGTCCAGGTCCATGTACAGCACGGCCGAGGGCCGCAGCCTGTGCTGGCCCTGGTTGAGCAGGCGCTGCAGCCGGCGCTCGAACTCGACGCGGTTCTCCAGCCCGGTCAGCCCGTCGTGGCTGGCATGCCAAGACAGTTGGTCCAGATACTGCTGCTCGCGCGAGACATCCCTGAGCACGATCACCGCACCGGCCGGGCGCTCCCCGCCGCCGCTGATGGCCGACCCCATGAGCTTGACCGGCACGATGCTGCGGTCATGGCGCCGCAGCCAGCGCGTGTGCTCCTCGCGCAATTGCTGGCCCGACAGCAAATGGGCCAGCAGGCTTTCCGCGGTCTGGGTGGTGTCGATGCTGTTGAAATGCAGGCCCTTGGCCAGGTGCTGGCCCTTGAGCTGCTGCTCGCTGCTGCCCAGCAGGCCCAGCGCGGCGGGGTTGGCATAGTCCACCACGCCCTGGGCGTCCGTGGTGATCACGGCGTCGCCCAGCGAGGCCAGCGTGGTCTGGGCCCTTTCCTTTTCCGTCAGCAGGTCGTTTTGCACCTGCTGGCGCTGCTGCAGCATGCGCCGCGTATGCCAGAGCGCCACCAGGATCAGCGCCACACCCAGCACCAGATGGATGCCCTGCAGCCACATCACCATCTGCCGTGAACTGCGGCCCAGCGAGGCGCTGAACTGCTGGGTGGCCGGTGTGACGCCGGCGTTGATCTGCTCGATCTCGCGCTTCCAGGTGATGGCGTCCTCGGCGCTGACGCTGCCCACTGCGTGGCGCTGCTCTATCTCCTGGGCCAGCCTGTCGAGCTGCTGCAGGTACTGATCGCCTTGTTTCCAGTAGCGATAAGGCTCTTCCAGAAGCTCGACATGGCGGAAGGTCTGCATGAGCCAGATCAGCGCCTCGGCATCGTCAGGGTGGTTGCCTCCCAGAAGAATGCCGGCACGCGCATCCTTGACCCTGGCTGGCACATCGTCCAGCGCCATGCGCGCCTGCCAGTCGCCCGCGGGAATGGCCATGGCCTGCTCGAAGCGCGCCATGTCGCGCGCCGAGCCGCTGTCCACATAGCGGCTCAGGGCGTAGATGGCGTCCTTCTGTGCCTTGGACCACAGGCTTTCCCCGGCCACAAAGGCCCGCACGGCAGACACAAGGTACAGGCTGCCGCTGGCCATGACCACCAGCACCACGACCACCAGCACCAGGGGCCAGATGCGCTGCACCAGCTGCAGTACCGGCACATGGGCTGGGGGCTGGCTTTGCATGGGTGGAGCAGGGGAGGGTTGGCCGTGTGGGCGGCTCAGGCGCTGGCGCCAATGCGCCGCAGAACTGGCGCCGTATGGCTGGGTGGCTGACGCGTCCCGGATATCCGGGCGGTTGATGGATGTTCTCGAACCATGGGGCTGCCTCCAGATAAGCCGATTATGGGTGTTTCCAGATGTGTTCGGGTTGTCCGGTTGTATGCGCAACTCCGATTTAAGAGGAGCGGGCTATTACGGTAAAGAGGGTCATTGGCCGCAGCGTGCCCGCATGCTGCGGCCAGCCATGACCTGCGCGGCTTGTAGGTTGCGGGCAGGTGGTGCTTTTAGGTGTCCGCCTACAAGCGAGGTGGTGCCTGGGGTGGGTCGGGCAGAGGGTGCAGGGGCAGATCGTGCTGCTCGGTCAGGTCTGCCAGCTCGGCGCAGGACAAGGGGGCCAGGAAGGCTTGCAGGGCTGCATGCATGGCGGGGCTGCGCATGCTGGCGATGCTGCCATCGCCATTCACCGACGCCACGGCGCACAGGCGGGCCGCGAAATGCGGCTCCAGGGCCGCCACGGCCACCGATCCATCGGCGCAGGCATAGACGCGATAGCCTGCGTGCGCGCCGCCCACATCGCCATCGGGCCGGGTCAGGCCCCAATGCCAGGGCAAAGCCAGCCACTGCGCGGCCTGGGCCAGGCCTGTTTCCTGGAGACTGCCGTGGCCGCTGCGCTGGCGCAGCAGCCAGGCCTTGAGCACGGCTTCGCTGGCCATCAGCGCACCGGCCATGTCGGCAAACAGGCTGGGTGGCATGGCGCCGCCCTGTACCAGCCCCGCCTCGGCCTGGTAGGTCAGGTCATGGCCTGGCACATCGGCCAGGGCTCCCGCGCTGCCGACGATGCGCACCAGCGACAGCTGCGGATGGCGCTGCTGCAGCGACGCCCAGTCCAGCCCCAGCTTGGCCAGTGCGGCGGGGCGGAACGAGGTGAGCAGGATGTCGGCCGCGTCCAGCGCATGGTGCAGCGCCGCCTGTCCTTCCTCGCTTTTGAGCTGTGCCTGCCAGACCGCAATGCCCTGGTGCATATCGGCATAGGCTTGCGGGCTGTAGTGCGCCATCGGGTCTGCACCGGCCGCACCGGCCGCACCGGCCGCGGCGGGCTGTGCAGACGGAGGCTCCAGCTTGCTGCACTGCGCGCCCATGGCGGCACAGCGCATCAGGGCGGCGGGGCCGGGCAGATTCAGGGCCAGACTCAGGATGCGCACGCCCGACAACGGCAGCCCGTTGGTGGGGGAAGAGGAGAGGGGCGCGTGTAGCGCAATGGGTTCAGGAGGCGCGTGATCGGGCATGGGAATGGAGCGTCTCGTTGTGCATTCGGTGTTTCAACTGCACGCATGATCGCACCCATGCCTCCCAGGGCCTGGCGCATACCGGACGGTGAGGATGCAAAAGCCGCCCGGAAAAAGAAAATGCCGCCAGGGCAATGCACCGTTGGCGGCATGTCTGCAAACCCGGCGCATGGCCGGGCAGCCGGGGCGGGGGTCAGACCACCTTGGCGATCGACTGGCAGACGTAGTCGATGTTCTTGCTGTTGAGCGCGGCCACGCACATGCGGCCCGTATCCGTGCCGTAGACGCCGAACTCGGTGCGCAGGCGCACCATCTGGTCCTTGCTCAGGCCGGAGTAGCTGAACATGCCGATCTGGGTGGTGATGAAGCCCATGTCCTGCTGGACACCGGCAGCCTTCAGGCCGTCAACCAGCTTCTGGCGCATGGCCTTGATGCGCACGCGCATCTCGCCCAGTTCCTTTTCCCACAGGGCGCGCAGCTCGGGGTTGTTCAGCACGGCGGCCACCACGGCGCCACCATGGGTGGGCGGGTTGGAGTAGTTGGTGCGGATGACGATCTTGAGCTGGCTCAGCACGCGGGCCGCTTCTTCCTTGTCGTTGGCCACCACCGACAGCGCGCCCACGCGCTCGCCGTACAGGCTGAAGCTCTTGGAGAACGAGGTCGAGACGAAGATGTTCAGGCCAGCGGCCACGAACTTGCCGATCACGGCGCCGTCTTCGGCAATGCCGTGGCCAAAGCCCTGGTAGGCCATGTCGAGGAAGGCCACCAGGCCCTTGGCCTTGACGGCGGCGATCACCTGGTCCCACTGCTCGGCCGTGATGTCATAGCCGGTCGGGTTGTGGCAGCAGGCGTGCAGCACCACGATGGTGCCGGCGGCGGCCGCGTTCAGGTCGGCCAGCATGCCTTCGAAGTTCACCTTGCGGTTCACCGCGTCGTAGTAGGCATAGGTGCCCACTTCGAAGCCTGCATTGGTGAAGATGGCCTTGTGGTTTTCCCAGCTCGGGTCGGAGATCAGCACCTTGGCGGCGGGGCTGATCTTCTTGAGGAAGTCAGCGCCGATCTTCAGGCCGCCGGTGCCGCCGATGGCCTGCACCGTGGACACGCGGCCGGACTTGACGACGTCGGACTCGGCGCCGAACACCAGGCCCTTGACTGCGGCATCATAGGCAGCGATGCCGTCGATGGGCAGGTAGCCGCGGGCCGTGGGCTTGTCCATCATCGCCTTCTCGGCGGCCTGCACGCATTCGAGCAGGGGCAACTTGCCGTTGTCGTCGAAGTACACGCCCACGCCCAGATTCACCTTGCTGGGGTTGGTGTCGGCAGCGAACTGCTCGTTCAGACCCAGGATGGGGTCGCGGGGGGCCATTTCGACGGCGGTAAACAGAGACATGAAGCGTCCTTGGGATGTCTTGGGAGGTGGAAAAAACGCGGCTAGCCCCAAGCTACGGTAGGCTTTCGGGTTAACCCATGAATTCTAGCGATCTCGCCGGCCGATACTCACTTTTGCGAACCCACGTCATGCACGAAGTCTCTGATTCCTCTCCAGCACCCGAGGCCTCCGGCCAGTTCGTGCATTTCGCGGACTCCCCCTTCGAGCTGTTTCAGCCCTATCCGCCGGCCGGCGATCAGCCCGCCGCCATTGAAAAGCTGGTCGAAGGCATCCAGGACGGCGAATCCTTCCAGACCCTGCTGGGCGTGACGGGCTCGGGCAAGACCTTCACCATGGCCAACGTGATCGCCCGCCTGGGCCGCCCGGCCATTGTCTTCGCGCCCAACAAGACGCTCGCAGCGCAGCTGTACAGCGAATTCCGCGAGTTCTTTCCCAAGAACTCCGTCGAATACTTCGTCAGCTACTACGACTACTACCAGCCCGAGGCCTATGTGCCACAGCGCGACCTGTTCATCGAAAAGGACAGCGCCATCAACGAGCACATTGAGCAGATGCGGCTGTCGTGCACCAAAAGCCTGATGGAGCGGCGCGACGTGGTCATCGTCGCCACGGTCTCGGCCATCTACGGCATCGGCGAGCCCGAAAGCTACCACCGCATGATCATGACGCTGCGCACCGGCGACCGCATCAACCAGCGCGACGTCATCGCGCAACTGATCCGCATGCAGTACCAGCGCAACGACCAGGACTTCAGCCGGGGCAAGTTCCGCGTGCGCGGCGACACCATCGACGTCTTCCCTGCCGAGCATTCCGAGCTGGCCATACGCATCGAACTCTTCGATGACGAGGTTGAAAGCCTGCAACTGTTCGACCCGCTGACGGGCCGCGTGCGCCAGAGCATTCCGCGCTTCACCGTCTACCCCAGCAGCCACTACGTCACGCCGCGCGACAAGGTGCTGGCCGCCGTGGAAACCATCAAGCTGGAGCTGGCCGAGCGGCTCAAGCAACTGGTGGGAGACGGCAAGCTGGTCGAGGCCCAGCGCCTGGAGCAGCGCACGCGCTTCGATCTGGAGATGCTCACCGAGGTCGGCCACTGCAAGGGCATCGAGAACTACACCCGCCACCTCTCAGGCGCGGCACCCGGCGAGCCGCCCAGCACCCTGACCGACTACCTGCCCGGCGACGCCCTCATGTTCCTGGACGAGAGTCACCAGATGATCGGCCAGCTCAACGCCATGTACAGCGGCGACCGCTCGCGCAAGACCACGCTGGTGGAATACGGCTTTCGGTTGCCTTCGGCGCTGGACAACCGGCCGCTCAAATTTGAGGAATTCGAGCAGCGCATGCGCCAGGTCATCTTTGTCTCCGCCACGCCGGCAGACTACGAGAAGACCCACTCGGGCCAGGTCGTGGATCAGGTCGTTCGCCCCACAGGCCTCATCGATCCTGAAATCGAAGTACGCCCGGCCACCAATCAGGTGGACGACGTGCTGCAGGAAATCCGCCTGCGCGTCGAACGCACGGAGCGCGTTCTCATCACCACGCTGACCAAGCGCATGGCCGAGCAACTCACCGACTACCTGAGTGAAAACGGCGTCAAGGTGCGCTATCTGCACTCCGACGTGGAAACGGTGGAGCGCGTGGAGATCATTCGTGACCTGCGCCTGGGTGTCTTCGACGTGCTCGTGGGCATCAACCTGCTGCGCGAGGGGCTGGACATCCCCGAAGTCTCGCTGGTCGCCATTCTCGATGCCGACAAGGAAGGTTTTCTTCGCGCCGAACGCAGTCTCATCCAGACCATCGGCCGCGCCGCGCGCAACCTGCATGGCAAGGCCATCCTCTATGCGGACCGTGTCACGGAGTCCATGAAGAAGGCCATTGGCGAGACCGAGCGACGCCGTGCCAAGCAAATAAGCTTCAACGAGGAAAACGGAATCGAACCCAAGCAGATTGTCAAGCGGGTGAAAGACCTGATTGATGGTGTCTACAGCGAAAAAAGTGGGAAGGAAGCGGAACGCCTGCAGGCCAATCAACTCGAAAGAGCGCGTGTCGAGGACATGTCCGAAAAAGATGTGGCCAAGGAAATCAAGCGTCTGGAGAAGCAGATGCTCGAACATGCGCGCAGCCTGGAGTTCGAACAGGCTGCGCGGGTGCGCGATCAGCTGGCGCTGCTCAAGGAGCAACTGTTCGGAGGCTCATCCGTGCAGGTTTCCTGAGGCGGCGCCTGGTCTGAAGCCCGTTAGCTCCTGTTACCCGACAAAATTGATGGGGAATGTGGTACACTAAGGGTCAACACTCAACAACAACAAAAACTTCGATGAAAAGAAGGGCTCTGAACCTTTTGAACAGGACGGAGTAAGGGCGGAGACTGTGCCCAACTCCAGTCAAATCGCTGGAGCGGGTGTTTCTGTAACGTACAAGCCTGACTGAAGGAGCTCGTAATGCGTCTCACCACCAAAGGCCGTTTTGCGGTCACTGCCATGATCGATCTGGCCCTGCGCCAGAACAATGGCCCTGTCACGCTGGCAGCCATCAGCCAGCGGCAACAGATTTCCCTGTCGTATCTGGAACAGCTGTTCGGCAAGCTGCGCCGCCATGAACTCGTCGAGTCCACCCGTGGACCCGGTGGCGGCTACACGCTCGCCCGCAAGGCTGGCGACATCACCGTGGCCGACATCATCGTCTCCGTGGACGAACCCATTGACGCCACCCAGTGTGGCGGCAAGGAAAATTGCCTGGGCGAAGCCGGCCGCTGCATGACGCATGAGCTGTGGGCCGCACTGAACCAGCGCATGGTCGAGTTCCTCGATTCCGTGACGCTGCAAAAGCTTGTGGACGAACAACTGGCCAAGGGCATCCAGATCGAGGACAAGCCCGTGGTGCGTCGCGCGATTTCCACGGCGCCCGTGGTCAAGCCCATCCGTGTGAATGCCCCGAACTCGGTATTCGCGCTGGGCAACGCCTTCGCCAAGTCCTGATCGACTTTTGACACCCTGAGGGCAGGGCACCGCCGCGCATGGCTGTGTGGCGCGGTGTTGTCCGCCTGGATGGATTCACCGGAGTTCATCGCCTTCCCGTTTTTTTGCCAGCCTGAACCTTGATAAGAGCCAGTCATGGACATGACCCCGCATTTCCCCATCTATCTCGACTATGGCGCGACCACCCCTGTGGACCCTCGCGTGGTGGACGCCATGATTCCTTGGCTGCGTGAGCATTTCGGCAACGCCGCATCGCGCAGTCATGCCTGGGGTTGGGAAGCCGAGGAGGCCATCGAGAAGGCCCGCGGCCAGGTCGCAGACCTGATCGGCGCGGATCCCCGTGAGATTGTCTGGACCAGCGGTGCCACCGAGTCCATCAACCTGGCCATCAAGGGCGCGGCGCATTTCTACCAGGGCAAGGGCAAGCACCTGATCACGCTCAAGACCGAGCACAAGGCCGTGCTCGACACCATGCGTGAACTCGAGCGCCAGGGCTTTGAGGTGACCTACATGGACGTGCAGCCTGATGGCCTGCTCGACATCGAGGCATTCAAGGCCGCGCTGCGCCCCGACACCATTCTGGTCAGCGTGCTCTTCGTGAACAACGAAATCGGCGTCATCCAAGACATTCCCACCATCGGCGCGCTGTGCCGTGAGAAGGGCATCTTGTTCCATGTGGATGCCGCGCAGGCAACGGGCCGCGTGGAGATCGACATGTCCAAGCTGCCGGTGGACCTGATGAGCATGACCGCACACAAGACCTATGGCCCCAAGGGCGTGGGTGCCCTGTATGTGCGCCGCAAGCCACGTGTGCGTCTGGAAGCGCAGATCCACGGTGGTGGCCATGAGCGCGGCATGCGCTCGGGCACGCTGCCTACGCACCAGATCGTCGGCATGGGCGAGGCCTTCCGCATTGCCAAGGAAGAAATGGCTGAAAGCAACGCCAAGGCCTACGCGCTGCAGCAGCGTCTGCTCAACGGCTTGAAGGATCTGGAGCAGGTCTTCATCAACGGCAGCATGGAGCACCGTGTGCCGCAGAACCTGAACATGAGCTTCAACTTCGTCGAAGGCGAGTCGCTCATCATGGGCATCAAGGGTCTGGCGGTGTCCTCGGGATCGGCCTGCACGTCGGCCAGCCTGGAGCCCAGCTATGTGCTGCGTGCACTTGGCCGCAGCGACGAACTGGCGCACAGCAGCCTGCGCATGACGATCGGCCGCTTCACGACCGAAGAGGAAATCGACTACGCGATCAGCACCATCCGCACCAATGTGGTCAAGCTGCGCGAACTCAGCCCGCTGTGGGAGATGTTCAAGGACGGCATCGATCTCAGCACCATCCAATGGGCGGCTCACTGAGCATTGGCCGGCACGCGAATCAAGTATTGAAGAGGTAGACATCATGGCTTATTCCGACAAAGTGGTAGACCACTACGAAAATCCCCGCAACGTGGGCTCGTTCGACAAGAACGACGAATCGGTGGGCACCGGCATGGTCGGCGCTCCTGCCTGCGGCGACGTGATGAAGCTGCAGATCAAGGTCAACCCCGAAACCGGCGTCATCGAGGATGCGCGTTTCAAGACCTATGGCTGCGGTTCCGCGATTGCCTCGTCTTCGCTGGTGACCGAGTGGGTCAAGGGCAAGACGCTGGATGAGGCGGCTGCGCTGAAGAACAGCCAGATCGCCGAAGAGCTGGCTCTGCCTCCCGTCAAGGTGCACTGCTCCATCCTGGCCGAAGACGCCATCAAGGCAGCGGTCGATGACTACCGTGCCAAGCGCACTGCGGTGGTGGCCGCCTGATATGGCGATCTCGCTGACCGATTCTGCGGCACGCCATGTGAGCCGCTACCTGTCGCGACGCGGCAAGGGCATCGGCGTGCGCCTCGGGGTCAAGACCACGGGCTGCTCTGGTCTGGCCTACAAGCTGGAGTATGTGGACGAGCAATTGCCCGAGGACGTGATCTTCGAGGACCACGGCATCAAGGTGCTGGTCGATCCCAAGAGCTTGGCCTATATCGACGGCACGGAGCTGGATTTCGTGCGTGAGGGCTTGAACGAAGGCTTCAAGTTCCACAACCCCAACGAGCGTGATCGCTGCGGTTGCGGCGAGAGCTTTCGCATCTGACCGGCATTTGCCGGGCGTCCGGGCCTTTGTGGCCTGGAGGCATGCCCGGCAGACCCTGATTTCTTCTACTCCCTCAAGAGGCCGCCTTCGCTTCGGTGCTGGCGGCTTTTTATCGACATGAACCTGCAATCGGACGATTTCGAGCTGTTTGCGCTGCCTCGCCAATTTGCGCAGGAGCGCAGCACCATTGACGCGCGCTGGAAGGAGTTGCAGCGCGAGGTCCACCCTGACCGTTTTGCTTCGCAGGGAGCCGCCGCGCAGCGCGTGGCCATGCAATGGTCGGTGCGCATCAACGAGGCCTACCAGCGATTGAAAGAGCCACTCAGGCGCGCAGCGTATCTCTGCGAATTGCTGGGCGCACCCGTGCGTGCCGAGGACAACACGTCCATGCCCACCGCCTTTTTGATGCAGCAAATGGAGTGGCGCGAGGCGTTGGAAGAGGCGCAGGACGAGGCCGCCCTGGATGCGCTGGACGACGAGGTGCTGCAGGCGAGAAAGAGCATGCTGGCTGAATGCGGTCGTCAGCTGGACGAACTGCATGATGCGCAGGCGGCTGTGCAGCAGGTCAGAGCCCTCATGTTTGTTGCGCGATTTGCGCAGGACATAGAGCGTCGCCGCGATCAACTGGGACAATAACCCGCGATCCGCACCTCCCACGAGAGACCCTCATTCACAAGGCAGGCCGGCCGGCCCGGACCTGCAATTTCCCCGAGTATTTTCATGGCGCTTTTGCAGATTTCCGAACCCGGTCAGTCCCCCGATCCCCACCAGCGGCGCATTGCCGTGGGCATCGACCTGGGCACCACGCATTCGCTGGTCGCCGCTGTCCGCAGTGGCGTGGCCGAATGCCTGCCGGATGACCAGGGCCGAGTGCTGCTGCCTTCTGTCGTGCGCTATCTGCCCCAGGGCCGCCGCGAGATCGGCCACGCCGCCCAGGCTGCATTGTCTACCGATGCGGGCAACACCATTGCTTCGGCCAAGCGCTTCATGGGCCGCACGCTGGCTGACATCGATGCGCCGGAAAAGCTGCCTTACCGCTTTGCGGAGCAGGAGGCCGGCCGTGGCGTGATCGGGATCGAGACCTTCGATGGCACCAAGACAGCCGTGGAGGTCAGCGCCGAGATACTGGCCACGCTGCGTTTCCGTGCCGAAGACACCTTCAATGACGACATCCATGGCGCCGTCATCACCGTGCCCGCCTATTTTGACGATGCACAACGCCAGGCCACCAAGGATGCGGCAAAGCTCGCCGGCATCAACCTGCTGCGCCTGATCAACGAGCCCACGGCTGCAGCCATTGCCTACGGCCTGGACAACGGCTCCGAAGGCGTCTACGCCGTCTACGACCTGGGTGGCGGCACTTTCGACATTTCTATCCTGCGTCTGTCCCAGGGTGTGTTCGAAGTCGTCTCCACTGGCGGCGATTCGGCCCTGGGGGGTGATGACTACGACGCGGCTTTGGCCGAGTGGGTGGCCCAGCAGACCGGCGTGGTTCCCCAGACGGCCGAGGACAAGGCCCGCTGGCGCATGGCGGCACGCCTTTGCAAGCAGGCATTGACGGAGGCACAGGTCGCAACGCTCACGGCCGAGCTGTCTACCGGCGCTGTGCATTTCGATGTAAAGCGCAGCGATTTCGATGCGAGCACGGCTCATCTGACGGCACGTTCGCTGGCGGCCGTGCGCCGCGCGCTCAAGGACGCAGGGCTGGCGCGCGACGAAGTGCAGGGCGTGGTGCTGGTCGGCGGTTCCACCCGCATGCCCCAGGTGCGCGAGGCCGTGGCCGAGTTCTTTGGCCGCGATCCTCTCATCAATCTCAACCCCGACGAAGTCGTCGCGCTGGGGGCCGCCATCCAGGCCAACCAGCTCGCTGGCAACAGCTCAAGCGGCGACATGCTGCTGCTCGACGTGATTCCTCTGTCCCTGGGCGTGGAGACCATGGGCGGCCTTGTCGAGCGAATCATCAGCCGCAACGAGACCATTCCTACAGCCCGTGCCCAGGATTTCACCACCTACAAGGATGGTCAGACGGCCCTGGCCGTCCATGTGGTGCAGGGCGAGCGCGACCTGGTGGCGGACTGCCGCAGCCTGGCGCGTTTCGAGCTGCGCGGCATCCCGCCCATGGCGGCTGGCGCGGCCCGCATCCGTGTGACCTTCACCGTGGATGCCGACGGCCTGCTGTCGGTAGGCGCCAAGGAGCAGACCAGCGGCGTCGAGGCCCATATCCATGTCAAGCCGTCGTACGGCCTGTCTGACGACGAGGTTGCCCGCATGCTGCAGGACGGCTTTGCCACGGCCCAGCAGGACATGCAGGCCCGCGCACTGGTGGAGGCACGTGTCGATGCCGATCGCATGCTGATGGCCACCGAGAGCGCTCTGCAGGCCGATGGCGATGTGCTCGCCGCGGACCAGCGCGCAGCCATCGATGCGCTGATCGACGCCCTGCGCGCCAGCGTGGGCTCCGAGGATGCCGCCGTCATCGAGGCCGCGACACAAGCGCTGGCCAAGGGCACGGAGTCCTTCGCCGCCGAGCGCATGAACCGCAGCATCCAGCAGGCCCTGGCCGGCAAGAGCGTGCAATCCCTTTCCTGATTTCTGATCCGACAGCAGATCCGTCATGCCCGTTATCAAAATACTTCCCCACGCCGAATACTGTCCCCAGGGAGCCGAAATCGAGGCGCCCGCCGGAACCTCGATCTGCGAGGCCCTGCTGGACAACAACATCAAGATCGAACATGCCTGCGACATGAGCTGCGCATGCACCACCTGCCATGTGGTGGTCAAGGCGGGCTACAACTCGCTGAACGAGGCCGAGGAAGAGGAGGAAGACCTGCTGGACCGCGCCTGGGGCCTGCAGCCACAGTCCCGCCTGTCCTGCCAGGCCATCCTGGCACGCGAGGACGTGACCATCGAGATTCCCAAGTACTCGCTCAATCACGCCAAGGAAAACCACTGAGGGCCAGCGCATGTCGCGTCAAATCATTCTCGACACTGAAACCACTGGCCTGTCAGCCGACAACGGCGACCGGCTCATCGAGCTGGGCTGCGTGGAGATGGTCAACCGCAAGCTGACCGGCAACAACCTGCATCTGTATTTCAATGCGGGGCGCGACAGCCATCCGGACGCGCTGCGCGTGCACGGAATCACCACCGAATTCCTCAAGGACAAGCCGCGCTTCGAGCACAAGGTCGAGGAGATCTGGGAGTACCTGCAGGGCGCCGAGCTCATCATCCACAACGCGCCCTTTGACCTGGGGTTCCTGAACAAGGAGCTGGAGCTCGCCAACCGCCCGCCGATCCGCCAGTGCGTGAGCGGGGTCATCGACACCCTGGTCATGGCCAAGGAGATGTTCCCTGGCAAGCGCAACTCGCTCGATTCGCTGTGCGATCGCCTGGAGGTGGACAACTCCGGGCGCACGCTGCACGGCGCCTTGCTGGATGCGGAGCTGCTGGCCGATGTCTACATCAACCTCACGCGGGGCCAGGAGGCCCTGTTGATGGCGGAAGAGCCTGTCCAGTCCGAGGGCGGGCTGGTCGTGGCGCAGGTGGATCTGGCCAGCTTCAAGCTGCGCGTGGTGCACGCCAATGATCAGGAGCTGGCCGCGCACGAGGATGTGATGGTGCAGATGGACAAATCGAGCGGCGGCAAGACAATTTGGCGCGGCTTCGAAAATCAGTCCTAGAAGTTATGACATAATCTAAGTCTTGTCGCAGTAACGACATATGGGTGATTAGCTCAGCGGTAGAGCACTGCCTTCACACGGCAGGGGTCACATGTTCGATCCATGTATCACCCACCATTTTTTCCAAAGAGGTTGGCCTAGCAGCCAGCTTCGCGGGTGATTAGCTCAGCGGTAGAGCACTGCCTTCACACGGCAGGGGTCACAT
>NZ_JACVUR010000036.1:0-58091 GCF_016516495.1 Delftia sp. S65
GGGCTGTATTACAACCGGCATCGGTATTACGATCCGGTGGTGGGGAGTTATATCAATCAGGATCCGATTGGGTTAGCGGGGGGATCTCAAAATACTTCATACCCAAAATCCCCAACTACTGCTATTGACCCTCTCGGTCTTTTTGATATTGCAGGAGGCGCTTTAGATTTGTGGGGTGTTGTTTCTGGAAGGAAATCCGCAAAAAAGAGATCGTGTAAATGTGATGCAATTCTAAAGAGAAAGCAGGCATATGAAGAGTTGGTAGCAAAACTCTCGCGAGGCACCCCGATGAGTGAATGGGATAATGAGGCACTAAGATATTTAGACAAACAAAGAAAAATAGATGCACTCACGGCCGCAGAGATCGGATTTGAGTTTGGCTCAGACGCACTGATCGCTGCGGGAACTTCTGGTGGATTATCGGGAGCGAAAGCTGTTGCTGCGGAATACGGCGCAATGGTTAGCGCCACACCCAAAGGTTATGACAATTCAGCTCATGCAGCAGGGCGAGGGAATTGGACCATTTCAACATCTGATGAATGTGAATAAAATGAAAAAATACATGGCTGGTATTTTGCTGACTTCTTTCACGGTCACGGTCGCTATATATTTCTTTTACTCAAATACTCAGACTTCCGAATTTTGCATACCCAATAGCAAAAAATGCATAACCGTAAAAGGCAAATGGACTCTCCCCACTCAATTTGCAGGCAAAGAATCACTACTTATTGTAAGCACACCATTTTTCAGCAAAAAAGATAGAAAAACTCTCGATATATATTTTCCTGCAGGAGAATTTGGCGGGCTTCTTGAGAGAAAAGATGCTTTGATTGACTACAAATCATATGACTGGGGAAAAGTTATGCAATTCAATTTAAACAACGAAGCCGTAAAAAACTCTAATTCAAGCGGCTTCTTTGACGGAAAATTTTATGTAAAAGAAAAACACATAGTATTATCGTGCAACAACAATGACTGCTTGAACGATATAGTCTCTATTCAAAATCCGAAATTAACAAAATAATTAATCAACCTGCCTTCATTGAACAAGCCCACGCATGCCGCGTGAGCATGCGAACACCGTATGAATCGCAGTTATACAGTTGACTAGCGAAAATTGATTATCCATAACATGCGCAATGGACTTTCCGAATAATTTATTTACCATGTTGACCTAGAATTATTTGCATGGAGCCTGATTTTCAGTATTCGATGCTTAATTTATCTTGATAGATATATTTTCTTGAGGAAGAAAAATATATCTAACATTGATTTTGAGAATTTTTGAACAACACATTCCATTTCCAAGAGGGACACATGACCGCCAAACCCACCCAAACCCTGATTCGCATCCTGCTCGCCACCCTGTCTCTCTCCGCAGCCACTGCCACCTACGCCGCGCAGTGTCCGCTGATTCCCGATGGCAATGCCACTCTGGAAGAGTCCGAGAGGGCTGCACTGCTCAGCGAGTTCAAGTTCGAGGCGCTGGACAAGGAGCTGGCCCGCAAGCACAAGAAGAATCTTTCTTCCTCGGGCGGGGACTTGTTGACCATGCGGGATCTGCTGGGACTGCAGCAACTGAGCCTGCAGGAAGAGAACGTGATGCGCATGTGGGCGGAACAGCAGCCCAAGTCGTTCTTTGCCCAGCTCAATGCGGGCCTCTATTACGGCAACAAGGCATTTGGCGCCCGCGGCAACGCGCCGGCTTCCAGTGTGACGGGCAGCCAGTGGAACAGTGTCAAGCAGCTCAGCGCGAAGGCCCAGCCGTATCTGCAAAAGGCCATGGCGCTGGATGCCCGCTCGGCCTTGCCGCAGACGATGCTGATTGGATTGGCCGCGATGGAAAACCAGGTGGGTGGGCGTACTGCGGCGCAGTGGCTGCAGGCGGCCGATCAGGCCGATCCCAAGAACCTGGCGGCCCGCGTCAATGCCCTCAATTACCTGAGCCCGCGCTGGGGCGGGTCCTTGGAGGGCCTGGACCAAATGGTGTCACAGGCCGTGAAGTCGCTGCCATCGGCCAGCGCCGGCTATCTCCAATACAACCTGGTGCTTGCCAAGGCCAGCCATTACGAAGTCGTCGAGAAGGACAAGAGCAAGGCCCAGGCCCTCTACAAACAGGCCAAGGACATGTGCGACAACTCGGAGGCCGCACGGGCGGGCATGGTCAGGACGTACCAGTAATCAGGAAACAAGGCAGGCCCAAAGGCCTGCCTTTTTTTCTCGCCCACAGCCTGCGGGCACACACACCCTCAAAACGTCGCCGAAGGCAGATCCTGCCGGCTGAACACCAGCGACACCTTGGCTTCTTCCGGAATGGGCGGCAGTGAAGCATCCCATTGCTGCCATGCCTGGCGCAGCTCGGCCAGGCGCTGGGGCTCGCGGTCGCGCAGGTTGGCGCGTTCGCGCGGGTCCTGGGCCACGTTGAAGAGGTATTCCACGCCTTCGATCTGCAGGTATTTCCAGTCGCCGCGCACCAGGGCGCGCTGGGCGCGGTGCTTCATGCGCCAGCACAGGTCGCGCTCGGGGTTCCAGGCGCCATCGTCCATGAGGGGCAGCAGGCTGATGCCGTCCAGCGGGTAGTCGGCGTGGCCGTGCACGCCGGCGGCGGCCAGGAAGGTGGCTGACCAGTCCATGGTGAGATTGGGCGTATCGCTGACGATGCCCGCCGGCATGCGCTCGGGCCAGCGCGCCACCAGGGGCACGCGGATGCCGCCTTCGAGCAGGTCCATCTTCTGGCCGATGAAGGGCCAGTTGTTGGAGAAGCGTTCGCCGCCGTTGTCGCTGGTGAAGACGATGAGCGTGTTCTCGGCCATGCCCTTTTTCTCGAGCGCGTCCAGCACCCAGCCAATGCCTTCGTCCATGTGGTGGATCATGCGCTGGTAGGTCTCGATGGTGCCGCCGTCGGTGTGCTTGCCGAAGCCGCCGATGCGCCGCGACTCCTCCAGGTCGTCGCGCGTGAGCCAGGGCCAGTGCGGGGCGCTGTAGTGCAGGGACAGGTAGAAGGGCTTGTCGGCCGTCTGGCGCTCGACGAAGTCCACGGCGCGGCGGCTCAGCAGGTCGGTGAGGTAGCCCTCTTCCTCGTGCGGCTCCTCGTTGATCCAGAAATCGGGGCGGCCGCGCGGGTCGCAGTGGGCGAAGTAGTCGGCGCCGCCTGCGTGAAAGCCGTAGAACTCCTCGTAGCCCGACATGCGCGGGCCGAAATGCGGCGGGTAGCCCAGGTGCCATTTGCCGACCAGGGCGGTGGCGTAGCCGGCGTCGCGCAGCAGCGAGGCCACGGTGGGGTGGTCAGGCGGCAGGCCCAGCACCTTGTCGCCGTGGACGCTGGCAATCGGCTCCTCGGCGGCGCCGCGCAGGCGGTACTGCCAGCGGCCCGTGGCCAGGGCAAAGCGCGTGGGCGAGCACACGGCCGAGTTGGAATAGCCACGCGTGAAGCGCATGCCCTGCGCGGCCATGGCGTCCAGGCGGGGCGAGACATCGGTGGCGCGGCTGTGCGCATCGCGCGCGCCCGTGCAGCCGAGGTCGGCATAGCCGAGGTCATCGGCCAGGATGAAGATCAGATTGGGGCGCTGGGTTGCCATGGGAGCCAGGAGACAGTGGATGCGTTGGGAAAGGGAGTATCGCCAAAACGGCGGTGCCTCAGGGCCACAGGCCCTAGTGGCGGCTTCAGTCGTTGGTCAGGTGGATGCGCTTGACCAGGGCGGCCCACTGCGCGGACTGGCCCTTGGCGCGCGCCTGGGCCTCGGCCACGGTGGAGCCGACCATCTCGATGTCCAGGGCCTTGGCGCGTTCCTTTTGCTCGGGCGCGCGGATGGCCTCGTTCATGGCATCGACAAAGCGCTTTTGCACAGCGGGCGGCACGCCCTTGGGTGCGGCCAGCAGGATCCAGAAGGTGCCGTCGAACTCGGGGAAGCCCGACTCGGCAATGGTGGGCAGCTCGGGCGCCAGCGCCGAGCGCGTCTTGCCCGAGGTGGCCAGGGCGATCAGCTTGCCGCTCTGGACCTGGGGGAAGACCGTGGGGCCGGCCAGGAAGCCGCAGTCCACCTGGCCGCCCAGCAGGTCCTGCATGGCCGGCGCGGGGCCCTTGTAGGGCACATGGACCATCTTGGCGCCCGAGGTAGCCAGCAGCGATTCCATGACCAGGTGGCCCGGCGAGCCCGCGCCGCCCGAGGCATAGGTCAGCTCGCGCGTCTTGCTGGCGGCCACCATGTCCTTGACGGACTTGAAGCCCGTGCCCGGTCCGCAGACCAGGGTCTGCGAGAAGCGCGCAGCCACGACCAGGGTTTCCAGCGCGTCGGCCTTGTAGCCCATGTTCTTGTAGACATGGGGGTTGACGGTGAGCACCGGGTCCATGGCCCACAGCCAGGTGTAGCCATCGGGCGCGGAGCGTGCGACCTCGGCCGCGCCGATGTTGCCATTGGCGCCGGGCTTGTTGTCCACGACCACGGCCTGGCCCAGCGCCGCCTGCATGGCGGCGGCCACGGGGCGCAGAGAGATGTCGGACGGGCCGGCCGGCGGATTGGGTACGACGATGCGTATGGGCCTGGCCTTGGGCCATTCCTGGGCCAGGGCGGGCGCCGCGCACAGCACGGCGGCGGTCAGGGCCACGGCGGCACGCGCCAGGGCTGCGAGGGGGCTGGGCATACTTGTCTCCTTGTCGTTGTCTTGCGGCCAATGTACGCAGGCCGCAGACAATGCATCTAATCCATCATCCCTAGCGTAAACCCGAAACCGGCCCGCGAGCCCATGACCGACCTCCACCGCTGGCGCCACCCCGCCGTGCTCGACGACATGTTCCTCTACCACCTGGCGCGGCTGCAGGCGGCCGCTGGCAGCCGCGTGGTGCGCCTGTGCGAGGGCCGCTACGGCATCACACGGCGCGAGTGGCGCATGCTCTGCCTGCTGGCCGAGGCCGGGCAGCTGCAGCCCTCGCAGCTGGCCGAGCAGGCGCAGCTGGACCGCACGCGCACCTCGCGCGCGGTCACGGCTCTGCTGGCCAAGGGGCTGTTGTGGAAAGAAAGCCAGGTGGGCGATGCGCGCCGCGCACTGCTGCGCCTGAGCGACACGGGCCGCGCCCTGCATGCCGAGCTGTTCCCGCAGGTGCAGGCCATCAACCGCGAGCTCATGGACGCCGTGCCCGAGCCCGAGCTGCAGGCCATGGCCAGCGCCTTTGCCCGCATCCGTACGCGGGCGCGGGAGCTGGAGGCCAGCAGCCCGCCGCCCAAGGCGCCGCGCAATCGCAAGAAACCGGCAGCGCCCTGAAGCCAAGGTCCAGGAGGTCAATCACCCCTGCAGATACACCACATGCGTGTGCGTGTACTCGTACAGGCCGTGCTTGCCGTCGGCCCCGCCCACGCCCGACTTGCGCACGCCCGCGTGGAAGCCCTGCATGGCCTCGAAGTTCTCGCGGTTGATGTAGGTCTCGCCGAAGTCGATCTCGCGCATGGCCTGCATGGCCTTGGACAGGTCGCGCGTGTACAGCGACGAGGTCAGCCCATATTCGCAGTCGTTGGCCAGGGCGATGGCCTCGTCCAGGTCATCCACCACCTGGATGGGCAGTACGGGGCCGAAGATTTCCTTGCGCATGATCTCCATGCCGGCATGGCAGCCGGCCAGTACCGTGGGCTGGAAGTGAAAGCCCGCGCCAAGGTCTGCGGCCTGCCCGCCCGTGACCAGTTGCGCGCCGTCGGCGATGGCCTGGCGCACCTTGGCCTGCACGCTGTCCAGGCCCTTTTGGTTGATCAGCGGGCCCATTTCCACGTCGGGCCGCGCAATCGGGTCGCCGTAGCGCGTGGCTGCCATGGCCTGGGCGATGCGGGCCGTGAACTCCTCGGCCACCTGGCGCTGCACGTAGACGCGTTCGGCGCAGTTGCAGACCTGGCCGGTGTTGATGATGCGCGAGTCGCGGATGGCGCGCACGGCCAGGTCCAGGTCGGCATCGGCCAGCACGATGGCCGGGGCCTTGCCGCCCAGCTCCAGGTTGAGCTTGGTGATGTGGGGCGCGGCGGCAGCGGCGATGCGCTCGCCCGTGCCCACGCTGCCCGTGAAGCTGACCATGTCCACGCCCGCATGGCCGGCCAGTGCAGCGCCCGTGCCGCCCTGGCCATAGACCACGTTGAACACGCCGGCCGGCAGCTCGCACTGGGCCAGCAGCTCGGTGAAGGCGTGGCAGTTGATGGGCGTTTCCTCGCTGGGTTTGATGACGATGGTGTTGCCCGTGAGCAGGGCCGGCGCCATCTTGCGGGCGATCAGGAAGAAGGGAAAGTTCCAGGGCAGGATGCCCGCGACCACGCCCAGCGGCTTGCGCAGCAAAAAGATCTGCTCGTTGGCCCGGTCGCTGGTGATGACCTCGCCCTCGATGCGGCGCGCCCATTCGGCCATGTAGTCCAGATAGTCGGCGGTGAAGTTCACCTCCACCTCGGCCAGGCCCAGGACCTTGCCCTGCTCCTCTGTGATGGTGCGCGCAATGCGCGCGGCGTTGTCGCGGATGCGGGCCGCCACGCGGCGCAGGTACTGCGCGCGCTCCACGGCCGGGCGGCGCGCCCAGGCTTTGTGGGCGCCGCGCGCAGCGGCGATGGCGCGGTCCACATCGGCCTGGCTGGACAGGGGCGAGCGCGCCAGCACCGCGCCCGTGGCGGGGTTGGTCACCTCATGCAGTTCGGCGCTGTCGGTGAAGCTGCCGGCGATGAAATTGCGCAGCACGGGAAGGGATGCCATGGAGTTCTCCTTGGGTTCAGTAGGTGCGGGATTCAGGGGCCGCCTGGTCCGTGGCTTGGGTGGCGCGATAGCGCCCCAGGTTGGCCAGCGCAGCCTGGCGCAGCAGGCTGATGTCTATGCCCACGGCGATGAAGCGGCAGCCCCAGTCCGCATAGCGGCGCGCATCCTCCTCGCGCGGCGCGAGGATGCCGCAGGCCTTGCCGGCGGCCAGCGTGGCCTGGACGGTACGGCGTATGGCGTCCTGCACCTCGCCCTGGCTGGCGTCGCCCGCGTGGCCCATGCCCGTGGACAGGTCGGCGGGGCCGATGAAGACGGCATCCACACCCTCGACGGCCGCAATCTCGGCGGCGTTGGCCACGCCCCGGGGCGATTCGATCTGCACGATCAGGCACAGCTGTTCATGCGCCGTGCGGATGTAGTCGGGCACGGCATCCCAGCGCGTGGCCCGCGTCAGGCCGCCGCCCACGCCGCGCACGCCGTGGGGCGGGTAGCGCATGGCGCGCACCAGTTCGCGCGCCTGTTCGGCCGTCTCCACCATGGGCACCATCAGCGTCTGCACGCCCACGTCCAGCAACTGCTTGATGAGCACGGTGTCACCCTGCACGGCGCGCACCACCGGGTGCGTGCCGTAGGGCGCCACGGCCTGCAGCTGGCCCAGCAGCGTGGGCACGGTGTTGGGGGCATGCTCGCCATCGACCAGCATCCAGTCGTAGCCCGTGGTGGCGATGATCTCGGCCGCATAGGGCGTGGCAAAGCCGGCCCAGATGCCGTACAGCGGCTCGGCGCGCCGCAGCGCGGCCTTGAAGGGGTTGGCAGGCAGTTGCATGGCGGGCTCCTTCAGTGCGTGTACGGGCGGTGCAGGGCGCACTCGGGATTGAGCTCCACGCCGAAGCCAGGCCTGTCCAGCGCCGACAGGCGCATGCGGCCGTTGACGGGCACGGGCTCGCCCAGCAGTTGCGGATGGAACATGGGCACGACCTCGTCGGCCTTGGGGGCCATCATCAGGAACTCGGCAAACGGGCTGTTGTGGCGCGTGGCCACGAAGTGGTAGCTGTAGACGCTGGAGCCATGCGGGATGACCAGGGCCTGGTGGGCATCGGCCAGGGCCGAGATCTTGAGCAGCTCGGTGATGCCGCCGCACCAGCCCACGTCGGGCTGGATGATGTCGCAGCAGCCCATCTCCAGCAGCTGGCGAAAGCCCCAGCGCGTGGCCTCGTGCTCGCCCGTGGTCACCAGCATGCCGGTGGGCACGTTCTTGCGCAGGGCCGCGTAGCCCCAGTAGTCGTCGGGCGGCAGGGCCTCCTCGATCCACTTGAGGCCATGGGCCTGCGCACCCTGGGCCAGGCGCGTGGCGTAGTTCACATCCAGGCTCATCCAGCAATCCAGCATGAGCCAGAAGTCCGGGCCCACGCGCTCGCGCATGGTGGCCAGCTCCTGCAGGTTGCGGCGCAGGCCCTCCTCGCCCTCGGCCGGGCCGTGGTGCAGCGGCATCTTGCCGCCGATGAAGCCCATCTTCTGCGCCAGGTCGGGCCGCGCGCCCGTGGCGTAGAACTGCAGCTCGTCGCGCACGGCGCCGCCCAGCAGCTGGTGCACGGGCTCGCCGCGCACCTTGCCCAGCAGGTCCCACAGCGCCAGGTCCACGCCCGAGATGGTGTTGATGACGATGCCCTTGCGGCCGTAGTACAGCGTGGACAGGTACATCTGGTCCCAGATGCGCTCGATGTCAGTGACCCGGGCGCCTTCGAGAAAGCGCGCCAGGTGCTTTTCGACGATGTAGGCCGCAGGCTCGCCGCCCGTGGTCACGGCAAAGCCCACGCGCCCGGCGCTGTCCTCGATCTCCACCACCAGCGTGCCCAGCACGTTGATGCCGAAGCTGCGGCGGCTTTGCCGGTACTCGGGATACTTGGCCATGGGCGTGGCGATGTGGTCGTCGATCCAGTGGCCGTCGGACTGGTCGTGGTAGTCGGCGCCGCCGCCCTTGAGCGTGAAGGCGCGCACCTGCTTGATGGTGGGGATCTGTGTCATGGGATGGTTCTGCTCCGTGTGCAAGTGGTTCAGGCGGCCGACGGTGCGGCCAAGGCCGGCGCCAGGCGTGCGCGCACGCCCAGCACCAGAGCCGCAGCCAGCAGCGTGGTGCCGGCCAGCAGGTACAGGCCGGCCGCCGGGGAGTGGAAGAAGCCCTCGGCCCAGTTCTTGACGATGGGGGCGATGAAGCCGCCCACGGCGCCGAGGGAGTTGATGAAGGCGATGCCGCCAGCGGCCGCAGCGCCGGCCAGCGTGTTGGCGGGAAAGGTCCAGAACACGGGCTGCACGGCGATGAAGCCGGCCGCCGCCAGGCACAGCGCGGCCACACCCAGCAGGGGGCTGGAGAAACTCACCGATGCAGCCATGCCCACGGCAGCCATCACCAGCGTCAGGCTGGCGATGCCGCGCGGCTGGCCTGTTCGCTCGGCATGGCCCGGAATCCACCAGGCGGCCAGCAGCGCGCACAGCCAGGGAATGGCCGAGACCACGCCCACCAGCAGGCCCACCTTGGTGCCCAGCAGGCCTGCCACCTGGCTGGGCAGGTAGAACACCACGCCATAGACGCTGGCCTGGATCAGCAGATAGATCAGCGCCAGGTAGAGCACGCGCGGCTGGCACAGCGCGGCCAGCAGGCTGTGGCCGTGGCTGCCCTTGGCGCGCTCTTCGCTGTCGAGAATGTCCTGCAGCAGCGCCTTGTCCTCGCGGCTGAGCCAGGTGGCGTCGGCGGGGCGGTTGTCCAGGTGGAAATACGCCCAGATGCCCACGGCCACCGCCATCAGCCCCTCCACCGCGAACAGCCACTGCCAGCCGTGCCAGCCGCCCATGCCGTCCAGCTCCAGCAGCAGGCCCGACAGCGGGCTGCCGAAGATGAAGGCCAGCGGCGCGCCGAAGTAGAAAAAGCCCATGGCCTGCGCGCGGTGCGCCGCCGGGAACCAGTAGGTCAGGTACAGGATGACGCCGGGGAAGAACCCCGCCTCGGCCACGCCCAGCAAAAAGCGCAGCACGTAGAACGTGGTCTGGTCGTGGGCGAACATCATGGCCGCCGACACCAGGCCCCAGGTGACCATGATCCGGCACATCCACATGCGGGCGCCCACGCGGTGCATGATCAGGTTGCTGGGCACTTCCAGCAGCGCATAGCCTGCGAAGAACACGCCCGCGCCAAAGGCGAAGGCCGCATCGCTGATGCCGGTATCGGCCTGGAAGGCCACCTTGGCAAAGCCCACGTTGGCCCGGTCCAGGAAGGCCATGATGTACATGAGCAGCAAAAAGGGCAGCAGGCGCCAGGAGATCCTGGCGAGCAGGGGAGCGGGGAGTTTTTTCATGACTTTCCTTGCAGGCAATGAGAGGCCGTCACGCCCGGTCGTCCGGAGCGCTGAAGGCGTGCTTTGTGAAGGTGCGAGCGCGGCCGCGGCGTTGGTGCCGGTCGCGTCAGCGCGTCATGAAACAGGCGATGGGCTGTGCATGTCTTGTCTCCTGGATTGGGTCTGTTTTTTCTTGTCGCAGGGCCAATGTACGGCGCATGATCGATGCTCAACAAATCGAATTTCGGTCACATCCGATACCTTGTGCTTATGCCTGACAAGCCGCCCGAATCCACCCCGCCCGTGCTGCACCGCAGCCTGCTCAACCGCCTGCGCTACAAGCACCTGCACATGCTGGTGGCGCTGGGATCGAGCCTGAACCTGCACCGCGCATCGCTGAGCCTGGCCATGTCCCAGCCTGCGGCCACGCGCATGCTGCGCGAGATTGAGGACATGTTCGGCTGCCAGCTGTTCGAGCGCCTGCCGCGCGGCATGCGGCCCACGGCGCTGGGCGCGCAGCTGGTGCGGTTTGCCGAGGCCTCGCTCAACAGCCTGGACCGCTGCGCCGAAGACCTGGCCGCGCGCCGCCAGGGCGGCTACGGCTACCTGTCCATCGGCACCATCATGGGCGCAGCACCCGACCTGGTGATGACGGCCGTGGCGCGCATGAAGGCGCAAAGCCCGCAGCTGCGCCTGCGCATCATGGGCGACACCAGCGACCAGATCCTTCGCCTGCTGGACCAGCGGCGCATCGACATGGCCATTGCGCGGCGCAGCCCTGCGGCCCACAGCAGCAGCTACAGCTTCGAGGAACTGGGCAACGAGCGGCTGCTGGTCGTCGTGCGCAGCGGCCATCCGCTGACACGCCGGCGCAAGCTGGGCTGGCAAGAGCTTGTCGGCGACTGGCCCTGGATACTGCAGCCGGCCACCAGCCCCGCGCGCATCGCGCTCGATCAGTTGCTGCAGCGCCTGGAGCTGCCCGCACCGGCCGACATCATCGAATGCAGCTCGGTGTACTCCATGCAGCAGCTGGTGCAGCTGACCGACGCCGTGATGCTGCTGTCCGAATCCGCGCTCAAGGACTATCTGCGCATGGGCCTGGTCAGGGCGCTGCCGGTCTGCATCGACGTGCCCATGGCGCCCTTCGGCATCCTCACCCGCACCGACGACGCGCCCACGCAGGAGCAGCAGCGCTTCATCGCGCTGCTGCGTGCGCAGGCCCGGGGGCTGGCTCAGGCGGGTTGAGCCAGCACCTGCCCCATCGCGGCCTGGAACCTCGGATCCAGCATGGCGCTGACGTTGCACCGCGACCAGCGCGAGACAGCCGAGGGATCGACATGGAAGACACGGCCCGGCGCCATGCTGAGCTTGCGCGGCACCAGCTGCTCGGCCAGGCGCAGCGAGTCCAGCACACCGGGGAAGGCCACCCACAGGTACAGGCTTTGCGGGCTGCGCGCAAAGACTTCGCAGCCGTGGGCATCGAGCCAGCCCAGCGCCTGGGCCGTGGCCTGGCCCAGCTTGTGGCGCAGGCGCACCAGGTGGCGCTCGTAGTGGCCTTCGCGCAGCATCACGTCCACCATGCGCTCGCAGTACTCGGAGCCGCTGACGTGGATCAGCGCCTTGAGGTCGGCCAGGTCGCTGGCCAGCGCATCGTTGCAGGCGATGAAACCCACGCGCAGCGCGGCCGAGAAGGACTTGGAGAAGCTGCCGATGTAGATGGTGCGCTCCAGCTGGTCCAGCGTGGACAGGCGCACGGCCGAGGTGGGCTTGAAGTCGGCCAGCGGATCGTCTTCTACGATGAGCAGGTTGTGGCGCTCGGCCAGCTGCAGCACCTTGTAGGCCTTGGCGGCCGAGATGTCCGAGCCCGTGGGGTTGTGGGCCAGCGACTGCGTGAAGAACAGGCGCGGCCGGTGCTGGGCCAGCAGTGACTCGAGCGCGGCCACGTCGGGCCCGTCGGCCAGGCGCGGCACGCCGACCACATGGGCGCCGGCCAGCCTGAGCTTGCCGAACAGCGGGTAGTAGCCGGGCTCGTCCACGAGCACGGTGGCCCCCGGCGGCACGAAGTAGCGGATGACCAAGTCCATGGCCTCGTTGGCGCCATGGGTCAGCACCAGCTGGCCCGGCGTGGCCTGCAGGCCGAAGTCGCCCAGCTTGCGCACCAGGCTGTCGCGCAGCGGCGCATAGCCGTAGCGGCTGCCGTAGCGGAACAGCGATCCCAGCCCCGTGCGCACCACCTTCTGGTGGTAGCGGTCCAGCCGCATGTCGGCCAGCCATTCCACGGGCGGAAAGCCGTCGCCCACGCCCACGCAGTCGGGCTGGGTCTTGAGCTGCTCGCGCATCAGCCAGACGATGTCCATGGCGCGGCCCAGCTGGCCCGCGTCCTCATCGGTGCGCTGGGCACCGCGCCCCGTGCCCAGCACGTAAAAGCCCGAGCCCCGGCGCGGCTCCACGATGCCGCGCGAGACCAGCAGGTCGAAGGCCGAGACCACGGTGTTCTTGGCATAGCGGTGCAGTTGCGCCAGCTCGCGCAGCGAGGGCAGCTTGTCGCCGGGGCGGTACACGCCGTCGGCGATCTGCTGGCCGATCAGGTCGGCCAGCTTCTCGGCAATGGGGGCCGAGCGCCCTCTGGTGTCTGCCATGCGCCCTCCGTTCATGTTGCAGTGCGATGGTACTGTTCCCCGAAACTGTACCTTTTGAAAGCGGTACAGTTTTCCTACAGTCCGGCGACCAGAGTTTTGATCCGAGGAGATGTCTTCCATGGTTGCCGATTCGCGCCTGCCCAATTTCCGTGCCCTCACACCGGCCCAGCGCCGGGATTTCCTGGCCGATGCCTGCGGCCTGTCCGATGCCGAGCGTACCCTGCTCGCCGCCCCCGGCGCCCTGCCCCTGGCGCTGGCCGACGGCATGATCGAGAACGTGTTCGGCAGCTTCGAGCTGCCGCTGGGCGTGGCCGGCAACTTCCGCGTCAACGGCCGCGACGTGCTGGTGCCCATGGCGGTGGAGGAGCCCTCGGTGGTGGCCGCCGCCTCGTACATGGCCAAGCTGGCGCGCGAGGACGGGGGCTTTCAGACCTCCAGCACGCTGCCGCTGATGCGCGCCCAGGTCCAGGTGCTGGGCGTGACCGATCCGCACGGCGCGCGCCTGGCCGTGCTGCAGGCGCGTGCGCAGATCATCGAGCGCGCCAACAGCCGCGACAAGGTGCTGATCGGCCTGGGCGGCGGCTGCAAGGACATCGAGGTCCACGTCTTCCCCGACACGCCGCGCGGCCCCATGCTGGTGGTCCACCTGATCGTGGACGTGCGCGACGCCATGGGCGCCAACACCGTCAACACCATGGCCGAATCGGTGGCACCCCTGGTCGAGCAGATCACGGGCGGCAGCGTGCGGCTGCGCATCCTGTCCAACCTGGCCGACCTGCGGCTGGCCCGCGCCCGCGTGCGGCTCACGCCGCAGACCCTGGCCACGCAGGAGCGCAGCGGCGAGGAGATCATCGAAGGCGTGCTGGACGCCTATACCTTCGCGGCCATCGACCCCTACCGCGCGGCCACGCACAACAAGGGAATCATGAACGGCATCGACCCCGTCATCGTGGCCACGGGCAACGACTGGCGCGCGGTCGAGGCCGGCGCCCATGCCTATGCCAGCCGCAGCGGCAGCTACACCTCGCTGACGCGCTGGGAAAAGGATGCCGGCGGCGCACTGGTCGGCAGCATCGAGCTGCCCATGCCCGTGGGCCTGGTCGGCGGCGCCACCAAGACCCATCCGCTGGCACGCCTGGCGCTGAAGATCATGGACCTGCAGTCCGCCCAGCAGCTGGGCGAGATCGCCGCCGCCGTGGGCCTGGCGCAGAACCTGGGCGCCCTGCGCGCCCTGGCCACCGAAGGCATTCAGCGCGGCCACATGGCCCTGCATGCCCGCAACATCGCCCTGGTGGCCGGCGCCACGGGCGACGAGGTCGATGCCGTGGCGCGCCAGCTGGCCGCCGAGCACGACGTGCGCACCGACCGCGCGCTGGAAGTGCTGGCCGCGCTGCGCGCCAGGGCCTGACCAGCGCGCGGCCCCACAAACAAAAACCCAAGGAGACACACATGACAAGCAAGGATCCCGCCGACTGGCGGCTGGCCGAGGTCTGGGGCGACACCGTGGACCTGCGCCACCTGGCCTGGGCGATTGCCATCGGCACCGGCATCAGCGTGCTGGGCTTCTACCTGGCCAGCCGCTGGCTGGCCACGGTGGTCGAGTCGCGCCAGCTGGCCCACGCCTACGCCATGCTCGCGGGCCTGGCAGGCTGCGTGATCGCCGGCGTGATCTGCGCACGCGCCTTTCCGCCCAAGCGGGAAGTGACCGAGCTGGACACCTCGAACGACCCCGAATGGCGCCGCGAAGTGCTGGAGGAACTGGCGCGCCAGCCCGGAGGCCTGGGCACGGTGCAGGACCTGCCGCCCGCCGTGGTGCAGGAACTCAAGGAGCTCAAGCTCTACGAGCTGTTCGCCGACAAGGCCGGGAGGGCATGAGATGGAAACCCTGCTGACCAATGACATCGCCGTCGCGGCCGCGATGGGACTGATAGGCGCCGTGGTGTTCGCCGCCATCGGCCTGGTCTCCGGCACGGACGAGACCACCACGCTGGCCCCGCTCACCCTGCTGGTGGTGCTGCTGGGCGTGCCGCCCGCCGGCGTGTTCACCTTCTTCCTGGCCGGCGCCGTGGCCAAGCACATGACGCATGCCGTGCCCACGGCGCTGCTGGGCATTCCCGGCGACACGCTGGCCACGCCGCTGCTGCAGGACGCCAACATGCTGCGCAAGCTGGGCGTGCCCCACATCGCGCTGCGCAAGATGGTCTCGGGCGGCATCGTCGCGGCCTTTGTCGCCGTGCCGCTGGCCGTGCTGTTCGCGGTGATGCTGGCGCCTTTCGGCAGCATGATCACCAAGACGGCGCCCTGGATCTTCCTGGCCGCCGCCCTCCTCATCGCCTACTTCTCGGCGGGGCGCTGGGCCTCGGTGATGCTGCTGATTCCGTTCGTGGTCGTCATCATTGCGCTGCAAAGCCTCACCGCCAAATACGAGGTCAAGCTCAGCATCAGCTACTTCCTGGGCATTGCCATCGGGCCGCTGATCGCCGACCTGTTCACCGTGATCTCGCCGGCAGGCCGCCAGCGCATGCTGCGCGACAAGGTGCGCCAGTTCAACCTGGCGCCCGACGTGAAGGGCTGGTCGGGCTACTTCCCCAACCCGCTCAAGGTGCTGGACCGCGTACAGACGCGCTGGACCCTGGCCACGGCCACCATCTCCAGCGCCACCTTCGTCTTCAGCCCCGTGGCCATGACCGTGGTGCTGGGCGAGCTGGTGGGCTCGCGCATCAAGCATGCCTACCACCGCCTGACCACGGTGCTGAGCGCGCGCAACGGCGTGACCGAGGCCACCTACATCGCCGAGGCGCTGATCCCGCTGATCGCCTTCGGCCTGCCGCTGAGCCCCGTGGCCGCCGGCCCCGCCGCGCCGCTGTTCAACGCGCCGCCGCGCTTCACCGTCGATGCCGCCACGGGCCAGGTGAACAACCTGCACAACCTGCTCAGCCACTGGGAGTTCCTGGGCTACGGCATGCTGGCCGTGCTGCTGGCGGCCCTCGTGTCCTACCCCTTCGCCATGAACTTCGCGCGCAGCGCGGCGCTGTTCGTCTCGCGCCGGGTCAGCCACGAGGCCATCATCGCCACCTTCGTGGGCCTGATCATCGTCATCAGCGTCTGGGAAGGCCAGTTGCTGGGCCTGCTCGTGATCCTGACCATGGGCCTGCTCGGCGGCCTGCTGTCACGCGGCTTCGGCTTCAACACCGGCGTGCAGTTCATGGGCTACTACACGGCCGTGCTGAGCGTTCCGGCGCTGGTGAAGCTGTTCTGATTTTTGCGCCGCAAGGGTCAGAACATTCTGAGATTTGGGGGCAGCGCCGCACCCGCCGCCCACAAGGCCCAAGGCCGTTGCCATACTGGGTCACCGAGGCCGCCGCACCGCTGGCGGCCTCTTCCTTTGTGTCTGGCTTTGTGTCTGTCGTTTCTGCGAGGTGCCCATGGGTCTGGCCCTGGTTCAAAGTCGTGCGCTGCTGGGGCTGGCCGCCCCGCGTGTCACTGTGGAAGTGCATCTGGCCAACGGCCTGCCGTCGTTCACGCTGGTGGGCCTGGCCGATGTCGAGGTCAAGGAAGCGCGTGAACGCGTGCGCTCGGCGCTGCTGAACTCGGGGCTGGAGTTCCCGAGCAACAAACGCATCATCGTCAACCTGGCACCCGCCGACCTGCCCAAGGATTCGGGGCGCTTCGACCTGCCGATTGCGCTGGGCATTCTCGCGGCCAGCGGGCAGATCAATGGCGATGCACTGGCCGAGCATGAATTCGCAGGCGAGCTGTCGCTGTCGGGTGCGCTGCGGCCCGTGCGCGGCGCGCTGGCCACGGCCCTGGCCCTGCACCGCCAGCAGGACGGCGCCCGCCTGGTGCTGCCGCCGGGCAGCGCGCAGGAGGCGGCCTTCGTGCCATCGGCCCAGGTGTTCTGCGCGCACCACCTGCTGGACGTGGTGCGCCGCTTCATCACTCGCTCGGCCAATGCCCTGGTGCAGACGGAGCAGGAAACGGACGATGCCTGCTGCAGCGACGAAAGCGAGGACACCGGCGAGACCGACGAAACCGACGAAACCGACGCCTTGCCGGCAGCAGGCGACACCCAGACATGCTCCGGCCCGGGCTGGCATGCAGTGCAGCCTCAGCCCGCTGCCCCAGTGCGCAGCAGCCTGGATCTGGCCGAGGTGCGCGGCCAGGCCCAGGCGCGGCGAGCGCTGGAAATCGCTGCGGCCGGAGGCCACGGCCTGCTGCTGGTGGGGCCGCCGGGCTCGGGCAAGTCCATGCTGGCCCAGCGCTTTGCCGACCTGCTGCCGCCCATGAGCGATGACGAGGCGCTGGAGGCCGCCGCCATCGCCAGCCTGGCCGGCCGCTTCACGCCCGAGCGCTGGCGCCAGCGCCCCACGGCCAGCCCGCATCACACGGCCAGTGCCGTGGCCCTGGTCGGAGGAGGCTCGCCGCCGCGTCCTGGCGAGATCTCGCAGTCCCACCACGGCGTGCTCTTCCTCGATGAATTCCCCGAGTTCGCGCGCAGTGCGCTGGAGGCGCTGCGCGAGCCGCTGGAGACCGGCCAGATCACCATCGCCAGAGCCGCCCAGCGCTGCGAATTTCCCGCGCGCTTCCAGCTGGTCGCGGCCATGAATCCCTGCCCCTGCGGCCATTGGGGGTCGACGGTGCAGCGCTGCCGCTGCACGCCCGACAAGGTGGCGCGCTACCAGGCGCGCATCAGCGGCCCGCTGCTGGACCGCATCGACCTGCATGTGGAAGTCGGCGCCCTGCCCCCGCAGGAGCTGCTGGCCGCGCGCTCGGGCGAAACCAGCGAGGCCGTGCGCGAGCGCGTGGTCCAGGCCCGCGCGCTGGCCGTGCAGCGCCAGGGCAGTGCCAACCACCAGCTCCAGGGCCAGGCCCTGGACGACCACCTGGGCCTGTCGCCCGAGGCCCTGACTTTCGCCCACAAGGCCGCCGCACGCCTCGGCTGGTCGGCCCGCAGCACCCACCGCGCGCTCAAGGTGGCGCGCACCATTGCCGACTTGGCCGGCAGCGCGGCAGTGGAGACGGGGCATGTGGCCGAGGCCATGCAGTATCGGAGGGTGTTGCGGTTGCCGCCATGAGGTTCTGCGTTGGATGCAGTTGCCGGGGTTTGTTGGATCTGTTTCTGGAATTCCGAAATTTCCACTTGAAAGAAACGAAGTACTCCTGAATTTCGGAATATTGGAAATTGTTTTGAAAATTCCCGAAGAAATCCTAAAATTTCGGAATATCAGAAATAAGGCCAATCCATCCATGCCGTCTTCCACGCCCATGAACGACCCGCAGCAGGATCGCCCGCAGCCCGGGGCCGTGGTCATCGCTGACCTGTCCGGGCTCGGCGCCCAGATCCGCGCCATGCGCAAGGCCCAGCAACTGCGCATCGATGACACGGCAGCCCTGTGCGGCGTGTCGCTGGATCTGCTCTCCCGTCTGGAGAACGGCAAGGGCGGCGTGGGCTCCGACAAGCTGCTGGCCGTACTCGACGGGCTGGGCCTGACCATGGTCATCGCGCCCAAGCAGGACGCCCTGATGGCACGACTTCCACGGGCCTGAAGCGCACATGGGCACGTCGCCGTCGCTTTCGCTTTCGCTTTCGCTGTGGAACGATGTCGGCACGCACGTGGCCGATGTGACCCACGACCCGCACAACGATTTCTGGGGGCTGCGGTATGCGCCTGCATGGCTGGAGCAGGAACGGCCTTTCTACCTGGCGCCCTGCTTGCCGCTGGCCGCTCCCGAAGGGGGCTACGACTCGCGCTCCATCCGGCGTTTCATCGAGAACCTGCTGCCCGAAGGCGCGGCGCTGGATGTGGTGGCCAGAAGTCAGGGCATAGGCAAGGGCAACATCTTCGGTCTGATACGCGCCCTCGGCGCCGAGACCACCGGGGCCTTCCGGTTTCAGGCCGACGGCAGCAAGCCCGATCCCCAGGCCGCCAATGCCGCTCGCCCCATATCGACAGCCGAACTCGCCCAACGCATTGCAGACCGAGACACACGCCCTTTCATCGAGTGGGATGGCAAAGTGCGCATGTCGGTGGCCGGCTACCAGGACAAGCTGCCCGTGCACGTGGAAGGCGAGAGCGTGCAGGAAGGCACCATCTTCCTTCCCGACAACGTTCCGTCCACCCACATCCTCAAACCCCAGCCGCGCGACAGCGCGATGCCGCACATGGTGGTGAACGAGCATTTCTGCATGCGCCTGGCAGCGGCCATGCGCTTGCCGGCAGCCGAGGTGCAGATGCTGCACGTGCCACAGCCGGTGCTGGCAGTCAGGCGCTTTGACCGTGCGCGGCAGGCGCCGCAAAGGCGGGTCCTGCGCACCCACATCATCGATGCATGCCAAGCGGGCGATCTGCCCGTCAGCTACAAGTACGAGCACCACATCGGCAGCGTGGGCGATGCCCGGCTATACCGCGACGGCATGAGCTTTCCCCGGCTGTTCGGTCTACTGGAGCACTCGGTGGCGAAGGCTGCGGACAAGCTGGCAATGATCCGATGGGCGTTGTTCCAGATACTGATCGGCAATGGCGACGCACATGGCAAGAACTTCTCCTTCCACGTGCTGCCGCAGGGCCTGGCGACCGCACCCTGGTACGACCTCGTCAGCGTGGCCCAGTATCCCGATGTGTCCCAGGAACTGGCCATGGCCTTCGGCGACTGCTTTGCGCTGGAGGAACTCACACCCTTCGAGTTTGCGCATTTCGCCCACCTGTGTGCGATAGACCGCAGGCTGCTCACACGTGAAGCCCAGCGCATGGCCAAGGCAGCCCCTGGTGCGGCGGCCAAGGTTCTGCGCGAATCGCCTTACACGCCAGAAGAACACGCCTTCGCCCAGCGCATCGCCGCCTATGCGACCGCCCAGGCCCAAAGACTGGTGGACATCGCCCAGAAGGCAGCAGCCTTGCCTTCCGACCTGTTCTGAGCCTCAGGCAGACGCCGCCGGGACTTCCTCCAGGCCAAGGGCCTCTTCGCCCTGCACACCCTCGATCCCCAACACCTCCACGCAGGCATGCAGCGCAGGCGACCAGCCCTGGCGCGCGGGCACGACGAACCAGGTTTCCACGCGGGCGACTTCCTGGGCGAGTGCGCCGGGCAGGGCCGTGATGTGCACGCCGAAGCGGTGCTGCTGGGCCTGGACCACGCTGCGCGGCAGCAGGCCGTAGCCCATGCCGGCGGCCACGCAGCCGAGGATGGCGTCCAGCGACCCCATTTCCATGATGCGTGCGGCCACGCCACGCGCGGCCAGCAGCAGTTCGATGCGCTGGCGGTAGCTGCAGCCCTGGCGGAAGGCCAGGAAGGGCACGGCGCTGAGCTGGGCGGCATCGGGAAAGCGCGGCAGCGCGAAGGCCGTGACCAGCACCAGCTCCTCCTCGAAGACGCGCCAGCCCTGCAGGCGGGACTGGGGCGGCATGCCTGAGACGAAGGCGCAGTCCAGCCGCCCGGCAAGCAGGTCGGCCAGCAGCTCGGCCGTGGTGGCCGTGCGCAGCTCCAGGTCCAGGCCGGGCTGGGCCTGGTGCAGGCGTGCCAGCAGCGGCGGCAGGCGCAGCGCGGCCGTGGTTTCCATGGAGCCTATGCGCAGCGCGCCGGCGGCCCGGGCGCTGCCCTGCAGCAGGGCCAGCGCCTCGTCATGGTCGGCCAGCATGCGCCGCGCGTATTGCTCCAGCAGGCGGCCTGCGGGCGTGGCGTGCACGGGTGCGCTGCGCTCCAGCAGTTGCACGCCGGCCTCGTCCTCGAGCTTTTTCACATGGGCCGTCACGTTGGACTGCACGGTGTGCAGTTGCTGCGCGGCGGCGCCGAAGCTGCCGCTGTCGCAGACGGCCAGGAACATGCGCAGGGACTTCAGTTGCATCGCGGCTCCAGTGACATCCATCTTCAATCGAGATCGACGCCATCATTTTGAATCATTGGACATGATGGGCGGCAGCGCCTAATGTATGCCCATCCTCCCCGCATGGCGCCCACTCCCGTGATCCAACGCAACGAAACTTCCCTGCTGCTGACCGGCTTCATGGCCACGCTCAGCGGCGTCGGCCTGGCGCGCTTTGCCTACACGGCGCTGATGCCGCAGATGGTGCATGCCGGCTGGTTCAGCGGCGAGCAGGTGGCCTACCTGGGTGCGGCCAACCTGCTGGGCTATCTGATCGGGGCGCTGGCCGCCGCGCCGCTGGCCGAACGCCTGGGCGCGCTGCGCGTGCTGCTGTGGTGCTGGGTGGCCCTGGCGCTGAGCTTTGCGGCCTGCGCCTGGCCGCTGCCCATGCCCTGGTTCTTTGCCTGGCGCTGCATCTCGGGCATTGGCGGCGCCATCCTGATGGTGCTGGGCCCCTCCGTGGCCCTGGCGGCCACGCCCGTGCAGCGGCGCGCGGCCCTGGGGCCGCTGATGTTCTGCGGCATAGGTGCCGGCGCCCTGCTGTCGGCCACGCTGATACCGCTGCTGGCGCGCCAGAGCCTGGGCGCCGTCTGGTGGGCGCTGGCGGCGGTCTGCGCCTGGGCCGGCTGGCTGGGCTGGCGCCATGTGCGGCGGCTGCCGGTGCCTGCACCCATTGCCATCACGCCCCATGCCCGGCCCGTGCCCGCCGCGCCCCTGTGGACGCTGCCCGTGGTGCTGGTGATGCTGGCCTATATGACGGACGCCTTCGGCTTTGTGCCGCACACGGTGTTCTGGGTGGACTACCTGGCGCGCGAGTTGCAGTTGGGCGATGCCTATGCCTCCACGCAGTGGGCCGTGTTCGGCCTGGGCGCCATTGCCGGGCCGCTGGTGGCCTCGCTGTGCGCCACGCGCTTTGGCTGGTGGGGCACGACCACGGGCGCCTATGCGGTCAAGACCCTGGCCATTGCCATGCCGCTGTTCTGGGTGGGATTTGCGGGGCATGCGACCTCGTCCTTTCTGGTGGGCGCCTTGTCGCCGGGCATGGCGGCCATCACCTCGGGCTACCTGATGCAGCTGATCGGCCCCGTGCAGCACAAGCGCATGTGGGGCTATGCCACGGCGGCCTTTGCGCTGATGCAGGCCGTGTCGGGATATTTCATGGCCTGGAGCTATGCGGGCCTGGGCTCGTACCAGCGCCTGTTCGTCATCGGCAGCGTGTCGCTGCTGCTGGGCACGCTGATGATCGCCGCCAGCCGCGCAAGCGCGCGCCGGCAGGCCGCCGCATGAGTGCGCGGATTCGAGACAGGAAACAAGGAGTCGTATGAGCACCGCAAAGACCGCGTGGATGGCCCGACTGGGCATGCGCCATCCCATCATCCAGGCCCCCATGGCCGGCACGTCCACGCCCGCGCTGGCGGCTGCAGTCACCGATGCGGGCGGCCTGGGCTCGCTGGGCATTGGCGCCAGCGGCACGGAGCAGGCGCGCCAGCAGCTCGTGCAGACGCGCGCGCTGACCTCGGGCGCCTTCAACGTCAACCTGTTCTGCCACCGCCCGGCCCGGGCCGATGCGCAGCGCGAGGCCGCCTGGCTGGCCCATCTGGCGCCCGAGTTCGCGCGCTTTGGCGCCAAGCCGCCGGCCGACCTGAACGAGATCTACGCCACCGCCGTCGGCAACGCGGCGCTGCAGGCCATGCTGCTGCAGGAGCGGCCTGCCGTGGTGAGCTTTCATTTCGGGCTGCCTGAGCAGGGCTTCATCGACGCGCTGCGCGCGGCCGGCATCGTGACCCTGGCCAGCGCCACGTCGCTGGACGAGGCGCGCCAGGTGGAGCAGGCCGGTGTCGATGCCATCGTGGCCCAGGGCGTGGAGGCCGGGGGACACCGCGGCACGTTCGATCCCGCGCAGGACCGCATGATGGGCACCTTCGCCCTGGTGCGCGTGCTGGCGCGCAACACGGCCCTGCCGGTGATCGCGGCGGGCGGCATCATGGACGGCGAGGGCATTGCGGCCGCGCTGGGCCTGGGCGCCTGTGCGGCGCAGCTGGGCACGGCCTTCATCCTCTGCCCTGAATCGTCCGCCAGCCCGGCCTACCGTGCCGAGCTGCGCAGCGAACGCGCCCACCACACAGGCATCACCGCCGCCATCTCGGGCCGGCCGGCGCGCGGCATGGTCAACCGGCTGCATGTGCTGGGCGCCAGCCATGGCCAGCCCCTGCCCGACTACCCGCGCGTCTACGACGCGGGCAAGGCGCTGCACCAGGCGGCGTCCGCCCAAGGCAGCTCCGACTACGCAGCCCACTGGGCCGGCCAGGGTGCGCCGCTGGCGCGTGAGATGCCGGCCGCTGCGCTGGTGCAGACGCTGGCCGGCGAACTGGCGCGCGCTCAGAGGGCCTGATCGCTCAGGCAGGCATGTCCAGCGCCGCCAACCCCTGCTCCAGGTCGGCGATGAGGTCGCGCGGCGACTCCAGGCCGATGTGCAGGCGCACCACGTGCCCGCGCGCACTCCAGTCGGTGACGCTGCGCGCCTGCGCCATGTGCGCGGCCGTCGCCAGGCTTTCGTAGCCGCCCCAGGAGGCGCCGATGCCGAAGAGGCGCAGGCCGTCGATGAAGCGGTCCACGGCGGCCTCGGCGGTGCCGGGCTGCAGCTCCAGCGACACCAGGCCGTTGGTGCCCTGGCAGTCGCGCAGCCACAGCGCATGGCCGGGGTGCGTGGGCAGCGCGGGGCAGAACACGGTGGCCACGGCCGGGTGCTGCTGCAGCCAGTGCGCCACCTCCAGCGCATGCGCCTCGTGCATCTGCAGCCGTGCGGCCAGCGAGCGCATGCCGCGCAGCACCAGCCAGGCATCGTCGGGGCTGACCGCCATGCCGAAGGCATCGCAGCGCGCGGCCAGTGGCTCCCAGGCGGCCTCGGTGGTGGCCACGGTGCCCATCATCACGTCGGAGTGGCCCGACAGGTACTTGGTGGCTGCCATCACCGAGACATCGGCCCCCAGCGCCAGCGGCCGGTACTGGCAGCCCGACCCCCAGGTGTTGTCGGCCACGACCAGGGCGCCGCGCGCATGGGCCATGGCCGCCAGCGCGGGCAGGTCGCACATCTCGTAGACCAGGGAGCCCGGGCATTCGGCATAGACCATGCGGGTGTTGGGGCGCATGCGCGCCTGGGCGTCGCTGCCATCGGCCGCGAAGAAGTCGTACTCGATGCCGTAGGGCCGCAGCCATTGCCCGGCCAGGTGGCGCACGGGCTGGTAGGCGCTGTCGGTCAGCAGCACATGGTCGCCGGGGCGCAGGTAGCTGAGCAGGGCCATGCCGATGGCCGCCAGGCCGGTGGGCAGCAGCCGCGTGCGGTGGGCGCCTTCCAGCTCGCTGACGGCGTCTTCCAGCGCAAAGCCGGTGGGCGTGCCGCGCGCGCCGTAGCTGAAGATGCGCTCGCCAGCGCGGCGCTTGCGCATCTCGCGCTGCTGTGCCGTGCTTTCGAACAGCACGGTGCTGGCGCGCACCAGGGGCGGGTTGACGGCCGCGCCGCCCGCATAGGCCGGGCGCTTGCCCGCATGCAGCAGCCGGGTCTGCAGGTCCAGCGCGGGGGCGCCAGGGGCCGATGAGCCAGGCACGGGGGCGTGTTCGGCAGCCATCAGTCGATCTTCGCGCCCGAGAGCTTGACCACGCGCGACCAGCGCTCCATGTCCTGGCGCAGCTGGGCGGCAAAGGCCTCGGGCGTATTGGCCACGACTTCGCTGCCGCCATCGACGACGAGTTTGGTCACTTCCGGCAGTTGCAGGGTGCGCACGATGGCGTCGTGCAGATAGGCAACGCGCTCGGGCGGCGTGCCGGCGGGAGCAAAGAAGCCGTACCAGTCCTCGAAGCGCGCATTGCGCAGGCCCAGTTCCTCCAGCGTGGGCACCTTGCCGAACACGCCGATGCGGCGCGGGCTGGTGACGGCCAGCGCACGCACCTGGCCCGCCTGGATCATGCCGGCCACGGACGAGGTGGAGGTGATCAGCACATCGACCTGCTGGCCCAGCAGATCGTTGATGGCCGGCCCCGCGCCCTTGTAGGGCACATGGGTCATGGGTACGCCGTTTTCCTTGGACAGCACCACGCCCACCAGGTGCGACAGCGTGCCGTTGCCGGGCGTGGCATAGGTGACGCGGCCCGGCTCGCCCTTGCTGCGCGCCACCAGGTCGGCAAAGCTCTTGAGGGGCGAGGCCGAGGCCACCACGATGGCCAGCGGCGCCGCGTTGATCTGCGTGATGGGCACGAAGTTCTTGAGCGGATCGAAGCCCGGCGCGCTGTAGAGCGCGGGGTTCACCGCCATCAGCGAGACCTGCCCCGTGAGCACGGTGTAGCCATCGGGCTTGGCCTCGGCCACGGCCTTGGCGCCGATGTTGCCGCCCGCACCGCCCCGGTTTTCCACCACGGAGGGCTGGCCCGTGGCCTCGGTCAGCCGCGTGGTGACCCAGCGCGTGCTGGCGTCGTTGCCGCCGCCCGGCGGGAAGGGCGAGATGAAGCGGATCGGCTGGCCCGGATAGCCGTTGCGCGCAGCCAGCGGCTCGGCCGTGGCCTGCGAGAGCATGGCCAGGGCCGCGAGGCCGGCGGCCAGCATCCTGGCCAGGGTGGGGATTGCGAACATGTCTTGTCTCCTGTCGTTATGTGATCTGATTTATGTCGCTCTACGGCAAGTCAGCGATATATGGCGCTGCCTTTGCAACTGACGTGACTTTGGCCAGGGGCACCAAGCAAGGGCCGCCCCCGCAGCGAGGGTGCCGTCCCCCTCCCGCGCAGCGAGAGAGGGGGAAGCGGCGAAGCCGCTCAGGGGGAGCTTCATGCACTCGGCAGGCGGAAGGCGGCCAGTTCCTGCGCGTCCAGTTGGGGCACCAGGCCCGTCTCCCAGGCCAGGTAGCGGCGTGCCGCTTCCTTGTTGCCGTCGTGGCGGTCGTGCACGAAGAACAGGTAGTCGATGCACTCGGCGTCGGTGGGGCTGTCTGGCGTGGCCTCGACGGGCAGGCCGGCCTGCTGCCATGCGGCCAGGCCGCCTTCGAGCAGCAGCGGCGCGGCGCCCTGCAGCTCCAGCGCGGCCCATTGCGCCATGCCGGGCTCGTCGGCCACCAGCACGATCTGGCGCGTCTCGCCGGCCAGATCGCTGGCAAGGCACGGGCGGATGGACCAGCGGGCCCCGGCGATGTGGCCTGCGCGGTACTTCATGCCCGCGCGCAGATCGACCACGGCCACCTCGCCCTGGCGCATGCGCTCGTGCAGGGACTGCGCCGTGATGCCTGCCAGTGCGGGGACCTGGGGCGGCTGGGCCGGTGCCAGGTCCAGGCCGCTGTGCAGGCCGCCCCGCAGCACGCAGGCGTCATGGCCGAGCTGGCGCAGCCAGCTGGCCACCACGGGGGCGCGCACGCCATCGCTGTCGAACAGCACCAGGCGCGCTCCGCGCACGCCCACGTACTGGTCGCCGGCCTGCATGAGCTGGCCGCCGGGCGTGTGCTGGGCGCCGGGCAGCGAACCGGCCTTGAATTCCTCGGGCGTGCGCACATCGCACAGGAACAGCGTGCGCGCAGCATCCTGGCTCCAGGCGCGCACGGTGTCGGCATCGACCTCGGGCACGTCGAAGCGTTCGGCCAGGGCACGGGCCTGGGCTTGCAGCGCGCTGCTGGCCGAGTCGTCGCCATAGCGCTGCGTTCCGCCGTGCTCCAGCGGCAGGTCGGCCAGGTACCAGCCCTGGGTGCCGTTCTCCAGCGCGTAGACGGGGTTGGGAATGCCCAGGTTGATCAAGGTCTGCGCGCCGATGATGGAGCGCGTGCGGCCCGCGCAATTGACCACGATGGGCGTGGCCGCATCGGGCACCAGGCGGCTCACGCGCAGCGCCAGCTCGCCATTGGGGCAGCAGATGGCGCCGGGGATGTTCATCTTGTGGAACTCGGAGACGGGCCGGCCGTCCAGCACCACCAGGGGCAGGCCCGCCGCCTGGCGCGCCGCCAGCTGCTGGGCCGTGATGCGCGGCGTGCCATAGGCGTGTTCGGCCAGCTCGCCAAAGGTCTTGGAGGGCAGGTTCACGCCGGCGAACAGCGTGTAGCCCGCAGCGCTCCAGGCCTTGGCACCGCCTTCGAGCACGGCGACCTGGGTATAGCCCAGTGCTTCGAGGCGGCGCGCGGCGCGCTCGGCCACGCCCGCGCTGGCATCGCCCTCGCCACCGTCGTAGGTGACGACGCGCACCTGCCGGCGCGGCACCAGGCGGGGCACATCCAGCTCCAGCCGGCTGTAGGGCAGGGGCGTGGCGTAGAACAGGTGCGACTCGCCGTACTGGCCGTGCTCGCGCACGTCGAGCAGCGCGATCTCCTGGCCGTCGTGCAGCCAGGATTTGAGGGTGTGGGCGTCAATGGATGCGGTCATTGCATGCGGTCCGGGAAAAAGATCGGCAAGGAATTTCGGGCAAAGCCCTGCCACGCGCGCCCCGTGGAGGGCGCTGCGGCATGGACAGTGAAAAGGCAGGAAGCGGGAGATAGCGGCCGGAAGGCCGGGGCTCAGCGGCGCGTCTGCACGCCGATGGCCATGGTCTGGCAGGTGCCGGTGGCCAGGTCGTAGCTGGTGCGCTCGTTGAGCGTCTCCAGCGCGCGGCCGTACATGTGCAGGTGGCGGATGACCTGCTCGCCCTGGATCTCCACGGAGTGGATGTCCTCGGGCATGAGGGCGATGCCCTGGCCTGGCGCCACCACCACGAGTTCCGTCTCGCGCAGCGTGCCCTTGCCGGGGACGGAGCCGTCGTCGGTGCGCTCGTAGACGCGGTTGTGCTCCGTGCCTTCCACGGCGGCAATGCAGGCCCAGGTCGTGTGGTTGTGCGGCACGATGCGCTTGCCCGGGCGCATGACGTTGAGGTACAGCGCATAGCTCTGGTCGGCGTCCTCGGCGATCAGGTAGCGCGCCTGGTGCTCTCCCTCTTCGGGTGCGGCGTAGTCGGCCTGCTGCCAGAAGTCGCGGCGCGCGGCCAGGCCCAGCAGTTGCTGGAGCACGGCGTCCAGGCTGGCGCGCGTGGCCGCGTCCTCGCCAATGGCCTGCTTCATGTGGTCGATGGCCGCTGTCACGGCGGCGCTGCGCTGTTCGGTGATGGTGTTGGTTGTGGTGTTCAAAGGGGGCTCCTTGTCGTCGTTGAAGTCCACTGTAGTGAGGCGCCCGGCCCGCAACAATCCACGCATGCCCAATAAATACTTCAATAAAATTGAAGTATGGAGACGCTTGACCTGGACCTGCTGCGCACCCTGGCCGCCATTGCCAGCCACGACAGCTTTGCCGCCGCCGCCGTGCAGATGGGGCGCACGCAATCGGCCATCACCCAGCAGATGCAGCGGCTGGAGGAGAAGATCGGCCACGCGCTGTTCGAGAAGCAGGGCCGGCAAAAGCGCCTCACCGATCATGGCCAGCGCCTGCTGGGCTATGCGCGCCACATGCTGGCCATCCATGACGAGGCGCTGCGCAACCTGCAGCACCGCCAGGTGCAGGGCCTGGTGCGCATTGGCGCACCCCACGACGCGGCCGACAACATGCTGCCGCCCGTGCTGCAGGAGATCGCGCTGAACTTTCCGGGCATGCAGATCGACATCCATGTGGGGCGCAGCCCGTTCCTGATGGAGTCGCTCAAGCAGGGCGAGCTGGACCTGGCCATCTCCAACCGGGAGGATGAAGGCTTCGAGGGCTTTGCCCTGCGCTCCACACCCACCGTGTGGCTGTGCGGCGCGGGCTATGCCCATGACCCGGGCAAGCCCGTGCCCCTGGTCATGGCCGACGGGCCCAGCATCTTCCGGCGCCTGGGCTGCGATGCGCTGGATGCGGCCGGCATTGCCTGGACGCCGCGCCACACCTGCACCAGCCTGGTCGGCATACGCGCGGCGCTGCGCGCGGGCCTGGGCGTGACGGCGCGCGGCGTGGAGCAGCTCGACCCGGGCCTGCGCGTGCTGGGCGCGGGCGACGGCATGCCGCCGCTGCCGGACCTGGCCTACCGCCTGTACATCCGCAGCCATGTGATCAGCCCCGTGACACGCCAGATCTTCGAGAACCTGCAGGCCCGCATGCGCCAGCCGGCGGGCTGAGCGCCGGGGCGCTTGGCGCGCAGCAGTGCTGGATGTGGCGGCGCACTTGACTGCACCGCTTGTAATGGGACTTATTCTCAAATAACATCCGCGCCACCGCCGCCCCCTCCGGCCGGCGTTTTTCGAGCCTTTCCAGGCCCCGTGCCATGCCATCTCCCACTCTTGCCCGCACCCATGACTGGTTCCGTGACTGGTTCCGTGACTACGGGCCGCTGATCTCCCGCATCCTCGCCGCGCTGTTTGGCGGCTACGCCGTGGCGGCGCTGGCCAGCGTGGCCGTGCTGGCCCTGCCCGCAGACCGCACGCAGGCGGCGATCTCGGGCACCTTGCTGAGCTTTGCCGTCTACGCGGGAGCGGTGATCTGGGTGTTTGCCGTGCGCAGCGCCACGCGCGCCTGGGCCGGCCTGCTGGTCGCCGCCCTGGTGCTGGCGCCTGCCGCGTGGTGGACCTGGGGCAAGGGGCTGGGCGCATGAGCACGAACACCACGAACACGGCCGGCAAGCCCGCCAAGCCCGCGAAAGCCGCCAAGGCGCCCGGCATCCGCCAGACCATGTCCGACCTGCACACCTGGGTCGGCCTGCTGCTGGGCTGGTTCCTCTACGCCATGTTCCTCACGGGCACGGTGAGCTATTTCAGGAACGAGATCACGCAGTGGATGCAGCCCGAGCAGCCGCACCAGAGCCAGGCGAGCGAGCCCGCGCTCGTGGCCCAGCGGATCGGCGACGCCATGGCGCATGTGGCGCCGCAAAGCCCGCAATGGCTGATCAACCTGCCCGATGAACGCAGCACGGTGGCCACGGTGTTCTGGAGCCCGCCGCAGACCGAAAAGGGCGCCAGGCGCCGCTTCGAGAACGGCCGCTTCGACCCGGCCACCGGCACGCGCCTCGAAGGCCCGGTGCGCGAGACGCGCGGCGGCGAGTTCTTCTACCGCTTCCACTTCCAGTTCCACTACATGCCCGTGCTCTGGGGCCGCTATCTGGCGGGGCTGTGCGCCATGTTCATGCTGGTGGCCATCGTCAGCGGGGTGATCACGCACAAGAAGATCTTTGCCGACTTCTTCACCTTCCGCTGGGGCAAGGGGCAGCGCTCCTGGCTGGACGCGCACAACGCGCTGTCCGTGCTGGGCCTGCCCTTTCACCTGATGATCACGTACACCGGCCTGGTGACCCTGGCCCTGATGTACATGCCCTGGGCCAATCTGGCCACGACCATGACGCCCGAGCAGCGCGTGGTGGCCGGCCAGCAGCTCAGTGCCTTTGTTCCCGCAGGCAAGCCCTCGGGCCAGGCCGCGCCCCTGGCACCGCTGGCCGACATGGTCCGCCAGGCCGAGCAGCGCTGGGGCGCGGGCCAGGTGGAACGCCTGAACGTCAACCTGCCCGGCGATGCCAATGCGCGCGTGACCGCCATCCGCGGCGAGAACGGCCGCGTCTCCATCAGCCCGCAGTTCATGATGTTCGACGGCGTCAGCGGCCAGCTGCTGCAGGCACAGGACAGCGTGGGCGCCGCCGCCGAGACGCGCGGCGTGCTCTATGCGCTGCACATGGGCCGCTTCGGCGACCTGCCCACGCGCTGGCTGTACTTCATCGTCAGCCTTGCGGGCACGGCCATGGTGGGCACGGGACTGGTGCTGTGGAACGTGAAGCGGCGCAGCAAGCTGCCCGACCCGGAAAGGCCGCACTTCGGCTTCCGGCTCGTGGAACGGCTGAACATCGCCACCATCGCCGGCCTGTCCATCGGCATGGCCGGCATGCTCTGGGCCAATCGCCTGCTGCCGGTGGAGATGGCGCAGCGCGCCGAGTGGGAGGTGCACGCCATGTTCATCGCCTGGGGGGCCACCCTGTTCTGGGCGATGGGCCGGCCCGCCAAGCGGGCCTGGATCGAGTTGCTGTGGGCCGGCGCCGCCGCCCTGGCCCTGCTGCCCGTGGTCAACGCGCTGACCACGGATCGCGGCCTCTTGGCCAGCCTGCGCGCGGGCGACTGGGTGTTTGCCGGCATGGACCTCATGCTGCTGGCCCTGGCCGCACTGCATGCCCATCTGGCCCTGCGCACCCAGCGCCACCAGCCCAAGGCCAAACCGGTGCGCGCCGCCCGGCCCGCGCCCAAGGCTGCCGCCACAGCAGTGGCCGCCACGGCAGCGGCCGCCGCAGCGGAGACCAGCGCATGAGCATGGCCCATCTGTTCTGTCAGCTGCTGGCCCTGGGCGCCTTCGCCTGCCTGGCCCTGGCCATGGACCGCCACCAGAGCGACCTGTTCGGCAAGGAACTGCCACCCGCCCGCACCCGGCGCCTGCGCGCGGCCGGCTGGGTGCTGCTGGCGCTGTCGCTGTGGGCGGCGCTGCAGGTGGAGCCCTGGTCGCTGGGGCTGGTGGCCTGGTTCGGCCACATCGCCGCAGCAGCCGCCATCGTGCTGCTGTCCATGGTGGCGCGCGAGCGGCTGCGCTGACGGCCCTCCCGGCACCTTCAGAGAAACATGCCGCCCGAGGCCTCGATGCGCTGGCCCTGCACCCAGCCCATGCCGGGCTGCAGCAGGGCGGCCATCACGGGGCCGATGTCGTCGGGCTGGCCCACGCGGCCCAGCGCCGTCTGGCTGGCCAGGGCGGCGCCCATCTGCGCATCGTCGCGCACACGGCCGCCGCCGAAGTCCGTGGCGATCGCGCCCGGCGCCACCGTGTTGACGCGAATGCCGCGCGCCCCCAGCTCGCGCGCCAGGTAGCGCGTCAGCACCTCCACTCCGCCCTTCATGGATGCATAGGCCGCATAGCCCGGCTGGGTGAAGCGCGTGAGCCCGCTGGACAGATGGATGATGCTGCCGCCATCGCGCAGCAGGGGCAGCAGGTGCTGGCTCAGGAAGAACGGCGCCTTCAGGTGGATGGCGACCAATTCATCGAACTGCGCCTCGGTGGTAGCCGCGAAGGGTGCATTGATGCCGATGCCGGCGTTGTGCACCAGCGCATCAAGGCGGTCGGCCTGCCAGGTATCGGCCAGCGCCTGGCGCACGCGGGCCGCAAAGTCCGCAAAGCCCGCGCTGCGCGCCACGTCCAGCTGCAGGGCGGCGGCCCGCCCGCCCAGCGCCTCGATGGCGGCCACGGCGGCCTGGGCCTCGTCGGCACGCTCACGGTAGGTCAGCACCACGTCAAAGCCCTGGCGCGCCAGGTGCTCGGCCGTATTGCGGCCCAGGCCGCGGCTGCCGCCCGTGACGAGGACGATGCGGCGGGCGGCAGGGGAAGAAGCGGTCGAAGGAGAAACTGTCATGGCGGACCTCGTTAGGTGGTTTGCAATGACAGCGACTGTATTGAAGGTCGATTTTTGGATAAATTGGCTGTTTCTGATTTATTTGTTCGCCCCATGCAAACAATCAAGCTTCTGGAGCAGATGCAGATCTTCAGCCGCGTGGCCGAGATGGCCAGCTTCACGCGTGCGGCCGACAGCATGGGTTTGCCCAAGGCCAGCGTCTCCCAGGCCGTGCAGCAGCTGGAGGCGCGGCTGGGCACGCGGCTGCTGCACCGGACCACGCGGCGCGTGCAGCTCACCCAGGACGGCCATGCCTGCTACGAGCGCTGCCAGGACCTGCTGGCCGACGTGGACGAGTTCCAGGGCCAGTTCCAGCAGGCCGGCGACGCGCCGCTGCAGGGCAAGGTCCGGCTGGACATGACCACCGGCCTGGCGCGCCACGTCGTCATGCCCTTGCTGCCGCAACTGCTGCAAATCCATCCGGCGCTGGAGCTGGAGCTGAGCTGCACCGAGCGCCGCGTGGACCTGGTGCGCGAAGGCTTTGATTGCGTGCTGCGCCTGGGCCCCGTGGACGAGCCCGGCCTGGTGGCACGCCCGCTGGGCCTGGTGGCGCTGGCCACCTGCGCCAGCCCCGGCTATGTCCAGGCCCACGGGCTGCCCGCCACGCTGCAGGATCTGGGCGGTCACCGGCTGGTGCACTACCAGCGCACGCTGGGCGCGCGGCCGCTGGGCTTCGAGTACGAGGAGGATGGCCAGCCCCGGTACCTGCCGATGGCGGGCGCGCTCACCGTGAACAATGCCGAGGCCTATCTCGCGGCCTGCCAGGCCGGCCTGGGGCTGATCCAGGTTCCGCGCCTGGCCGTGCAGCCGCTGCTGGACGCAGGGGAACTGGTCGAGGTGCTGCCCCGCCACCCGCCGCCGCCCATGCCGCTGCACCTGATCTACGCCCAGCGCCGCCAATTGCCGCGCCGCGTGCGCGTGCTCATGGATTGGCTGGCCGAAGCGGTCCTGCCCTGGACGCTTGGCGCTGGCCCGGCCGAAAAGCCCTAGCGAGCGCTGCAGCGATTCAGCCAGCGTCATTTTGCTTATCACTAATCCGTATCAAGACAAAGGTTCGCGCCTGCCCCTTTTGACGCCATTTACCGGACAATAGCGACCTTGCCCCGGTCACCGGCCGCCACGAAGCAGCGGCAACGCGCACACCGCGCCTGCCCCCTGTGCTTCCCGCCACCGCGTGCCTGAATGGCACTGACCTCTCATTGCAACGTCCCGGCGGGCACTGCCTGCCCCGAATTCACCGTATTGCCAACATGAGTGCTTTTCTTGAAGAACGCGTGCTGTCCGTCCACCACTGGACCGACCGCCTTTTCTCCTTCACCACCACCCGTGACACCGCGCTGCGCTTTTCCAACGGCCATTTCACGATGATCGGGCTGAAGGTCGACGGCAAGAACCTGCTGCGTGCCTACTCCATCGCCAGCCCCAACTACGAGGAGCACCTCGAGTTCCTGTCGATCAAGGTGCCCGACGGTCCGCTGACCTCGCGCCTGCAGAACATCCAGGTCGGCGACACCATCCTCGTCGGCAAGAAGCCCACGGGCACGCTGCTGATCGACTACCTGCTGCCCGGCAAGAACCTGTACCTGATCGGCACCGGCACGGGCCTGGCCCCCTGGCTGGCCGTGGCCCGCGACCCCGAGACCTACGAGCGCTACGAGAAGGTTGTCGTCGTGCACGGCGTGCGCCACGCCAGCGAGCTGGCCTACCAGGAGCTGTTCGAGAAGGAACTGCCCGAGCATGAATTCCTCGGCGAGATCGTCAAGGACAAGCTGGTCTACTACCCCACGGTGACGCGCGAGCCCTTCCGCAACCAGGGCCGCATCTCCAACCAGATCACGGCCGGCACCTTCCCGCAGAACATCGGTCTGCCCGAGCTCAACCCCGAGACCGACCGCGTCATGCTGTGCGGCAGCCCCGCCATGCTGAACGAACTCAAGGAGCTGCTGGAGCACCGCGGCTTCAAGGAAGGCAACACCACCACGCCCGGCGACTTCGTGGTCGAGCGCGCCTTCGTCGAGAAGTAAAGCCCACGACACCCCGTGGCGGGGCGGCTGCCGATAATCGGCGCATGCCGCCCTCCCGCACCCCGCCGCCCCAGCCCGGCGACGATGACCGCAACTTCATCGTCGCCCTGGCGCGCGGCCTTGATGTCCTGTCCTGCTTTCGCTCCGGCGAAAAGCTGCTGGGCAACCAGGACATCGCCAGGCGCTGCGGACTGCCCAGGTCCACGGTTTCGCGCCTCACGCACACGCTGACCACGCTGGGCTACCTCATCCACGTGCCCGAAGAGGGCAAATACCGACTGGGCACAGCCACGCTGGCCCTGGGCAGCGCCATGCTCTCGCGCCTGGACGTGCGCCAGATCGCGCGCCCGCTGATGCAAAAGCTGGCCGCCACCACCGATGCCGAGGTGGCCCTGGCCGCACGCGACCGGCACAACATGGTCTACATCGAGCACTGCCCCAGCGCGCGCTTCACGCACCGCGACCTGGACATGGGCTCGCGCATCCCCCTGGCCACCACGGCCGTGGGCCGCGCCTGGCTGGCCGCCAGCCCCGCATCCGAGCGCCAGCGCGCGCTGGACTACCTGCAATCGCACGCCCCCGAGCAATGGGCCGCCGCCCAGGCCCAACTGCCGCTGTGGCCCGGCGCCAGCACCCATCCGCAACCCTGGCTGTCGTGCTCGTTCGGCGACTGGCAGCCCGAAGTCAACGCCATCGCCCTGGCCTTCTCGCCGGGGCGTGGCCTGCCGCTGATGGCCGTCAGCCTGGGCGGGCCCTCGCGCTTCGTCACGGCCGATGCGCTGCGCCAGGACGGCGTGCCTGCGCTGCAGCGCATGGTGCGGCGGCTGCAGCAGGACATAGACCGCGCCTGACCGCAGACCGGGCCTGGCCGGCTGTCCCGCAGGCGCCCGCACAGTACCCGCACAGTAGCCAAGACGACAGCGCGCGCCGCCCTGGCGCCCTAGCATGGAGGGCGTTGCTCAACCATCAGGAAACCAAGGCAGGAGACACCCAGCATGAGCGTGAAAGCACTGTTCAACCTCACCGGCAAGACCGCCCTCATCACCGGAGGCTCGCGCGGCCTGGGCCTGCAGATGGCCGAGGCGCTGGGCGAGATGGGCGCCCGCCTCGCCATCACGGCGCGCAAGTCCGACGAGCTGGCCGAGGCCAAGGCCCACCTGCAAGGCCTAGGCTACCAGGTCGAGACCTTCACCAACGATCTGCAGAAGTTCGACACCATCCCCGCCCTGGTCGACGACGTGCTGACGCGCTGCGGCGACATCGACATCCTCGTCAACAACGCCGGCGCCACCTGGGGCGCCAAGGCCGAGGAATACCCGGACGAGGCCTGGAACAAGGTCATGAACCTCAACGTCTCCGCGCCCTTCTTCCTCACCCGCGAAGTGGCCAGGCGCGTGATGATCCCCAAGGGCCAGGGCAACGTGATCATCACGGCCTCGGTCGCGGCCTTCAAGGGCACGCCGCCCGGCATGAACACCGTGGCCTACAACACCTCCAAGGCGGCCGCCGTGCACCTGGCGCGCACCCTGGCCTCGGAATGGGGCCACTACGGCATCCGCGTCAACTCCATCTGCCCGGGCTTCTTCCCGAGCAAGCTGGCCAACGGCCTCATCGACAAGCTCGGCGACCAGCTCATCGCCCGCGCCCCGCTGCGCCGCATCGGCGGCGAGGAGGACCTCAAGGGCGCCGTGGTCTACCTGGCGTCCGATGCGTCTCGGCACATGACGGGGCAGGCGTTGGTGCTGGATGGTGGAGCGAGCTTGTTGTAAACAACGCAGCCCTGCAATGAGAAAGGCCCCTGTACCGCGGTGCAGGGGCCTTTCTTACTTGAGCCGCTGCGCAGCGGCTCAGCATGTCTTCTTCAAGCCTGCAGGGCAAAGGGCTCGATGGACTCCAGATCGTCGCCTATGGCCTCGCGCGCGATATCAGCGTCGTACTGGCTTTGCAGATTCATCCAGAACTCCACGGACGTGCCAAAGAAGCGCGCAAGGCGCAGCGCCGTATCCGCGGTGATGGAGCGGCCGTTCTTGACGATGGCCGCGATGCGTGTCTGCGGGACATGGATGGCATGGGCCAGGCGGTATTGCGTCAGGCCCATGGGCTCCAGGAATTCAGTGGCCAGGATTTCGCCTGGCGTGGGGAGGTTCAAAGGTTTGTTCATGGTCAGCACTCCTGCACCAGATCCAGGATCAACGCTTTCGCTTCAGTGGTAATCGACGATCTCCAGCTCACTCGGGCCTTCATTGGTCCACACAAAGCACACGCGCCACTGATCATTGATGCGGATGCTGTGCTGCCCCTTGCGATCTCCGTGCAGCGCCTCCAGCCGGTTTCCGGGCGGGACCCTCAAGTCCTGAAGCACATGAGCGGCATGCAGCATCCGAAGCTTGCGCAGCGCGACCACTTCAATGCTGCTCCACCGACGCACCCGCCTCTGCTGGAACAGTTGCTCGGTGTCGGGGCACTTGAATGACTGGATCGTCATGGAAGCAAATAATAACGCGTCACGTCAGTAACGTCAAACGTAAGTACCAGGCAACTGAGTCCACAAGAAAGCGCCTGGGCCAGATCAAGCTGGCACCAGGCGCTTTCGGTCGAAAAACTGAGCGGCGCTCTACTTGTTCGCCACCGTCATCACCGCCTCAATCTTGCCGTCGCGCACAGCGGCACCGCGTTCCGTGGTCAACGTGCCGCCACGGTCATCCACGCCCTTGACGCCGCCGGGGTTCACGTCGGGGCGCAGGGATTTGTAGGCTTCGTCGAGCTTGGCGTGGATGGCCTTGGTGTCCGAGGCCGAGCCGGCCAGTTGCATGGCCTTGACGGTGGCGTGCACGGCCGTGTAGTTCCACTGCGCCTCCGAGCCGGGGATGCGGCCCGGGTAGACCTTGCCGAAGCGTTCGACGAAGGCCTTGTTCTCGGGCTTGGTGTCCTCGGAGACGGGCATGACGCCGATGGCGCCTTCCAGCGGCGCATAGCCGCCGACCACGCGGGCCATTTCGTCGAGCTTGGCCTGGTCCATGACCACGAAGCCGCCCTTGAAGCCCAGCTCGCGCGCCTGCTTGACGACCAGGGCCGTGGGCTCGGAGGCACCGCCCACGAAGAGCACGTCGGGCTTCTCGGCCAGGGCCTTGCTCACGCCGCTGTAGAAATCGGTGGCGCGGTTGTAGCTCATGGCGTTCTCGGCCACCACGGTGCCCCCCAGCTTTTCCCAGCCGGGCTTGAAGGCGGCGACCCAGGCCTTGGCGTAGTCGTGGTCGGCGCCGACCAGGGCCACCTTCTTGCCGAAGCGGCCCATCACGTATTTGGAGAACGGGTCGATGTACGAGGTGAACTCGGGCGGGATGCGCAGGGTCAGCTTGTTGCCCCGGTTGGTGATCTGCGGCACCGAGCTGTAGGCCAGCACGATGAAGTTGCTGCGCTCGTTGGTGGTCTGCAGCGCGAAGATGCCGCCCGAATGCGGCACCAGGATGGCCGCCGTCTTGTGCTGCTGCACCAGGCGCTGGGCGTTGATCGCGGTCTCGGACGGGTTGTACTTGTCGTCCAGCGGCACGATCTCGATCTTGACCTTCTTGCCACCGATCTCGGGCGCTGCGGCATTGATCTCGGAGACGGCCATCTGCATGCCGTCGAGCACGTTCTTGCCGTACTGGGCAGCGCCGCCCGACAGCGGGCCGGAGTAGCCGATCTTGACCACCTCCTGCGCCAGCGCGGGGCCGGCGGCGGCCACGGCGGCGCAGGCCAGGGCCAGCGTGCCCACCCTGCGGCGGGTCAATGGTGCGAATGCTGTCATGTCTGTCTCCTTGGATAGTGAAGAACGAATCGCTGCTGACGCAACGCATAAATCCGGCGCAGCCCAGACCAGGGACGCCGAGCAAGGGCCGCCCCGCAGCGAGGGCGTCGTCCCCCTCCCTCGCGAAGCGAGAGAGAGGGGGAAGCCGCGCAGCGGCTCAGGGGGTGCAGTGTCATGTCATGCACCGATGTAGGCTTTTCGGATGGAGTCGTCAGCCAGCAGCTCGGCCGGCTTGCCCTCGCGCACGATGCGGCCGCTTTCCATCACATAGGCGCGGTGCGCGATCTTCAGCGCCGCATAGGCGTTCTGCTCGGCCAGCAGCACGGTGGTGCCGGCCGCGTTGATGCGCTGTATGGCCTCGAACATCTGCTTGATGACCAGGGGCGCCAGGCCCAGCGAGGGCTCGTCCAGCAGCAGGGCCTGGGGCCGGCCCATCATGGCGCGGCCGATGGCCACCATCTGCTGCTGGCCGCCCGACAGCGAGCCAGCCGGGTCGTGCTGCTTCTCGCGCAGGATGGGAAACAGCTCCATCACCTCCTGCAGCGTCTTCTGGCTGGGGCCGGGATCGCGGCGGTGCACGTAGGCGCCCAGCTGCAGGTTGCGCAGCACCGACATCTGGGGGAACAGCTTGCGTCCCTCGGGGCACTGCACCACGCCGGACTGCACGATGGCCGATGGCTTGCTGCCAGCCAGCTCCTTGCCATTCCACACGATGGAGCCGCCTGCGGCCTTGTGGATGCCGCTGGCCGTGAGGAACAGCGAACTCTTGCCTGCGCCGTTGGCGCCCAGCAGCACCACCAGCTCGCCGCGGTCGGCATGCAGGCCGACCCCGTCCAGCGCCAGGAAGCTGCCGTAGCGCAGCGACACGTTCTCAAACTTCAGCATGCTCGCTCCCCAGGTAGGCATCGATGACGGCGGGGTTGCGGCGTATTTCCTCGGGCGTGCCCTCGGCGATCTTCTCGCCGTAGCTGAGCACCAGGATCTTGTCGGCCAGGCTCATGATCATGCCCATCTTGTGCTCGATCAGCGCCACCGTGATGCCGTGGCGCACCAGCTTGCGGATCAGCTCGGCCAGGCCCTCGGTCTCCTCGGGGTTGACGCCGCCGGCAGGCTCGTCGAGCAGCATCAGCTTCGGGTCGGTGGCCAGGGCCAGCGCGAAGGCCACGCGCTTGCGCTCCTCCTGCGTGATGTCGCCAGCAATGCGGCCGGCCACATGCGACAGGCCCACGAAGTCCAGCGCGTCGCGCGCCTTTTCGCGGCACACGCGCTCTTCCTCGCGCAGGCGGCTGGAGCCGCGCAGCACGTCCCACAGGCCTGACCGCGTGCGCAGCCGGTGGCCCACGATGAGGTTGTCCAGCACCGTGGCGCGGTCGAACAGCGCCGTGGTCTGGAAGGTGCGCGCCACGCCCAGTTTCGCCACCTGGTCGGTGCGCAGCGAGGTCACGTCCTGGCCGTTGAAGGTGATGGTGCCCGAGGTGGGCTTGTGCACGCAGCTGATCAGGTTGAAGAACGTGGTCTTGCCCGCGCCGTTGGGGCCGATGATGGCGTTGATGCGGCCTTCCTCGATCACGGTGCTGACATCGCTCACGGCGGCCAGCCCGCCGAAGGTCTTGGTCAGGTGGTCAATCTTGAGCATGCGGCTTGCCCTCCTTGGCATTGCGGCGCGCGCGCCATGCGGTGAAGCTGCCCACCACGCCGTAGGGCATGAAGATCACCAGCATCACGAGAATCGGGCCGAAGACGATGAAGCGGTACTCCTGCAGGAACTGCAGGTACTGCGTGATCCAGGGCATGCCGATGGCGCCCAGCAGCGGCCCCAGCACCGTGCCCATGCCGCCGACCATGGCGAAGATCATCATGTCGAAGGTGTGGTGCACGCCGGCCATGTCGGGACCGATGAAGCGCACGAAGCCCGCATACAGGCCGCCCGCCACGCCCGCGTAGACCACGCTCAGCATGAAGGCCAACACCTTGTTGCGCATGAGGTTGATGCCCAGCGCCTCGGCCAGCTCGTCGCTGTTGCGGATGGCCATGAAGGTGCGGCCCAGCAGCGACCGGACGATGCGCCGCATCACCCAGACCGAGGCCACGAGGAAGGCCAGCACCAGGTAGTACAGCGCCAGCGGCGACTCGAAGCTCAGCGCGCCCAGGGCCTCGGGCGCGGGGATGCCCATGATGCCCACCGTGCCGTGGGTCAGGCCCTCCCACTTCTCGATCACGAGGAACATGATGTAGCCCACGCACAGCGTGAAGATCGAGAAGTAGTGCCCCTTCAGGCGCAGCGAGACGATGCCGATCAGGTAGCCCAGCACCGCGCACACCACGCCCGACATCACCAGCCCGCCCCAGAACGGCCAGCCATGATCCACCGTGAGGATGCCCACGGTATAGGCGCCCGCGGCCATGAAGCCCGCATGCGCGAGGTTGAGCTGGCCCGTGTAGCCCGTGATCAGGTTCAGGCCCAGCGTGGCAATGGCGAAGATATAGGCCGTGCTCATCACCGTGAGGTGGTAGTCATTGCCCGCCAGCCAGGGGAAGGCGATGCCGGCGGCCAGCAGCAGGCCCCAGGCAACGCGGGAGTCGATGAATCCGTTCATTCAATGACTCCTCTTGGCGAACAGCCCCTGCGGGCGCAGCGACAGGATCACCACCAGCAGCACGAAGGCGATGATGTCCTTGTAGTCGGTGGAGATGTAGTAGGCGCCGAAGCTCTCGGCAAAGCCGATGATCAGCCCGCCCAGCACGGCGCCCGGGATGCTGCCCATGCCGCCCAGGATGATGATCACGAAGGCCTTGGTGATGACCAGGTGGCCCATGGCCGGATAGACCAGGTTGATGGGCGCATACAGCGTGGCCGCCACGGCCGCGAGCACGCCCGAGATGGCAAAGGTCAGCATGGACACGCGGTTGGCGTCGATGCCCACCATGGATGCGCCTTCGCGGTTCTGCGCCATGGCGATGATGGTCGCGCCCGTGATGGTGCGCGTCAGGAACAGGTGCAGGGCCACCATCAGCGCAAAGGCCGCGCCGATGATCAGCAGGCGCTGCGCGGGCGCCGTGATGCCGCCCATCTCCACGATGGAGGTGTAGGGCGTGGGCATGCGCTGGAAGTCCGCGCCCCACAGCGCCTGGGCACCCGCCTCCAGGAACAGCAGCAGCCCGATGGAGGCGATCTTGGGATGCAGGGGCGAGGCCTTGCGCAGCGGATGGAAGATCAGCCGCTCGCTGACGATGCCCAGCACCGCCACCGCGACGGCTGCGGTCAGCATGGCCGCCCAGTAGCCCCAGCTCCAGGCCACCATGGCCTGGAAGGCCACGAAGGCGCCGATCATGTAGAAGCCGCCGTGCGCGAAATTGGGCACGTGCAGGATGCCGTAGACCAGGGTCAGGCCCAGGGCCACCAGGCCGTAGATGCCGCCCAGGGTCAGGCCGTTGAGCACTTGCTGCAGAAAAACGTCCATCAACGCCTCCTGCGGAAAGGCGCGGCTCGGCGCCCGGCCAGGGTCTGTGCTTGCATTGTCTTGTCTCCTTTGCATGGCCGGCCGGCGCGGCGCGACAACGCATGCGGCAGACAGGCAAGGCCAGCTTAGGAGGGGGGCGGCGCCACGATCAACCCGAAGATTCCGCACAGCGGAATTCACCTGGGAAACCCCGAGACCCTCAGGGCCCCGCCAGTAACCTAGATGACAGCCGCGCTCAGATGGACAGGGCCGGCAAGTTGGCGGGCAGGCCCTGCATGGAGCGCTGCGTGTGCTCGGCCACGAAGTCCAGGAAGCTGCGCACGCGCGCCGGCATGAACTTGCGCGTGGGCAAGGTGGCGTAGAGCGTGAAATGGCCCGTGGTCCATTCGGGCAGCACATGGCGCAGCCGGCCCGAACGCAGGTGGCGCGCGATCAGGTCCAGCGGCTGGGTGCTGATGCCCGCGCCGTCCAGCGTGGCACGCAGCAGCGTGCCAGTGTGGTTGGCCACCAGCACGGGCTGCACGGCCACCTCGGCCTCGCCCGCGTTGCCATCGAGCCGGCGCAGGCGCAGCACGTCGGAGCGGCCCTGGGCGCGGCGGCGCAGCAGGCACTGGTGGCCCGCCAGATCCTCGGGCACGGCGGGCACGCCATGGGCGTCCAGGTACTCGGGCGAGGCGCAGGCCAGGCCGCAGGTGGTGACGATGGGCCGCGCCACCACGTTGCCGTCATAGCCCTCCTCGGCGTTGAGGAAGGTGATGTCGTACTCGCCCACCGCGGCCTCGCTGGCCGACTCCACGAAGACCTCGATGCAGATGCGCGGGTGCAGGCGGTGGAAGTCCGCCACCAGCGGCGCCAGCACATGCTCGGCAAACACGGGCGGCGTGAGCACGCGCACGGCGCCCGACAGCTCCAGCGTGTGCGCCTGCGCCAGGCTGAAGGCATCCTCCACATCGGCCAGGATGCCGCGCACGCGCTCCAGATAGGCCTCGCCGGCCTCGGTCAGCGACACGCTGCGCGTGGTGCGCTGCAGCAGCCGCGTGCCCAGGTGCTGCTCCAGGTCGGCCACCAGGCGCGTGACCGTGGGCACGGACATGTCCAGACGACGCGCCGCCGCCGAAAACCCGGCCTCGTCGGCCACGGTCTGAAACACCCGCATGGTCTGCAATCGGTCCATGTTGTCCTTGGCCCCGGGCCTCGGTGCCCGGGGACTTTCGCTGCATTGTTCCACTCTCAAACGCCCTGCGCCGCGGCTTTGCGGGCCGCGGCGCAGGCGTTCATCTTCGTCGAAATGCAGCCGCTCAGCCCTTGCCGTCCGAAGTGTCCCTGGCCTGCGCTGGACCGGCGGGCGGCGCCCAGCGGATGGGGTGGGTGAAGCGCACCTCGGCGTCGCTGAAAGCCTTGGCCGTGGCGGCCGACAGCAGCAGGATGGCCGACGAGAAATAGATCCACATCAACAGCACCACCAGCGAACCCGCCGCGCCATAGGCCGAGACCACGGCCGCCGTGGACAGGTACCAGGCCAGGGCCTGCTTGCCCAGCGTGAACAGCAGGGCGCCGACGATGGCGCCGAAGATGAGATAGCGCAGCCGGGGCTTGGGGCCGCTGCCGATGCGCATCAGCCCCACGAAGAGCAGCACGGCAATGCCGAAGGACACGCATTCGTTGATCAGGCTGATCAGCGGCCCCAGCGGCTGCATCTGCAGCTTGGTGCCGGCCCAGTTGGTGATCAGCTGGATGGCCGTGGACAGGGCCATGGACACCAGCAGCAAGAAGCCCAGCGCCAGCACATAGGTCAGGCCGCGCAGCCGCAGCGCAGCCATGCGCCACCACACGGCCTTGGGCGGCGGTGGCTCGCCGTTCGAGGTCCAGAGCTTTTCCAGCGCGGACTGCAGCTCCACGAAGACACCCGTGGCGCCCGACATCAGCAGGATGAAGCCGAACAGCGAGGCCAGCCGCCCCTCGTCGGGCCGCTGGGCGCTTTCCAGCGCGCCGCGCACCACCTGGGCACCGCGCTCGCCGATCACGTCCTGCACCTGGTCGATCAACTGGTGTTCCACATAGCTGCGGTCCACCCACCAGCCCAGCAGGCCGACCAGCAGCAGCAGCAGCGGCGCCAGGCTCAGGATGCCGTAGAAGGACATGGCCGCGCTCATGCGCAGGCCATCGGCGTCCAGCCACAGCTGCACGGCATTCCACATGGCGCGCAGCGGGTTCAGCTCCATCAGGCGCTGCAGGCGTGCGGACCAGGACGAGGCGGGGGGAGTTTCCGGGGTATCTGAGGGCATGGCCCCCATTGTGCGCAGCGGCGCACCAGCGCCCTGTCAGCCTGTGCCGACAGGGGCCTGTGGGCATGGCTCAGGTCACGGGCGCTGGATTGAACAGCACCAGGGCGTTGTGCAGCTTCCACTGCTCGGCCCAGGTCTTCTTGCGGCCGCTGGCCACGTCCAGCATCAGGCGGAACATCTCCCAGCCCACGTCCTCGATGCTGGCCTGGCCTTCGGCGATGCGGCCCGCGTTCACGTCCATCAGGTCATGCCAGCGCCGCGCCAGATCGCTGCGCGTGGCCACCTTGATCACGGGCACCTGGGCCAGGCCGTAGGGCGTGCCCCGGCCCGTGGTGAACACATGCAGGTTCATGCCGGCGGCCAGTTGCAGCGTGCCGCAGATGAAGTCGCTGGCCGGCGTGGCCGCATAGACCAGGCCGCTTTGGATGCCCCGGTCGGCCAGCCGCTGGCCCGGCGACAGCACGCCGGTGATGGGCGCCGTGCCACTCTTGATGATGGAGCCCATGGCCTTCTCGACGATGTTGGACAGGCCGCCCTTCTTGTTGCCCGGCGTGGTGTTGGCGCTGCGGTCCACGCGGCCCTTGTCCAGGTAGGCGTCGTACCAGGCCATCTCCTCGATCATGGCCTGGGCCACCTCGGGGCTGGAGGCGCGCGAGGTGAGCTGGTCGATGCCGTCGCGCACCTCGGTCACCTCGCTGAACATCACGGTGGCGCCTGCGCGCACCAGCAAATCGGTGCAAAAGCCCACGGCCGGATTGGCCGTGACGCCGCTGAACGCATCGCTGCCGCCGCACTGCACGCCCACCACCAGGGCGCTGGCCGGCACGGTCTCGCGCCGGCGCGCGTTCAGCCGCTCCAGATGCACCCTGGCGCTGCCCATGATGGAGTCCACCATGGACATGAAGCCCACATGCGCCTCGTCCTGCAGGCAGACCACGTCCAGCGCGGGCTCGCGCTCATCGACGATGGGGAAGGACCCCGGCGGCAGCAGCCGCTCGGGCTGCAGCTTCTCGCAGCCCAGGCTCACCACCATCACCTCGCCGCCAAAATTCGGGTTGTGGCTGATGTTGCGCAGCGTGCGCTGCGGAATCTCGGCGCCCACGGCATCGATGGCCACGCCGCAGCCATAGCTGTGCTCCAGGCCCACCACATCGTCCACATTCGGATAGCGCGGCAGCAGCTCGGCCTTGATGCGGCCCACCGCGAAATCCAGCACCCCGGCCACGCACTGCACCGTGGTGGTGATGGCCAGGATATTGCGCGTGCCCACCGTGCCATCGGCATTGCGGTAGCCCTCGAAGGTGTAGCCCGTCAGCGGCGGCAGCTCGGGCGGCTGCACCGTGGCGATCGGCAACCCCTCAAGAGACAGCGCCCCCGGCATGCGCAGCAGCCGCTCATGCACCCAGCTGCCCGCAGCAATGGCCTGCAGCGCATAGCCGATCACCACGTTGTAGCGGCGCACCTCGCCGCCCTCGGCAATGTCCACCAGCGCCACCTTGTGCGCCTGCGGCACCTTGTCGACCAGCACCAGCCCCCCGGGCATCACCGTGCCCGCAGGCAACCCCCCGTCATTGGCCACGATGGCCACGTTGTCGGCCGGATGCATGCGGATGGAAAGAGGAAGTGGGGTACTCATGGCAATGTCTCAATTTTCTAAAGGGCTGGCACTACAGCAGTAAAGCAGCTGGCACGGCCCACGCAACCGGCGCGGCCCAAAGCGAGGGACACCAAGCAAGGGCCGCCCCGCAGCGAGGGTGTCGTCCCCCTCCGCGAAGCGAGAAGGGGGAAGGCGCGAAGCGCCTCAGGGGGTCACTCTGCCTTTATTCCAGCAGCCTTGATCACCTTCCCCCACTTGACCACCTCGGCCTTCTGGTACTCGCCCAGCTCGGCCGGCGTCATCTGCGAGGGCAGCATGCCGAAGTTCTTCAGGCGCGCCTGCACCTCGGGCGTGGCGACGATCTTCATGATCTCCGCATGCAGCCGGTCCACGATGGGCTTGGGCGTGCCAGCGGGCGCGAATACGGCCTGCCACGATCCCATGTCGAAGCCCTTCTCGCCGGCCTCGGCGATGGTGGGCACATCGGGCAGGGACTCCAGGCGCCGCGAGCTGGTCACGGCGATGGGACGCAGCTTGCCGGCCTGCACGTGGGGGCCGACGACCAGGGCGGTGTCGAACATCATGTCCACCTGGCCGCCGATCACGTCTTGCACGGCCGGGCCGCTGCCCTTGTAGGGCACGTGGGTGAACTTCACGCCCGTCTGGTAGCCCAGCAGCTCCAGCGCCATGTGGTTGGAGGTGCCGCTGCCCGGCGAGGCCGAGGTCAGTCCGCCCGCCGCCGCCTTGGCCTTGCTGGCGGCCAGCACGTCGGCCAGCGTCTTGTAGGGGCTGGAGGCCGGCACCACCAGCACCAGCGGGCCCGAGCCCAGCATGGCCACCGGCGTGAAGGACTTGACCGGGTCGTAGTCCAGCTTGGCGTACAGGCTCACATTGATGGCGTGCGAGCTGATGGTGCCGCCCAGGATGGTGTAGCCATCGGCCGGTGCGCGCGCCGCAATGGCCGAGCCCACGCTGCCGCCCGCGCCGCCCTTGTTCTCGATCACCACGGGCGTGCCCAGGGCCTTGCTCAGGGGCTGGGCGATCACGCGCGCCAGCGTATCGGTATTGCCGCCAGGCGGGAACGGCACCAGGTAGGTGATGGGCTTGCCCGTGGGCCAGTTGCCCTGCGCGGCGGCGGGCATGGCGGCCAGGGCCGTGCCCAGCAGCAGGGCGCTGGCGAGGGAATGTTGGATGAGTGTGCGGCGTTGCATGGTGCTTGTCTCCGGGAAGGGCTTGTCGTTGGAATGGTGTGAAAGCGGGTTCAGAAGCGCGGCTGGTGGCCGGTGAACGCGGGGTCGTACTTGCGCATCTGCCCCAGGTCGTCGCGGTTGCGGATGCCGCAGTGCAGGTAGTTGTCGTGCAGGCGGGCCAGGGCCTCGCGGTCCAGCCGCACACCCAGGCCGGGCGCCGTGGGCACGCGCAGGCTGCCCTGCTCGAACTGCAGCCGGCCGCCCTCGACGACTTCCTCGTCCTGCCAGGGGTAGTGCGTGTCGCAGGCATAGGTCAGCAGGGGCACGCTGGCGCACAGGTGCGTCATGGCCACAAGGCTCACGCCAAGGTGCGAGTTGCTGTGCATGGACAGGCCCAGGTCGAAGGTGCGGCACAGCGTGGACAGGCGCTGCGTGGCGCGCAGCCCGCCCCAGTAGTGGTGGTCGCTGAGCACGATCTTCACGGGGCAGCCCATGTCGGCGTTGCGGCGGAACTCGGCAAAGTCCGTCACCACCATGTTGGTGGCCAGCGGCACATCGCACTCGCGTGCCACGGCGGCCATGCCGTCCAGGCCGGGCGCCGGGTCCTCGTAGTACTCGAGCACGCCCTGCAGCTGCTGCACGATCTTCAGGCTGGTCTCCACCGTCCAGTTGCCATTGGGATCGATGCGCAGCGGCGTGCCCGGAAAGGCCTCGGCCAGCGCCAGGATGCCGGCCGCCTCCTGCTCGGGCGGCAGCGCGCCGGCCTTGAGCTTGATGCTCTGGAAACCGTACTGCGCAATCATGCGCCGCGCCTGCTCCACCAGCTGCTGCGGCGCCAGGGCCTCGCCCCAGGCGTCGGGCGAAGAATCTGGTCCATAGGGCCTGTCGATGTGCTCGGCGTACTTGTAGAACAGGTAGGCAGAGAACGGCACGCTGTCGCGCGCGGCGCCGCCCAGCAGGTCCACGATGGGGGCGCCCGCCATCTGGCCCTGCAGGTCCAGCATGGCGACCTCGAAGGCGCTGACCACCTTGGCCACCGTCTTGGACACATGAGTGCCCGGCGCCAGCGACACCTGCTGGCCCAGGAATTCGGAAGCCGTCAGCGCAGGCGGCGCCACCAGGGCCGCGACGCGGACCTCCATCTCGTTGAGCGCCCAGGGGGACAGCCCCACCAGCGCGGGCGCGGCCTTGGCCAGCGCATCGAGCATGGGCTGGTCGCCATAGCTTTCGTTGATGCCGACCAAGCCCGAGGCCGTCTCGATCTCGATGATGGAACGCAGCGCCCAGGGCTCGTGGATGCCAGCCGCATTGAGCAGCGGCGGATCGCGGAAGGCAATGGGCGTGATGCGTATGTGGCGGATCGCGTGGGTCGCGTGGGTGGTGCTCATCTGGAATGCGGGTTCAGGAGGATCAAAAAAACTCGATGGCGTGGACGTCTTGTGATACGTTGTCGTACAACTTGGAGCGATTATGATCAGCACCATGGAAAGTTCGGCAAAGGGATTTCCCGCATCACCCCCAACGATCGAGCTTCCCCTGCGAGGAAAGTCCGGTCGCAGCGGCCGCAATCTGGCCGCCCTGCTGTTCGACGAGTTCGCGAGCAAGATCCGCAACGGCCTGCTGGCCGAAGGCGAGAAGCTGCCCACGGAGTCGTCGCTGGTGCAGACCTACGAAGTCAGCCGCACCGTGGTGCGCGAGGCGCTGTCGCGCCTGCAGGCCTCGGGCCTGGTGGAGACGCGCCACGGCATTGGCACCTTCGTGCGCGCCGCCCAGCCCGCATCCACGCTGATGCTCAATGCCGACGAGCTGACGGCCGCCGTGGACGTGATGGCCGTGCTGGAGCTGCGCATCAGCCTGGAGACCGAAAGCGCCGGCCTGGCCGCGCTGTGCCGCAGCCCCGAGCAGCTTCAGGGCATACGCATGGCGCTGCAGGCCTTCGAGATCGCCTTTGCGCGCGGCGAGGACACGGTGGCCCATGACCTGGCCTTCCACACCCAGATCGCCGAGGCCACGGGCAACCGCTACTTCGGCGACATCCTGCGCCACTTCGGCGCCCAGCTGATTCCGCGCACGCGCATCGCCTCCATCCACCAGCCACAGCGCGACCCCGACTACCTGCGCCGCGTCAACCGCGAGCATGAGGAAATCCTCGCCGCCATCGAGCGCCAGGACGCCGACTCGGCCCGCGCGGCCATGCGCATCCACCTGACCAACAGCCGCGAACGCCTGCGCCTGGCGCAAAAGACCAGCGCCGCCTGAGTGCTCCCATGGGCCTTTCGGGGCCGATGGCGTTGCCACGGGAATTCAGACAACCAAGGGAAAACCCTTTATCACTGCTTGCAGATCTCGGTTAAAAATCGGCTTCAGTTGTACGACAACTGACAACATAAAACCCGGAGACAAGAGCATGACCCTGAGCCGAAAGCAGTTCCTGCGCGCCGCTGGCGCCACCGCCCTCGTAGCCACCGGCGCCGGTGCGCTGGCCCAGAGCAACTGGCCCACGCGGCCGCTGCGCCTGGTGGTGCCCTACCCGCCGGGTGGCAGTTCGGACATCATCGCGCGCGCCATCGGCCCGCTGCTGTCGGCAGAACTCAAGCAGCCCGTGGTCATCGAGAACAAGCCCGGCGCCAACGGCAACCTGGGCGCCGACATGGTGGCCAAGGCCCAGCCCGACGGCCACACGCTGATGCTGTGCGACCTGGGTGCGCTGGCCATCTCGCCCTCGCTCTACACCAAGCTGTCCTTCGACCTGTCCCGGGACCTGCGCGGCACGGCCATGCTGGCCTACTCGCCCCACCTGCTGGTGGTCCACCCCTCGGTGCCGGCCAACAACCTGCAGGAACTGGTGGCCCTGTCCAAGAAGGAAGATCTGAGCTTTGCCGTCACCGCCACGGGCAGCGCCCCGCACCTGGCCGGCGTGGAACTGGCGCGCGCCACGGGCGCCCGCTGGGAATACGTGCCCTACAAGGGCGGCGTGCAGTCCATCCAGGACACGGTGGCAGGCCAGACCCAGGTGCTGATGAACGGCATGCTGGCCACCTACCCCCATGTGCAAAGCGGCAAGCTCAAGCTGCTGGGCCTGTCCAAGGGCACGCGCATGCCGCTGGCCGCCAACGTACCCACCATCGCCGAGCAGGGCGTGCCCGGCTTCGAGACCGGCACCTGGCAAGGCGTGGTCGTTCCCGCCAAGACGCCCGAGGCCGTGGTCCAGCGCCTGCATGAGGCCCTGATCACCGCCATCCGCTCGCCCGAGGTGCGCGCCCGCCTCACGGGCCAGGGCGCCGAGGTCGTGACCATGAACCCCGCCGAGACCGCGCGCTTCCTGACCACCGAGCGCCAGCGCTGGCAAAAAGTGGTTCAGACAGCCGGTTTGAAGCTCGACTGATTCCACCCCTTTTTCTTTCTTCCCCACCCTTATTCCCGAGAGCACCATGACCCCCCAAGACCTCAAAGACGTGATGAGTTCCGGCCTGCTGTCCTTCCCCGTGACGGACTTCGACAGCAACGGCAACTTCAATGCCAAGGGCTATGCGGCCCGCCTCGAATGGCTGGCCCCCTACGGCGCCAGCGCGCTGTTCGCGGCCGGCGGCACGGGCGAGTACTTCTCGCTGTACGGCGAGGAATACGGCCAGATCATCAAGACCGCCGTGGACACCTGCCGCGGCAAGGTGCCCATCATCGCGGGCGCCGGCGGCCCCACGCGCACGGCCATTGCCCATGCCCAGGAAGCGGAGCGCCTGGGCGCCCACGGCGTCCTGCTGCTGCCCCACTACCTGACCGAAGCCGGCCAGGAAGGCCTGATCGCCCATGTGGAGCAGGTCTGCAAGAGCGTGAAGTTCGGCGTCATCGTCTACAACCGCGACCGCACCCGCTTCACGCCCGAATCGCTGGCCATCCTGGCCGAGCGCTGCCCCAACCTGGTGGGCTTCAAGGACGGCATGGGCAACATCGAGACCATGTCCGCCATCTTCATGAAGATGGGAGACCGCTTCGCCTACCTGGGCGGCCTGCCCACGGCCGAGGTCTATGCGGCCGCCTACAAGGCCCTGGGCACGCCGGTGTACTCCTCGGCCGTCTTCAACTTCATCCCCAAGACGGCGATGGCGTTCTACGAAGCCGTGCGCACCGACGACATGGCCACGCAGCACAAGCTGCTCAAGGAATTCTTCATGCCCTACCTGAAGATCCGCAACCGCGTCGAAGGCTACGGCGTGAGCATCATCAAGGCCGGCGCCAAGCTGGTCGGCCACGACGCAGGGCCCGTGCGCGCCCCGCTGACGGACCTCAAGCCCTCCGAGCTGGAAGAGCTCAAGGCCCTGATCGACAAGCTCGGCCCGCAATAAGCCACAAGACCGGACGCAGGGGCCAGTCCGGCCCTTGCGCCCCCCAGGAGACAAGAACATGAAGAAGATTCTGATCACGCTGGGTGCCGCACTGGCCCTCACGGCGCAGGCGGCCGGCAGCTTTCCGGACAAGGCCGTCAACATCATCGTGCCCTTCCCGGCCGGCGGCTCCACCGACACCGTGGCGCGCGCCATGGCCCTGAGCATGGGCGAGCAGCTGGGCAAGCCCTTCGTGGTGGAAAACCGCCCGGGCGCCACCGGCACCATCGGCGCAGGCGCCGTCAAGCGCGCACCGGCCGATGGCTACACGCTGCTGGTGGCCTCGCTGGGCCCCTTCGTGGTCACGCCGCACCTGGTCAAGAACGTGCCCTATGACGCAGGCAAGGACTTCGACTACATCACCATCCCCGTGCAGGCGCCCAACGTGCTCGTGGCCAGCCCCGCGCAGAAGGCCCGCACCGTGGCCGAGGTCATCGCCGCGCTCAAGGCCAACCCCGGCAAGATCAGTTTCGCGAGTTCGGGCAACGGCTCCTCGGACCATCTGTCGGCCGAGCTGTTCTGGCAGCAAAGCGGCACCGAAGGCATGCACGTGCCCTACAAGGGCGGCGCCCCGGCCATCACCGACCTGATCGGCGGCCAGGTGGACTTCTCGTTCCAGAACGTCAACGCCGTGCTGCCCCATCTGCGCAGCGGCAAGCTGCATGCGATTGCCGTGACCGGCAGCCAGCGCTCGCCCGTGCTGCCCGATGTGCCCACGCTGGCCGAGGCCGGTGTCAAGGGTGCCGAGGTGTACTCCTGGCAAGGCCTGGCCGCGCCCAAGGGACTGCCCGCCGATGTGAAGGCCAAGCTGGCCAAGGCCGCCATCGCCTCCGTGCAGCAGCCCGACATCCGCAAGCGCTTCGTGGAGCAGGGCCTGGAGATCGTGGGCAACACGCCCGAGGAATTCACGCGCTACCAGGCCCAGGAATCGGAGCGCTGGAAGCAACTGATCCAGACCCGAAAAATCACCGCTGATTGAGCTAGAAACAACGGGCCGGCCCCAGGGCCGTTCCCGCTGGCCTGCGCACCGCAGGCCCTTTTCACCGGGGCTTCCAGCCCCCGCAAGTTCCAAGGATTCCAAGGCATGGCGACCTCCCGTCCACGCGTTCTCCAGTTCGGCAAGATGCCGCTGCCCCAGCTCGATGCCGAACTGGCCCAGGCCTATGAGGTGACGCTGCTGTCCGAGCAGCCCGACCGCGAGCGCTTTCTCGCCGAGCACGGCGCGCAGTTCGAATACCTGGTCACCTCGGCCGCCATGGGCGTGCCCGCGAGCGTGGTGCAGGCCCTGCCCAGGCTGCGCTTCGTGAGCAGCTTCGGCGTGGGCTTTGACGCGCTGGACCGCGAGTCCCTGCTGCGCCAGGGCGCCCGCGTGGGCTACACGCCCGGCGTGCTGGACGACTGCGTGGCCGACATGGCCTTTGCCCTGCTGCTGGACGCCGCGCGTGGCCTGAGCGAGTCCGACCGCTTCGTGCGCCGGGGCGACTGGAGCCGAGGCCGCTTCGGCATCCGCACGCGTGCCAGCGGCAAGCGCCTGGGCATCTTCGGCATGGGCCGCATCGGCTCCACCGTGGCGCGCCGCGCGGCCGGCTTCGACATGGAGGTGGCCTATCACAACCGCCGCCCGGTCGAGGGATCGCCCCACCTCTACCAGCCCTCGCTGCTGGAGCTGGCGCGCTGGGCCGACTTCCTCGTCATCACGGCCGCAGGCGGCGACGGCACGCAGCACCTGGTCAACGCCGAGGTGCTGGACGCGCTGGGCCCGCAGGGCTTTCTGATCAACGTGGCGCGCGGCAGCGTGGTCGACGAGGCCGCACTGGTCCAGGCCCTGCAGCAGGGCCGCATCGCAGGCGCGGGCCTGGATGTGTTCGAGGACGAGCCACGCCCCCATGCCGAGCTGCTGTCGCAGGACAACGTGGTGCTTGCGCCCCACATCGCCAGCGGCACGCACGAAACCCGCCGCGCCATGGCCGACCTCGTGCTGCGCAACCTGGCGCAGTTCATCGCCACGGGCCGGCCCGAGGCCGAGGTGCCGTGGTCCGCCGCGCAGCAGGCGGCCACCGCCGCCGCATAGCCGTTTTTTCCCAGAGACCGATCCAAACGATCCAAGAGCACGCCATGTCCTCCACCCCGACCATCACCGAGATCGAAGTCATTCCCGTCGCCGGCCGCGACGGCATGCTCATGAACCTCAGCGGCGCGCATGCGCCCTACTTCACGCGCAACATCGTGCTCATCCACGACAGCGCGGGCCACACCGGTGTGGGCGAGGTGCCTGGCGGCGAAGGCATACGCCAGGCGCTGGAGGACAGCAAGGCGCTGCTCATCGGCCAGTCCGTGGGCAACCACCTGAAGCTGCTGCAGAACCTGCAGCAGGCCCTGGCCGGGCGCGACACGGGCGGGCGCGGCCTGCAGACCTTCGATCTGCGCATTGCCGTGCATGCCGTCACCGCCGTGGAGTCGGCCCTGCTGGACCTGCTGGGCCAGCACCTGGGCGTGCCCGTGGCAGCCCTGCTGGGCGAAGGCCAGCAACGCGACCGCGTGGAGATGCTGGGCTACCTGTTCTTCACCGGCCCCACCGACAGGACCGATCTGCCCTACGTCCAGCCCGGCGAAGACAAAAGCGGCACCGACGACTGGACGCAGGTGCGCCACATGACCGCCATGGACCCGGCCGCCATCGTGCGCCACGCCGAGGCGGCGCATGCGCGCTACGGCTTCAACGACTTCAAGCTCAAGGGCGGCGTGCTGGCCGGCGAGCAGGAGGTGGAGGCCGTCACCGCGCTGGCCAGGCGCTTTCCGCAGGCGCGCGTCACACTGGACCCCAACGGCGGCTGGCTGCTCAAGGACGCCATCCGCCTCATGCGCGACATGCACGGCGTGCTCGCCTATGCCGAAGACCCCTGCGGCGCCGAGAACGGCTTCTCGGGCCGCGAAGTCATGGCCGAATTCCGCCGCGCCACCGGCCTGCCCACGGCCACCAACATGATCGCCACCGACTGGCGCCAGATGGTGCATGCGCTGTCGCTGCAGTCCGTGGACATCCCCCTGGCCGACCCGCATTTCTGGACCATGGCCGGCTCCGTGCGCGTGGGCCAGACCTGCCGCGACTGGGGTCTGACCTGGGGCTCGCACTCCAACAACCACTTCGACATCTCGCTGGCCATGTTCACCCACGTGGCCGCCGCCGTGCCCGGCAAGGTCACGGCCATCGACACGCACTGGATCTGGCAGGACGGCCAGTACCTCACCCAGAACCCGCTGCAGATCAAGGGCGGCTTCGTCGAGGTGCCCAAGACCCCGGGCCTGGGCGTCACCGTGGACCGCGCCGCGCTGCAGCGCGCCAACGCCCTGTACCTGGAGCACGGTCTGGGCGCGCGCAATGACGCCATGGCCATGCAGTACCTGATTCCCGGCTGGACCTTCGACAACAAGCGCCCCTGCATGGTCCGCTGACCCCTTCCTTCCGTTACCCCTTTCCCGGAGCACCTCATGTCCCGCTACGACAACCTCATCAACGGCCAATGGAAGGCCGCCGACGGCTACAGCGCCAACACCAACCCCAGCGACCTGTCCGATGTGATCGGCGAGTACGCCCAGGGCAATGCCGCCGATGTGGAAGCCGCCATCGCCGCGGCGGCCGCGGCCTTTCCCGCCTGGAGCACCTCGGGCATCCAGGCCCGCCACGACGCCCTGGACAAGATCGGCAACGAAATCCTGGCCCGCAAGGAAGAGCTGGGCGACCTGCTGGCGCGCGAGGAAGGCAAAACCCGCCCCGAAGCCATTGGCGAAGTCGGTCGCGCAGGCCAGATCTTCAAGTTCTTCGCGGGTGAATGCCTGCGCCTGGCCGGCGAGACCCTGCCCTCCGTGCGCCCCGGCATCGGCGTGGAAATCACGCGCGAGCCCGTCGGCGTGGTGGGCCTGATCACGCCGTGGAACTTCCCCATCGCCATTCCCGCCTGGAAGATCGCCCCGGCCCTGGCCTTCGGCAACTGCGTGGTCCTGAAGCCTGCCGACCTCGTGCCCGGCAGCGCCTGGGCGCTGGCTGACATCATTCACCGCTCGGGTATTCCGGCCGGTGTCTTCAACCTCGTCATGGGCCCGGGCCGCGTCATCGGTGATGCCCTGGTGCGCCACAGCGACGTGGCCGCCATCAGCTTCACCGGCTCCGTCGGCGTGGGCCGCGGCATTGCCCGCGCCTGCGTGGAAAGCGGCAAGAAGGTGCAGCTGGAGATGGGCGGCAAGAACCCGCAGATCGTGCTGGACGACGCCGACCTCACCCAGGCCGTGGAGCTGTCCGCGCAAAGCGGTTTCTACTCCACGGGCCAGCGCTGCACGGCATCGAGCCGCCTCATCGTCACCGACAGGATCTACCCCGCCTTCATCGAGGCCCTGCAGGCCCGCATGACCAGGATCAAGGTGGGCGACGCCCGCGCCGCAGGCACCGACATGGGCCCCGTGGTCAGCCAGGCCCAGCTGGAGCAGGACCTGAGCTACGTGGAAATCGCCAAGGCCGAAGGCGCCGTGCTGGCTGCGGGCGGCGCAGCCGCCGCCTGCCACACCGGCAGCGGCAACAAGGGCTACTACATGGCGCCCACCCTGTTCGTAGACACCCAGGCCGCCATGCGCATCAACCGCGAGGAAGTCTTCGGCCCCGTGGCCAGCGTCATCCGCGTGAAGGACTACGAGGAAGCCCTGGCCGTAGCCAACGACACCCCCTTCGGCCTGGCCGCAGGCATTGCCACCACCAGCCTCAAGCACGCCACCCACTTCAAGCGCCACAGCCAGGCCGGCATGGTCATGGTCAACCTGCCCACGGCCGGCGTGGACTACCACGTGCCCTTCGGCGGCCGCAAGGGCAGCAGCTACGGCCCGCGCGAACAGGGCCGCTATGCGCAGGAGTTCTATACGACGGTGAAGACGGCGTATACGCTGGCCTGAGGCTGGACCCAAAGCAGCCGCCAGGTGCTGGCGACTGCTTTCATCACTGACGCCATCCGCAACAAAACGATGCGGATGGCGTTTTTCATTCGTCGTTGCGCCCACAGTCAATTCTCGTGCGCGAAAGTGCAGACCGCCCCGTCCATTGCACCAGGGCCTTGCATAGCATCTTCCTCAACGTGAGAGCCGGCTTCAGCCGGCCGGCGTCCATACCGGAGGGAGACCATGGCAACAACTGCAAGAATTTCCGGCCCCGTGGGGCGTGCGGCAATGAACCATCCCAAAGACGTGTTCACTGTCCAGCAATTGCTCAACGGACATATGCAACGCGATCCCTGCCGCAAACTGCTGCGCGAGGACGGCAGATGGTCCAGGGCGCTGGAGCGCTCGATCGCCACCTTTCAGCAACTGTCCGGCTCGCCCGTCATGACCCAGGGCCGGATTGCACCAGCGACCCGCATGTTCGAACTGCTGGCCCAGCCGCCAGCAATCTTTGGCTATGAACGGCGGATGGCGCAATTCATGGGGCCGGAGCCGGTAATTCAGGGGCCTACGATCGAGGTTTTCATCTTTGATGGGAGGTTTATCAGTTCAGGATCCCAATGGGGGCATGCTGCAATTGATATCGATGGAAAGATATACAGTCGTGCGCCGACAAAATATGCAGTTTTGGATCGAGAAGAGTATATTTATGAAAATATACATAGAGTTAAAAGAGATATCATCGGCCTAGTGATACGCCTGTCCAATGAAGAGAAATCAATTATCAAAAAGGAGCTTGACAAAAGAGTCAAGGAGAATAAACCCTACAGCATCACAGCCAACAGCTGCTCCACCAATGTTGCTGAGATTCTTGAGATGATAGGCATTCTCTCCCACGATCCTCGGTTCAAGAACAATCCTTCATCCGGCCATCTAACCTCTCCCAAGGAACTACTGCTTGCAGTTTCCAAATCTGGGCGTGTAATTAGAAAAGTGAACTATTCAAAGGCAAATTGATGAAAAAAATTACTCGATTCATGGGCCCTATTTTCGCCGCCACATTGGTTGCTTGCAGCTATGAACCAACAGGTCGATGGGAGGCTACAGACACGGTAAATATTTATTCAAACAACGATCACCCACTCGTAATCGCCTTTGTTGTGGAAAAAGGAGAAATATGTGCTATCAGCGAAGACATCATCATAAGAAAGGATCTTGGATATGCACAGGTCTCCTGCGAAAAGGGCCGTGGATGGGATAAATCCGGCCGGTTCAAGAAGATCAGCGACTGAATCTCATGGCCTGCATTATTTTCCATATGACTTATGTCCAGTAGGGTTTCAGTGGCGTGAAGACACCCTAATGAAAACTCCTCGCTTTTCGATCATTTTTGGTTGGTGTGCCGTAATATTCGCCTGGACTTGCTGGGTTCTGGCCTACATACAATCTAGCTGGTGGTGGCTGGTAGTTTCGTTGATTCCATATCTGATCTACCAAACATTCCTAAACAAGGATGGACAGGCCGGTGGTGAATAGGGGGACTGCCGCTGGTTTACGGAACAATATCCCATGACAGGAATTCTCTGGGTCATCAAAAGTCTCATTGAATCACGGTCTGTGCACACACCCATGCAGACTACATACATCTAGATTCACAAAGCCTAAAAGTGATTTACCGAAACCCGGGGCGCAATGCCCCGGCAGGCCTGTCACAAGAAAGCCTGAATCAGCGCTGAAACGCCGCCGCAGCAGCCGCCATTCGCCGCAGATACGCCGGGTCTTCCTGCAGGCAATGCACGTAGTTGACCTCGTCCTCCACCAGTTCCTCCATCCGCTGCGCAGCCCCGCAAATGGCCTGCAGCGCATTGGCCACCACCTCCAGATTGCGATGGCCCTCGGGCCGCTCCAGCCAGGCCAGCGCCAGCTGGCCCAGGGAATACACCTCGCTGCTGCCCTGCAGCGTCAGCCGGCCGATCTCGGTCACGGCATGGCTCAACTGCTGCGGCGTGGGCTGGGTCAGGGTTGTGGAAGCGGTACTCATGGCGCCACCCTTCCCACGGCAGATGCGCGAGAGTGAGGCGCTTGGGTGGCAGAGGGGAATGCAAAAGAAGAAATGCCGTGCATGGTTTCGTACTCCTTCGTGAGAACAAAAACCACCGGCCCGTGTTCTTACGCACAGACAGGTGGACGGGATGTTAAGAACACGAACGAAGCCGTGCGGACGCCCTTGCGGGTAGCCCCATCCCGTCCGTAACCGCAGGAACGCAGGCTTGCGCCCACGCTCCGGAAATCAGACGTGACAAGGCCTCCTTGACGGCGAGGCCGCACCGCTTCGTTTTGGGTGTTCTTACGCACCGGCCCCGGAACAGGGGGCTGCCGCGATGATAGAGGCTTTCAAGATGGCAAGCGCCCCAGCACTCCAGGCCGAGCGCAGCGAAGGCCCGCACTCACTCCCCGTATGTCCGCGCCTGCGCCGTGGCGGTTGCGGGGTTGCAGTCCTGCCGAAGGACAGGACTGCTTCGTCATCTGAC
>NZ_JACVUR010000037.1:0-57953 GCF_016516495.1 Delftia sp. S65
TGACCTCTTGCATGCCATGCAAGCGCTCTCCCAGCTGAGCTATACCCCCTTCATGCTGCAATCGCTGCTTCTTGTTAGTTGCTGCGTTTGCATCAGAGACTCGAATTATAGACAGGTTTTTAGCGGTTTTTCAAACGGGCCAGAATTTTTTCACGACCCAGCAGCTCCAGCACCGCGTCCACCGAAGGCGTGTGCGCCGTGCCCAGCGTCAGCACGCGCACCGGCATGGCCAGTTGCGGCATCTTCAGGCCCTGGGCCTTGAGCACTTCCTTGATCAGGGCGGCAATGGCTTCCTTGCTCCACTCCACCGAGGCGATGCCTTCGGCGAAGGCGTCCAGGGCGGGCGCCACGGCGTCGGTCACATGCTTGGCCAGGTCTTCGGCGTTGCGGTCGAAGGCGTCCACATAGAACAGGCGCACCCAGCCGGCCAGATCGACCAGGGTTTCGCAGCGGTCCTTGAACAGGGCGCAGATGCGCGGCAGGCGGTCGTCGGCATCGAGCAGCGCCTGGTCCAGACCCGTCTTGAGCACGAAGGGGCGCACCAGCTCTGCCAGGGCCGCATCGTCCAGGGCCTTCAGGTGCTGGGCGTTGACCCAGCGCAGCTTGGCCTCGTCGAACTGGCCTGCGCTGCGGCCCAGGTGGTCGAGGTTGAACCACTCCAGGAACTGGGCGCGGCTGAAGATTTCGTCATCGCCGTGGCTCCAGCCCAGACGGGCCAGGTAGTTGACCATGGCGTCGGGCAGGTAGCCTTCGTCGCGGTACTGGGTGACGGCCTTGGCGCCGTTGCGCTTGCTCATCTTCTCGCCCTGCTCGTTGAGCACGGTGGGCAGGTGGGCGAACACGGGCACGCTGGCGCCCAGCGCCTCGAAGATGTGGATCTGGCGCGGCGTGTTGTTGACGTGGTCGTCGCCACGGATGACATGGGTGATGGCCATGTCCATGTCGTCCACGCAGACGCAGAAGTTGTAGGTGGGCGTGCCATCGGGACGCGCGATCACCAGGTCGTCCAGCTCGCTGTTCTGGAACTCGATGCGGCCCTTGCACTTGTCTTCCCAGGCCACGACGCCGCCCTGCGGCGTCTTGAAGCGCAGCACGGGGCGCACGCCTTCGGGCACGGGCGGCAGCACCTTGCCTTCTTCAGGGCGCCAGGTGCCGTCGTAGCGCGGCTTTTCCTTGTTGGCCATCTGGCGCTCGCGCAGGGCGTCGAGTTCTTCCACGCTCATGTAGCAGGGGTAGACATGGCCCGAGGCCTGCAGGCCTGCCAGCACCTCCTTGTAGCGGTCCATGCGCTGCATTTGATAGAACGGACCTTCGTCATGGTCCAGCTGCAGCCAGGCCATGCCTTCGATGATCACGTCCACCGAGGCCTGGGTGGAACGCTCCACGTCGGTGTCCTCGATGCGCAGGATGAAATCACCACCCGTGGCGCGTGCGAAGGCCCAGGGATACAGGGCCGAGCGGATGTTGCCCAGGTGGATGAAGCCCGTGGGAGACGGGGCAAAACGGGTTCGTACTTTTTGTGTCATTGCAGGGTATCCAGTCCGCGGGACAGATCGTTCTTGATGTCGCCCAGGTATTCCAGTCCGACGGAGATGCGCAGCAGGCCCTGGCCGATGCCGGCGACGCGGCGCTGCTCTTCGCTCAGGCGGCCATGCGAGGTGCTGGCCGGGTGGGTGATGGTGGTCTTGACGTCGCCCAGGTTGGCCGTGATCGAGCACACCAGGGTGCTGTCGGCCACATGGAAGGCATTGGCGCGCAGTTGCTCGGCGCCCTCGCCCACCACGTCGAAGGACAGCACGCCGCCGCCCATGCCGTTTTGCTGGCGCATGGCCAGCTCGTGCTGCGGGTGGCTGGCCAAGCCCGGGTAGTAGACACGGGCGACCTTGGGATGGGCCTCCAGCCAGGTGGCCAGCTCCAGCGCGGCGGCGCTTTGCGCCTTGACGCGCAGGGACAGCGTCTCCAGGCCCTTGAGCACCACCCAGGCGTTGAACGGCGCCAGGTTCAGGCCGCCGCTGCGCAGGAAGGTGCCCATGACCTTGTCCACCAGCGCCGTCGTGCCACAGACCGCGCCCGACATGACGCGGCCCTGGCCGTCCAGCAGCTTGGTGCCGGAGTGCACGACCAGGTCGGCACCGAACTGCGCGGGCCGCTGCAGCGCGGGCGAGGCAAAGCTGTTGTCCACCGCCAGCAGCGCGCCATGGGCGTGCGCCAGTTCGGCCAGCGCGGCGATGTCGCACAGGTCGGTCAGCGGGTTGGTCGGCGTCTCGGCGAACAGCAATCGCGTGTTGGGACGGATGGCGGCCTTCCAGGCCTGCACATCGGTCTGCGAGACAAAGCTGGTCTCGATGCCGAAGCGCGCCATCTCGCCGCCCAGCAGCTTGATGGTGGAGCCGAACATGGACTGCGAGCAGATCACATGGTCGCCCGCCTTGAGCGTGGTCAGCGCCACCAGCAAGATGGCCGACATGCCGGTGGACGTGGCCACGGCGCATTCCGTGCCTTCCATGGCGGCCAGGCGCTGCTCGAAGCTGGTCACCGTGGGGTTGGAGGTGCGGCTGTAGGTGTAGCCGGGCTCTTCGTTGGCGAAGCGGCGCGCTGCCGTTGCGCAGTCGGGCTGCACGAAGCTGCTGGTCATGTACAGGGCTTCGCTGTGCTCGCCCCACTGGCTTCGTTCCACGGCCACGCGCAGGGCCAGCGTATCGGGATGCAGGCCTTCGGGAAGTGTCTTGTTCGTCACGTTGATGGTCCTTGGGGTCGGGCGCGGCCCGCCGATGGCGGCGGTGCCCGGAAAAAAGGAGCTAGAAACACTTGTCACCTGGGGACTTGCTGGGCGTTGCAGCCTGCAGTCCTCCAGCACCAGCGCTTTTAGCTCATTTGTCAAAAAAGGGCGGGCCTCAGGCCCGCCCCCCGTATTGTCACTGAAGCCTAATCGCTCGGACTCAGGCTCGGGCTCAGGCTTCCTGGGCGTTGGGCAGGGACAGGCGCGAGGCGTCGCTGGACTCTTCCTCGCCGCCGCGGTTGCGGCCTTCATTGAGTGCCGTGACTTCGTCCTCGGAGATGTCGCCCGTGATGTAGACGCCATCGAAGCACGATGCCTCGAAGCCCTGCACCTGCGGGTTGATCTTGCCCACGGTCTGCTTCATGGCGGCCACGTCCTGGTAGATCAGCGCGTCGGCACCGATGACCTGGCGGATTTCCTCGACCGTGCGGCCATGCGCCACCAGTTCGGCGCGCGTGGGCATGTCGATGCCGTAGACGTTGGGATGGCGCACCGGAGGCGCTGCCGAGGCCAGGTAGACCTTGACGGCACCGGCATCACGCGCCATCTGCACGATTTCCTTGGAGGTGGTGCCGCGCACGATGGAGTCATCCACCAGCAGCACCTTGCGGCCCTTGAACTCGCTGCCGATGGCGTTGAGCTTCTGGCGCACCGATTTCTTGCGCGAGGACTGGCCCGGCATGATGAAGGTCCGGCCCACGTAGCGGTTCTTGACGAAGCCTTCGCGGTACGGAATGCCCAGCAGCTGGGCCAGCTGCATGGCGCTGGGGCGGCTGGATTCGGGAATCGGGATGATGGCGTCGATCTCGTTGGGCGGCACGGTGGAGACCACGCGCTTGGCCAGCGTCTCGCCCATGTTCAGGCGGGCCTGGTAGACGGAGATGCCATCCAGCACGGAGTCCGGGCGGGCCAGGTACACGTATTCGAACACGCAGGGGTGCAGCTCGCTCTTTTCAGCGCACTGGCGGGTTTCGACCTGGCCGTCGCTGTGCACGAACACGGCCTCGCCCGGGGCGACATCGCGCTCGAGCTGGTGCAGCGTACCTTCCAGGGCCACGGACTCGCTGGCCAGCATCACCGAGCCGTCGGCACCGCGGCCCATGCACAGGGGGCGGATGCCGAACGGGTCGCGGAAGGCCAGCAGGCCGTAGCCGGCGATCAGCGCGATCACCGCATACGAGCCCTTGATGCGCTTGTGCACGGCGCTGACGGCCTGGAACACGTCTTCGCTCTTGAGCGGCGCGCCACTGCTGGCGCGGGCCAGCTCGTGGGCCAGCACGTTGAGCAGGACTTCGGAGTCGCTCTCGGTGTTGGTGTGGCGGTGGTCGGTGTCGGACAGCTCCTCGCGCAGCTGCTTGGCATTGGTGAGGTTGCCGTTGTGCACCATGACGATGCCGAAGGGCGCGTTCACGTAGAAGGGCTGGGCCTCTTCCTCGCTGGTCGCGTTGCCGGCCGTCGGGTAGCGCACCTGACCCAGGCCCACCGTGCCCGGCAGGGCACGCATGTTGCGGGTGCGGAACACGTCGCGCACCATGCCCTTGGCCTTGTGCATGAAGAACTTGCGCTCCTGCTGGGTCACGATGCCTGCGGCATCCTGGCCACGGTGCTGCAGCAGCAGCAGGGCGTCATAGATCAGTTGATTCACGGGCGCGGTGCTGACTACACCAACGATTCCACACATAGTTGCGTTCCATCCGTTTGCGAAGGTCGCCCTTCGCTGTCTGGGCCGTAGCAGCCACCCATTGGCCACGCCTGCGCCCGATTTCTCTATCCAAACTGTTTCTGCCAGCCGACTCCTGCGCTGCAGCGCCTTGTCATGCAGCCGGCAGATAGCGTCCCCATTCCTGCGGCAGCTGTGGCAAAACCACAGCCAGCGCCTGCATCAGCCATGGCGCCAAGGCTGAATCCTGCCACCACTGCCCCTGGTGCAGCGGCGTGTAGCTGATCACCATCGTTGCCACCAGGGCCAGCAGCGCCCCGCGCAGCACGCCGAACAGCGCGCCCAGCGTGCGGTCCACGGGCCTCAGGCCCACCGCCTCGATCAGCCGACGCGACAGCCAGGACACCAGGCCCCAGCCGAACAACGCCAGCACGAACAACAGCACAAAGCCTGCGGCGTAGCGCAGCTGCATGTCCCAGTCCTGCATGGGCAGCCACAGCGCCACGTCGGCCGCCCAGATGCGGGCCACGACAAAGGCCACCAGCCAGCCCAGCAGAGACAGCACCTCGTACACCAGCCCGCGCCAGGCGCCAAGCAGCATCGAGGCCAGCACGCAGGCCAGCAAAACCCAGTCCACCGTGGACATACGCTATTTCTGTGCGCCCGTGCTGCTTTGCAAGATGTACGTCACCGCGTCAGAGCTTGATCACCGACGCCGGCAGGCCCTGGCCCTTGACGCGCGCCGCCGCCTTGTCGGCTTCGGCACGGCCGTTGAACGGGCCCACACGCACCCGCGTGCGCTTGCCGTCCTTGGTGTCCACCACCTGCGTGAAAGTCTTCAGGCCCGCCAGCTCCAGCTTGGCGCGGATTTCCTGGGCCTTGCCGGCGTCGGAGAAGGCACCGACCTGCACGATGAAGCGTTCGTCCGTCGCCGCGGCCGCCGTTGAAGCGGCGGGCGCGCTGCGTCCTTCCAGCAGGGCCCGGGCACGCGCGGCATCGTCGCTCCTGGACGGCTCGGGCTTGGGTTCGGGCTTTGGCTTAGGCTCGGGTTTCGGCTCGGGCTTGGGCTCCGGCTTGTGCTCGGGTTTGGCCGGCTCAGGCTTGGGCTTAGGTTCCGGCTTGGGCTCGGGTTTGGTCTCAGGCTTGGCCGCGGGCTTGGGCTCCGGCTTTGCCTCAGGCTTCGCTTCAGGCTTGACCGGAGCCACCTGGGAAACGGGAGGCGCCACAGGCACGGACGGCGTCGAAGGCCTGCCCATGGGAACCTCTTCCTCATCAGCACCCAGCGAGGCCTGGGCCGACACGCGGCCCGTCGGCGCAGCCGCGCCATGCGAATGGGCGTCCACGGCATTGGCGCCGGGCACGACCAGGGGCGCAACCTTGTCGCGGTCAGGAATCTCGATGGGGATGTCTACGGGAATCGGACGCGGCTGGGTGTCGAACAGCAGGGGGAAACCCACCACGCCCGCCAGGACCAGCACGGCAGCGCCGATGAGGCGGTGGCGCGCCCGGCGGCGCATGACATCGACGCTTTCCGCCTGTCCCAGCCGTGTGGGCCGCCTCGATGCGGACGACGAATCACCGTCGTCTTTTTTGCCGGGCCAACGAAAATTGAAAAATGCCATGGAGTGCGGACTCGTTCATATCGGCCACCACAGCGGCCACGATGGCCGCCTGCGGTGCGGATCACTGGATTCAGGTGCCCAGATGCTTGGCGTTCAGCCGGGGCGGGCCGTCCTGCAGCACGCCGCCCACCGTGAAGAACGAGCCAAAGACCACGATTCTATCAGTGGGACCTGCGGCCAGAACCGCTGCATCCAGCGCCAGCTGCGGGTTTGCGAAGGTGGCCACCGACAGCTCGCGGGGCACGCCGGGCGCGGGCGGCAGGGCTTCGATCTTCTGGCGCAGCACTTCGGCGCTTTCGGCACGCGGCGTGGGCAGGTCAGTCAGGTACCAGCGGTCGATCAGCGGTGCGATCCTGCCCAGCATGGGCGCCAGGTCCTTGTCGTGCATGGCGCCGAACACCGCATGCGTGCAGGGGAAGTAACCCATGGCATCGAGGTTGGCCGTCAGCGCCGCCACCGAATGCGGGTTGTGCGCAACATCCAGCACCAGCGTGGGCTGGCCCGGAATGATCTGGAAACGCCCCGGCAGCTCGACCATGGCCAGCCCCGTGCGCACGGCCTGGGCCGTGACCGGAAGGCGGCTGCGAATGGCTTCGAGCGCGGCCAGCGCACCCGATGCATTGACCAGCTGGTTGGCGCCGCGCAGCGCCGGATAGGCCAGGCCCGCATAGCGCCGCCCGCGTCCGGCCCAGCCCCACTGCTGCTTGTCGCCCGAGAAGTTGAAGTCCTGGCCCAGGCGCCAGAGATCAGCGCCAATGGCCTGTGCATGGTCCAGCACGCTTTGCGGCGGCATGGGATCGCTGACCACCACCGGCCGACCGGCGCGCATGATGCCGGCCTTCTCGCGGCCGATGCTCTCGCGGTCCGGGCCCAGGAATTCCACATGGTCGATGTCGATGCTGGTGATGACGGCGCAATCGGCGTCGATCACATTGGTCGCATCCAGCCGTCCGCCCAGCCCCACTTCGAGAATCGCCACATCCAGCCTGGACTGGCTCATCAGCCGCAGGATGGCCAGCGTGGTGAATTCGAAATAGGTGAGCGCCACTTCCGTGCCCTGCACGCGCGCCTGCTCCACGGCCTCGAACTGCGGCAGCAGCTCGGCGGCCTTCACGATCTCGCCGCCCACGCGGCAGCGCTCCTCGAAATGCACCAGATGCGGCGATGTGTAGACGCCGGGACGAAAGCCCGACTGCAGCGCCACGGCCTCCAGCATGGCGCAGGTCGAGCCCTTGCCATTGGTGCCCGCCACCGTGATCACGGGGCAGTCGAAACGCAGGTCCAGGCGCTGGGCGACTTCGCGCACGCGATCCAGGCCCAGCGCGATATTCTTGGGGTGCAGGCGCTCGCAATATGCGAGCCATGCATCCAATGTGGGAAATGAGGTGTGCATACTGCGCGCTATTGTTACCCAGGGACAGTGTCCTTATGGGGTCCTCGCCATCCATTGACTGCGGCAACTGCAACCAATCATGACCACCTCACACACTGTGACGCTCTACGGCATTCCCAACTGCGACACCGTCAAGAAGGCCCGCGCCTGGCTTGCCGACCAGGGCATCGCCTACGAATTCCACGACTTCAAGAAACAGGGCGTCCCTGCCGCTCAACTGCCTGCCTGGATGCAGGCCGTGGGCTGGGAAAAGCTGCTCAACCGCCAGGGCACGACCTGGCGCAAGCTCGACGCCGACACCCAGGCCGGCGCCCAGGATGCGGCCGGTGCCGCAGCCCTCATGCAGCAGCAGCCCAGCGTCATCAAGCGCCCGGTCGTCCAATGGCCGCAGGGACGCATCACCGTGGGTTTTGCGCCCGATACCTGGGCAGAGCTGGCCCACGAGGGCAAGCGCTAACACTGCCGTCAAGCCTGGAACAGCTTATTACGTGGATTTACGCGGCCGCAAACTGCTTTTCGGGCCCGAGGAATACACTTGCATGGAGCCTGGCAGGAAGTACCGCCAGCGCAACAGGAGTGCAATCATGAAATCCCTGGTTCTTTTGACGCTGGCGGCCACGACCGCCACCGTAGCCCTGGCCCAGGAGCAAGGCCGGGTGCTTTCCGTGACCCCGGTGACGCAACAGGTGGCCGTACCACAGCAGGTCTGCCGCGATGAGAACGTCTACTCGGGCCAGCGCAGCACTTCGGGCGCGGGCGCCGTGCTGGGTGCGCTGGCGGGCGGCGTGGTGGGCAACGCCATTGGCCACGGCGGCGGACGCGCTGCGGCCACGGCAGCCGGCGTGATTGGCGGCGCCATGCTGGGCAACCAGGCTGAAGCCTCGGGACAGCAGCCCCAATACCAGACGGTGCGCAACTGCACTACCCAGACCTACTACCAGAACCGCGCCGTGGCCTACGACGTGGTCTATGAGTACGCGGGCCGCAACTACACGACGCGGACCGCAACGCCGCCTGGCGACTGGATTGCACTGAGCGTGCAGCCCGCAGCCAACAGCGGCGCCTACGGCAGCAATGGTTACTACAGCACCAACCAGCCGCCCCAGGCCGCGTACTCCACCACGCCCGTGCCGCCGCCCGTGGTCTATGAAAACAATTACTACGACGGTGGTTACTACCCAGTCCAGCCGGTGCAACCGGTGTATTCGGCCGGTGACTATGTGGCGCCCGTGGTGATTGGCGCAGCCCTTGCTGCCGGCGTGTACTACGCCTCGCGCCCCAGCTATCACGGCTGGCGCGGCGGCTACCGCCATGGCTGGCGCCGCTGAGGCCGCCATGCGCTCGCCCCGCAAGCCCCGACAAGGGGCTTTTTGCATGGCGGCGGCCAGCACGTACGGGCAGCGGCCGGGTGCTGGCCTAAAATGGGCGGTTTAGTCCACCCTCTGCCCAGCTTCCATGACCACCGAAACCATCTCTGGCATCACCCTGACCACCAAGGCCAATGTCTATTTCGACGGCAAATGCATCAGCCACGGCTTCACGCTGGCCGATGGCACGAAGAAGTCTGCCGGCGTGGTGCTGCCCAGCCAGCTGACTTTCGGCACGGCCGCTGCCGAGATCATGGAATGCGTGGCCGGCTCCTGCGAGTACAAGCTCGACGGCTCGGACCAGTGGCTGACCTCCAAGGCCGGCGAGTCCTTCCAGGTGCCTGCGAACTCCAAGTTCGACATCCGCGTGACCGAGGCCTACCACTACATCTGCCACTACGCCTAAGCGCCTGAGCGCCTGAGCAGACCGACGCATTCGACCTGACGGCGCCCAGGCGCCTTCCGTGTTTTCCGGCAGCCGCGTCCCGCACGCCAGCCGCCATCGTTATTGAGAGAAGCATCGTATGGAAACCATCCTGCAAAACGTTCCCGTCGGCCAGAAGGTCGGCATCGCCTTCTCGGGCGGCCTGGACACCAGCGCTGCCCTGCGCTGGATGAAGAACAAGGGCGCCCTGCCCTACGCCTACACGGCCAACCTGGGCCAGCCCGACGAGGCCGACTACGACGAAATCCCCCGCAAGGCCATGGAGTACGGCGCCGAGCAGGCCCGCCTGATCGACTGCCGCTCGCAGCTGGCCGGCGAAGGCATTGCCGCCATCCAGGCCGGCGCCTTCCACATCTCCACGGGCGGCATCACCTACTTCAACACCACGCCCCTGGGCCGTGCCGTGACCGGCACCATGCTGGTGGCCGCCATGAAGGAAGACGACGTCAACATCTGGGGTGACGGCTCGACCTTCAAGGGCAACGACATCGAGCGCTTCTACCGCTACGGCCTGCTGACCAACCCCGCGCTGAAGATCTACAAGCCCTGGCTGGACCAGACCTTCATCGACGAGCTCGGCGGTCGCGCCGAGATGTCGGCCTTCATGACCAAGGAAGGCTTCGGCTACAAGATGAGCGCCGAGAAGGCCTACTCGACCGACAGCAACATGCTGGGCGCCACGCACGAGGCCAAGGACCTGGAGTTCCTGAACAGCGGCATCCGCATCGTCAACCCCATCATGGGCGTGGCGTTCTGGAAGCCCGAAGTCGAGGTCAAGGCCGAGGAAGTGTCGGTGACCTTTGACGAAGGCCGCCCCGTGGCCATCAACGGCAAGGAAATCGCCGACCCCGTGGAGCTGTTCCTGGAAGCCAACCGCATCGGCGGCCGCCACGGGCTGGGCATGAGCGACCAGATCGAGAACCGCATCATCGAAGCCAAGAGCCGCGGCATCTACGAAGCCCCCGGCATGGCCCTGCTGCACATCGCCTACGAGCGCCTGGTGACCGGCATCCACAACGAGGACACCATCGAGCAGTACCGCATCAACGGCCTGCGCCTGGGCCGCCTGCTGTACCAGGGCCGCTGGTTCGACCCGCAGGCCATCATGCTGCGCGAAACCGCCCAGCGCTGGGTGGCACGCGCCGTGACCGGCACCGTGACGCTGGAACTGCGCCGCGGCAACGACTACTCCATCCTGAACACCGAATCGCCCAACCTGACCTACGCTCCCGAGCGCCTGTCGATGGAAAAGGTCGAGGACGCGCCTTTCAGCCCCGCCGACCGCATTGGCCAGCTGACCATGCGCAACCTGGACCTGATGGACACGCGCGACAAGCTGGCCATCTACTCCAAGGCCGGCCTGCTGTCACTGGGCACCAGCACCGCCCTGCCCCAATTGGGCGGCAAGGAATGACCTACACCCCCTGAGCGGCTGACGCCGCTTCCCCCTCTCTACTCGCTTCGCGAGGGAGGGGGACGACGCCCTCGCTGCGGGGCGGCCCTTGCTCGGCGTCCCTGGCATGGGACGCGCCCGCCAAGCACGCGACGCCATGGGCCAGAAAATCGCACACTTGCATCCCACAAGCCGCCGCAAGGCGGCTTTTTTACGCCCCTGCTACCAGCGCGCGCCCTCGAAGCGCTGCACGAGAAAATCCAGCAGCGCGCGCACGGCCACCGGCAGGTGGCGGCGGGAGCTGTACAGCGCATGCACGGTCAGCGGCTGCGGGCGCCAGTCGGGCAGCACCAGCTCCAGCTGGCCGGCCTGCAGCATGGGCTGGACCAGGTAGGTGGGCTGGAAGGCGATGCCCGCACCCTCGACGGCAGCGGCGGCCAGCACGGTGGCTTCATTGGCGTTGAACCAGGTGGTGACGGCGATCTGCTGCTCATCGCTCTCATCGTCACGCCGAGTCAATTGCCAGACATTGCGGCCCACGCGCATATGGCCCAGGCAGCGGTGGGCCTGCAACTGGGCCGGTGTCTGCGGCCGCCCTGCCGCGTCCAGGTAGGCGGGCGAGGCCACCAGCACCGATTCGCACACGGCCAGCGGCCGGCCGATGAGTGCGGCGCCCGGGTCGGCGCTGATGCGTATGGCCAGGTCGATACGCTGCTGCACCAGGTCCAGCGCGCCGTCGTCCACCAGCAGGTCGATCTTGAGGTGCGGGTGCAGCCGCATGAACTGCGCAATGGCCGGCGCCATCTGCGCATGGCCGAAGGACATGCTGCAGGTCACGCGCAGCAGGCCGCGCAGCTGGCTGTCGCCGGCGCGCATCTCGCCTTGCACCTCATCGGCCAGGGCCAGCATCTGCTGGCTGTAGCGCAGGCACTGCGCACCGGCATCGGTGAGCGAGACGCGGCGCGTGGTGCGGTGCAGCAGGCGTGCGCCCAGCCACTGCTCCAGCGACTCCACATGCCGCGTAGCCATGGCGCGCGACAGGTCCAGCCGCTCGGCCGCCGCCGTGAAGCTGCCGCATTCGGCCACCGTGGCAAACACCTGCATCGCCAGCAATCGGTCCATGGATCTGCTCGATTTCTGCAACAAACAAGCGCATATTCTGCGGTTTATCTGCTCGATTTCAAAAACTAAAGTACGACACATGGCAGCACGGCGCTGCCACCCGTTTTCTGTCTTGTGCTTTTTTCAAAGGAAATCGACATGCTTCGCACCACCGTGCTTTCGCTCACCCTGGCCCTGTCGGCCGGCCTGTCCCATGCCCAGGCGCCCGCCCCGCTGCAGATGAAGGTCTACCAGGCCGACGAACACAGCTTTGCCGTGACCTCCACCCTGATCACCGGCGCCAAGGAGGCCGTGGTCGTGGACAGCGGCTTCACCCGCGCCGACGGCCTGCGCATTGCCGCCAATGTGCTGGACAGCGGCAAGCAGCTGACCACCATCCTCATCAGCAATGCCGACCCCGACTACTACTTCGGCGCCGAGGTGCTCAAGAACCTGTTCCCGCAGGCCAAGGTCGTGGCCACGCCTGCCGTGCGCGAGAAGATCGAGTCCAAGCTGCAGGGCAAGCTGGCCTTCTGGGGCCCCAAGATGGGCGCCAACGCCCCCAGCCATCCCGTGCTGCCCGAGGCCCTGCAGGGCAATACAGTGACCGTGGACGGCCAGACGCTGGAGCTGCGCGGCACCACCGGCCCGCTGGCCCATCGCCCCTATGTCTGGGTGCCTGCGCTGCATGCCATCGTCGGCAACGTGGGCGTGTTCGGCAACCTGCATGTCTGGACGGCGGACACGCAAAAGAGCGCCGAGCGCAAGGCCTGGCTGGCGCAGCTGGACGAGATGCAGGCCCTCAAGCCCGCCGTCGTCGTGCCCGGCCACATGCAGGCCGGCACCGCCATGGACGCCAGCGCCATCGCCTATACACGCGACTATCTCCAGCGTTTCGAGGCCGCCGCCGCCAAGGCCGCAAACAGTGCCGAGCTGATCGGCGCCATGAAGCAGGCCTACCCGCAGGCCGGCATGGCGCTGTCGCTGGACATTGGTGCCAAGGTGAACAAGGGCGAGATGCCCTGGTAAGCAGGCACTTTCACAAAAATCCTCATGGAACCTGCATGCTGCGGCCTTGATCCAACGAGTTGCCGCCCTCATTCGTCGTGGCGGCAGGAGGTGCAGCCATGAAATACATGAAGCATTGGCAGGACCCGATCAATGTCCTGCTGGGAGCCTGGTTGGCGGTCTCGCCCTGGGTGCTCGGGTTCCAGGACCAGATGGCGCCCACGGCCAATGGCGTGGTCATCGGCCTGGCGCTGATTGCCGCTGCGCTGGGGGCCATCTTCATGCCCCGCGCGTGGGAGGAATGGACCGAAGGCCTGCTGGGGCTGTGGATGGTGATCTCGCCCTGGGTGCTGGGCTATGCGGGCCAGATGGACGCCATGCGCAATGCCGTGGTGTCCGGCGTGGTGGTCATGGTGCTGGCGCTGTGGGTGCTGATGACCGACAAGGACTACATGAGCTGGCGCAGCAGCCACTCCGCCCACTGATGCGCTGAAGCACTGAAGCGCTGATACAAGGCAAGCAAAGCGGCCCGCAGGCCTTCATGGTCTGCGGGCCGCTGTTTTCTTGAGGCCGTCGATCGATCAGACCACGACGGGCTCGGGCTCCAGGCGGATGCCGAATCGCTCGTAGACGCTGGTCTGTATCGCGCCGGCCAGCGTCATGACCTCGCCGCCGGTGACGCTGCGATCCACGCTGTGCCGGTCGCCCCGATTGACCAGCACCAGGGCCTGCTTGTCATACACCCCGGCGCGGCCCATGGATTTGCCCTTCCAGCCGCAGGCATCGATCAGCCAGCCGGCGGCCAGCTTGATGGAGCCGTCGTCCATGGGGTAGTGCACGATCTTGGGCTCGCGCGCAATGATGTCGGCGCACTGCTCGGGCGTCACCGTCGGGTTCTTGAAGAAGCTGCCTGCGTTGCCGATCTGATCCGGGTCCGGCAGCTTGGCGCGGCGGATCTCGCAGACCCAGTCGAAGATCTGGCGGGCCGTGGGCTCGGCCACGCCGGCCTCGGCCTGGCGGCGCTGCAGGTCCAGGTAGCCCAGGCCGGGCTTCCAGTCCTTGGGCAGGGCCAGGCGCACGCGCGTGATCACGGCGCGGCCCTTGAGGCCCATGCCGCGCGGCGGCACGCCGCTCATGCGCGCCCGCGCCACGGGCGTGGGCTCGGCCGGGGCGTGCTTGAACACCGAGTCGCGGTAGCCGAAGGCGCATTGCGCGGCATCCAGCGTGAAGGACTCGCCCGTGGCCAGGTCGATGGCATCCAGCGATTCGAAGCGGTCCTGCAGCTCCAGCCCGTAGGCGCCGATGTTCTGCACCGGCGATGCGCCCACGGTGCCGGGAATCAGCGCCATGTTCTCCAGGCCGCCATAGCCCTGCGACAGGGTCCAGGCCACCAGGTCGTGCCAGCGCTCGCCGGCACCGGCCTCGACGATCCAGTGGCGATCGGTCTCGCGCAGCAGGCGCATGCCCGCTATCTCCATCTTGAGGACCACGGGATCGACATCGCCCGTGATCACCACGTTGCTGCCGCCGCCCAGCACGAACACGGGCTGGCGGCCCCACAGCGGATCGGCCAGGAAATGGCGAATATCCTCATCGCTGCGCACACGCACCAGGGTGTGGGCACGGGCGGCGATGCCGAAGCTGTTGCAATGCTGCAGCGGAACATTTTTCTCGACTAACATCAGCCGGATTGTCGCACCGCGTCCCCACGCCTCCGGCACCGTGCCCGCATCGCCCGGTCCCGCGCTGCGATACTTTTTCAGAACATTTACAGGAAATATTTGCCATGCCTTCTTTTGACACCGTGTGCGAAGCCGACTTCGTCGAAGTGAAGAACGCCGTGGAGAACACCGCCAAGGAAATCGGCACGCGCTTCGACTTCAAGGGCACCTCGGCCGCCATCGAACTTAAGGACAAGGAAATAACGCTGTTCGGCGATGCCGACTTCCAGCTGCAGCAGGTCGAGGACATCCTGCGCAACAAGCTGACCAAGCGCAGCGTGGACGTGCGCTTCCTGGACATCCAGAAGGCACAGAAGATCGGCGGCGACAAGCTCAAGCAGACCATCAAGGTCAAGAACGGCATCGAGGCCGAGCTGGGCAAGAAGCTGCAAAAGCTGATCAAGGACAGCAAGCTCAAGGTGCAGGCCGCCATCCAGGGCGACGCCGTTCGCGTCACCGGCGCCAAGCGCGACGACCTGCAGGCGGCCATGGCCCTGATCCGCAAGGACCTGGCCGACCATCCCCTGTCCTTCAACAACTTCCGCGACTGATCGCCCGGCATCCGCCCCTGCACCACAAGCCCCATGCGCCACCTGCGTGCCGTACTTCTGAGCCTGGCCGGCGTGGCCGTGCTGGCTCCGCCACCGGCGACAGCGCAGTCCGTGGCACTCCGCGGCGTGCTGGGCAGCAAGGCCCTGCTGGTCATCGACGGCGGCACGCCACGCGCTCTGGCGGCCGGCGACAGCCTGCAGGACGTGCGCGTGCTGCAGGTATCGGGCGACACGGCCGAGGTGGAAATCAAGGGCCGCCGCCAGACATTGCGCCTGGGCGAAGCGCCCATCAGCCTGGGCGGCCGGGGCGCGGCAGCGGGCGATCCCGCGCTCGGCCGGCGCGTGGTGCTCAAGGCCGACAACCGGGGCCACTTCATCGAACGCGGCCAGATCAATGGCAAGACCATGGTCTACATGGTGGACACGGGCGCCAGCTCGGTCGCCATAGGCCGGTCCGACGCCGAACGCATGGGCCTGCCCTTTCTCAAGGGCCAGCCCGTGATGATGCGCACCGCCAACGGCGACGCCCAGGGCTGGAGCCTGCGGCTGGACTCGGTGCGCGTGGGCGATGTCGAGGTCTTTGGCGTGGACGCCGTGGTCGCCCCTCTTGCCATGCCCTATGTGCTGCTGGGAAACAGCTTTCTGGCCCACGTCCAGATGACCCGCCAGGGCAGCGAGATGGTGCTGGAGCGGCGCTGATGCGGCCTGCACGCGCCCCGTTTTCCGCACCCCGCCACCGATGAGCCGACGCCCCGACGATTCTTACGAAGACCTGCTGGGCCTGTGGTCCGACCTGGAGGCCGCGCTGTCCGTGCTGCTGTCCGCGCCGCTGCAGGTGCAGGGCTTCCTGGTCAAGCTGCAGCAGATCGACCTGTGGCTGCAGGAGTTGATCGCCCACGACAGCGATGCCGCGCTGTACCTGATGTTCCAGCGCGCCTGCTCCTCCACCGTGGGCTACAGCGCCTCCCATGCCCTGGTCTGCGCCTGCCTGTGCCATGTGCTGGCGCGCGAGCTGCGCCTGAACGAGACCGAGCACCGCACCCTGGTACGCGGCGCGCTGACCATGAACATCGGCATGAACGCGCTGCAGGACGAACTGGCGCTGCAGCGCGAGCCGCTGACCCCCGCCCAGCAGCAGGCCGTGCAGCGCCATCCGCTGCAAAGCCAGGCCCTGCTGGCGCGGCTGTTCGTCAACGACGCGCAGTGGCTGGAACTGGTGGCCCGCCACCATGAAGCCGTGCCCCAGCAGCCCTTGGCCACACTGCCCCCGGTGCAGCGCCTGGTGCGCATCCTGGGCACGGTGGACCGCTACGCGGCCCTGATCAGCCCGCGCAAGTCACGCGAAGGCCGCAGCGCCGCCGAGTCGCTGCGCGCGCTCACCCAGCAGCAGCGATACTCCGACGAGGTGGGCTTTGCGCTGGTGCGGGCCGTGGGCCTGTGCCCGCCCGGCACCTACGTGCGGCTGGACAACGGCGACATCGCCGTGGTGCTGCGCCGTGGCGAGCCGCCGCAGCCGCCGCTGGTGGCCAGCGTGATCGGCGCCGATGGCGCCAGCCTCTACCCGCCCGTCATCCATGAAGGCGAGGACGGCCCCCGCATCCGCTCGGCACTGGCACGCGCCGCCATCACGCTGGAGCTGGACCCGCGCACGCTGGCGCAGCTGGGCGTGCTCGCCGCACGCGGCAGCCAGTCGCTGTACCGCATGGTGCAGGTGCCGGGCAACATCTGAAGCGCCTGCCACGCGCATGTGGCCACCGCGAACAGCCTCAGGTTCGCGCGCCGGCCCACAGGCCCGCATGGTGGCCGCGCGTGAAGGCCTCTTCCAGCACCGAGTAGCCGGCCCAGTCGGAATGCGCGAACCACAGGCGGCGCGTGCCCGGCGTGGGCAGCAGGGCCACGCGCTCGCCGGCGCACTGCGCGCTGCGGCCCCGGTGGTGCGACTGCAGCGCCACCTGGCTGAGCAGTTGCTGGTCGCCAGGCCGGGGAATGGCCATGGCGTGGCCGTAGCGCGTGATCTCCATGCGCGTGGCCTTGTGCAGCAGGTCGGGATGGGGGACGAGCAGGCTGCCGACGATGCGGTCCCGCCAGAAGCCGAAGGGCTGGCCCAGCAGTTGCGCGCGCCCGTCAGGCCAGTCGCCCAGCACCTGGTAGTAACTGAGCACCGTGGGCCGGGGCGTGAGCCGGTCCAGGCCCTGGTGGCCCGCGTCCACGTAGCCCAGACCGCCCGCATTCGGATCGGCAAACAGCACGTTGTCCCAGGCCGGATCGGCGCCGGGCCGGTCGGCCAGCGGCCGCTGCAGATGGATGTTGGCCACCAGCCAGGGCGCCCAGTCCAGCCGGCCCGCCACCGCGCGCAGGAAATCCGGCGCATCGCGCACCACGCGTGCCGCGATGAAGCTGGGCAGGGCCACGACGCAGCGCGCGGCCAGCCAGCGCTCGTGCTGCTGGCGGCCATGGTGGTAGACGTCGATCTCCACACCGTCGGCACCTTCGGCAATGGATAGCACACTGCAATCCGTCTGCAGGTCGGTGGAGCCCAGCCCTGCCACCAGCTGCTGTGACAGCCAGCCATTGCCCTGGGGCCAGGTCAGCACGGCATCGCCGGCCTCTTCTGCCGTTCGCTCGTCCTGGCGGCGCGGGGCCGAGAAGCCATGGCGGCTGGCGAAATAGTGAATGCCTGCCCAGGCCGATACGCGCGCCAGGCCCGCGCCAAAGTCGTCGCGGCAGCAGTACTCCAGATACCAGATCAGCTGCGCATCATCGATGCCCTGGCTGATCAGCCAGGCCTGCATGGTCTGGCCATCCAGCGCGGCATGGGCGGCGGGCAGACGGCCCTCGCGCTGCCAGACACGGATGGACGGCATGGCAAACGCCGCCCTGTCCATCTCCTGGGCCACGCTGCGCGCAAAGAGTTCGTACTGCTCCAGCGTGCGCGGCGCCACGCCATCGACGGGCAGAAGGCCCTCATGCCAGGCGCCCTGCCAGAACAGGCGCTCCTGCGGGCTGTGGCACAGATGGCGCTCGTCGTACTGCCAGCGGCCCGCGCGGCGCTGGCGCAGGCCCAGAGCCTCCAGCCAGTCCTGCACCTCGGCCGCATCGTCGCCGGGCAGGGGCAGATAGTGGGCACCCAGCGGACAGGGCAGGCCCGCAATGCTGCCGCCCTGGCTGTTGCCGCCCATGGCCTGCTGCGTGTCCAGCAGGGCCACGCCCTGCACTCCCGCCAGCTCCAGTGCGCGCGCGGCGGCCAGGCCCGCCATGCCGCCGCCGGCAATCACCACCTTGGCACGGTGCACCACGGCCGGCGGCGGCAGCGCCAGGCCCTGGGCCAGGCGCTGCCAGAACGCGCGCAAGGCATGGCCGCGCTCCAGCGCCACGCCGCTGAATCCGCCGGGCAGGTCTTCAAGCCGCGGTGGCGTTGGCGTACAGCCGGGCAGACCCAGGCCCAGGGCCGCTCCGCCGGCCAGGCCCTGCAGCCATTGGCGCCGGCTCCACAGGGGCAAGAGGCCGGTGCTCAACGCTCCACCCGGCCCCATTCGCGCTCGTAGGTGTTGACCAGCACCTGGTTGGACAGGCGGTTGACCTCGGCCGGAACGCGCGCCATGTCCAGCGGGAAGTCGAACATCAGCGCCATGGTCTGCGCGCTCAGAAAGCGCAGGCCCGCAGGCAGGGCATCGGGCTCGCGCCAAGGGCGGTGGCTGGCGATGACGAAGCCCCATTCGCCAAAGCTGGGCACATGGGCGTGGTAGGGCGTGGCCTGCAGGCCGATGGATTCGATGGTCTGCACCACGGTCCAGTAGCTCTTGCGTGCGATCAGGGGCGAGGTGGTCTGCACCACGGCGTAGCCGCTGGCCGCCAGGCGCTTGTCCAGCAAGGCATAGAAGCTGTTGGTGAACAGCTTGCCGATGGCGAAATTGGTCGGGTCGGGGAAATCGACGATGACCACGTCGAAGGTCTCCCCGCCCTGCTGCAGCCAGTGGAAGGCATCGGTATTGAGGATGTGCACGCGCGCATCGCTGAGCGCTTCGCCGTTGAGCCGGCGCAGCATGGCGTTGTCCTTGAACAGGTCCGTCATGGCCGGGTCCAGCTCCACCAGGGTGACCGACTCCACCGAGGGGTACTTGAGCACCTCGCGCACGGCCATGCCGTCGCCGCCGCCCAGCACGGCCACGCGCTTGGGCGCGCCATGCGCGGCCATCACGGGGTGGACCAGGGCCTCGTGGTAGCGGTACTCGTCGCTTTGCGCGAACTGCAGGTTGCCGTTGAGGTACAGCCGCGCGCCCTGGCGCCCCTGCGTCACCACGATGCGCTGGTAGGGCGAGCTGCTGGAGAGCACGATGCGGTCCTGGTAGAAATGGTCGTCGGCCAGGCGCGTCAGATGGTCGGCGCCCCAGATGCCCGTGCCCAGCAGGGCCAGCACGGCAGCGCAGGCCAGGGCATGGGCGCGCGGTCGCCGCAGTTCATGGCGAAACAGCAGCAGTGCCCAGACCGCTACCGCCGCATTCATGAAGCCGAACAGCAGCCCCGTGCGCACCAGGCCCAGCTTGGGCACCAGCAGCAGCGGAAATGCCAGCGACACGGCCAGCGCGCCCAGGTAGTCGAAGGTCAGCACCTGGGACACCAGGTCCTTGAGCGTCACATTGCGCTTGAGGATGCGCATCACCAGCGGAATCTCCAGCCCCACCAGCGTGCCCACCACCAGCACCATGCCGTACAGCAGGAACCGGAACGCGCCGGGCGCGTAGGCGTTGGCAATGAACAGCGTGGCCGGCAGCGCGCCGCCGACCAGGGCCACCATCAGCTCGATACGCAGAAAGTGCGCGGGCAGATGGTCCTCGAAATAGCGCGACAGCCATGAGCCGATGCCCATGGCGAACAGGTAGCTGCCGATGATGGTGGAGAACTGCAGGACCGAGTCGCCCAGCAGATAGGAAGCCAGCGCACCCGCAGCCAGTTCGTAAAGCAGGCCGCAGGCCGCGATCACGAAGACGCTGACCAGCAGGGCGATGTCGATGGGACGCGCCGGCTGCGCGCCGGCAAGAGGGGCTGAGGTTTGCACGGCCGGTATTGTGCGCGATGCGCCCCTTCCCGCGTGCAACGCACACCGTGCAAAGCGGGAAGGAGCGCAGCGCCTCGGGCGCCGCCGTCAGAACTGGTAGTTGGCGCTGACCAGAACGCTGCGCGGTGCGCCTGGCATGGAGCTGGAGCGCCAGTACTGCTTGTCGAACAGGTTGGACAGCGCCACGGTCACGGTCCAGGCGTCCTGGCGCCAGCCCACCAGCGCATCCCAGCGCGAGTAGCCGGGCAGGATGGCCGTGTTGGCGGCGTTGGTGAAGCGGCTGCCCGTGTAGGTCACGCCGACTTCGCCGTACCAGGGTCCCTTGGGCGCATAGCGCAGGAACAGGTTGCCGTTGCGCTTGGCCGTGTCACGCAGGTACAGGCCCACGTTGGCGGGGTTTTGCGCGTCTTCAGCCACCTTGGCCTCCATGAAGGCCACGCCGCCGCGCACATACCAGGAATTGGCCACGCGGCCGGCCGCGCTGAACTCGATGCCGCGCGAACGGTCCTTGCCCCGGATGGCCCAGGTGTAGGGATCGTTCTCGGGATCGGGGCGGTAGCGGATGTTGTACTTCTCCAGCTGGTAGACGGAGACCTGGGTGGACAGCGCGCCGCCCAGCCAGTCGCTCTTGACGCCGACCTCGGACTGGCGCGAGTACTGGGGCTCATCGTCCGGCACCGCGCCCACGGCGGTTTCCACGGTCAGGATCCCGCGGCCGCCATAGGGCGAGTAGCTCTTGTTCCAGGACGCATAGAAGCTGTGCTCACGCACCGGCTGCCACACCACGCCCACGCGCGGGCTGAAGCCGTTGCCGTCGGTCTTGCGCGTGAGATTAGCGATCCTGTTGGTGCTCTGGAAGTCGTAGCTGTCGTAGCGCAGGCCCAACAGCAACTTCCACTGCTCGGTCAGGCTGACCAGGTCCTGCATGTACAGCGCCTGGCCCTTGCCCTTGTGATAGTTGTCCTGGGTCGGATTGCCCTGCACCGGACGGCTGGGCCAGACGATGGGCTGGAACGGATCGTAGGAGAAGGTGCTGCCGGGCTGGCCGACGCGCGGCGCGCGCTCTTCCTCGCTGGCCTCCAGGCCCACCAGCAGGTCGTGCTTGATGCTGCCCGTGCTGAACTTGCCCGTCAGGTCCAGCGTGTTGGACAGCGTGGTGTTGCGGGTCTGCTGCCAAGCGTAGTTGGGCGTGATCTTGCCGGTAGCGGCGCGGTAGGTACCGGCGAAATAGTGGTCGAAGTCCTGGCTGGCCTCGCGCTTGCTGGCCACCCAGCGCAGGTTCCAGCGGTTGTTGAAGTCATAGGACAGGTCGGAGCGCAGCACGCGCAGGCGATCTTCCACGTAGTCGCCCGGCGCCGCGAAGCCCTTGCGGATGGAAACGCCGGCTGGCAACTGGTCATAGACCGGACCACGATCGGGCACGCGCCAGACGTTGTCATAGGTGTACTGGCCGGTCCAGCGCCAGCCCGTGCGGGTGTCCACCAGGATGCTGGGCGAGACCATCTCGTTGCGGTTGCGTATGCCTTCGCGGAAGCTGTGGGCCTGCTCGCGGTCGGCCGTCAGGCGCACGGCCACGTTCTCGTTGAGCACGCGGTTGATGTCGATGGTGCCGCCCACGTTGTCCCAGGAGCCGCCGCGCAGCGTGATGCTGCTCTTGGCGTCGAAGCGCGCCTGCTTGCTCACCATGTTGACCACGCCGCCGCCCGCGCTGCGGCCGTAGAGCACCGAGGCCGGTCCCTTGAGGATCTCGATGCGCTCCACATTGGCCGTGCTGCGGCGCACCTGGCCGCTTTCGCGCACGCCGTCGCGGTAGATGTCGCTCTCGTCGGCCTTGAAGCCGCGGATGTACACGCCCTCGCCACGCATGTCGTAGGTGGTGTTCACGCCCGGCACGCCGTCCAGCATGGTGGCCAGGTCGTTGATGCCGTAGCTCTTGTACTTGTTGACCTCCAGCGTATCGATGGTCTGCGGGATGTCCTTGGGCGCCAGGTAGGTCTTGGTCGCCGTGGTCACGCCTTCGGGGCGCACGTCGTCAGGGTCGTACTGGGAGGCGTTGACCTGCAGCGTGGGCAGCGTGTGGGCCTGTTGAGGCTGCGGCTGCGTCTGTGCCTGGGCCGGATCGGCTGGAACGGCTGGAGCGGCCTCCTGGGCATGGACCGCGCCCGCCAGCGCGGTGGTGATGATGCCAGCGGTCACACCCGCTGAAAGCCTTGCCCTGCGGGCAGCTTGATGGTCTGTCATGGAAACCCTCTCTTCGAATGAAGGGGGCGATTCTATTTAGAATGCAAACGAATATCATTTGCAAACTCACTATCAACAAGGAATTTGTTGCGACGCAGCAACGCCGCCATGCGCAGCGCAGCCGCACCTTTTCAGGCGGGCTGCGTGTCGGCGGGAGATGGGGAGTGCGGGGGGGCCAGGCGGCCGCGTTCAATGGATGGCGGCAGCGACGATGATGCTGATGCCCAGGCACATGGCGGCCACCACCATGGCCAGCGCCTTGTTGTGCTTCTCGACGATCTCGGCCCACATGTCCACGGGCGTGATCTTGTCGATGATGATGAAGCACAGCCAGAACACCACCACGCCCACCAGCGCATAGAGGATCGAGCCGAAGAAGGCGGCGGGGTTGAACCAGTCGAAGTTCATGATCAGTTTCTCCGTTGTTTACTTGTGGCTGCCGCCCGAGGTGTAGCCACCCCAGGAGCCGCCGCTGCTGCGGGTGTAGCTGTTGCAGTTGGGATCGGTGTTCGGGTTGCAGTTCGGGCGCGACATGCAGCCGCGCAGCATGACGAACACCAGCCACAGGATGACCACGCCGATGACGATGGTCCACAGGCCGAAGCGGCTGCCCGACATCACGCCGACCTGCGAGCGGTCCCGCAGCTGCTTGAGGCCGAAGGCCGTGGCCAGCGTGGTGGCCGAGACGGCGCTGCCATGCGACCAGGTGGTCTCGCCGTTCTCGGTCTCGCTGGCCAGAAAGGCCTTGTTCTGCGCGCCTGCGCTCACATAGTCCACATTGCGCGTGGTCTGGCCGCGCTGCACGGGCCAGTAGAACTCGCCCAGCGCATAGGTGGTCTCGGCCGTGTAGCGCGATTCAAGCTGGTACTGCCGGCCCATGTACTTGGCCGTGCTGCGGTTCTTGGAGAGCTTGGGCACGCCCGTGGTCACGCGGGCCATGCTCCAGCCATCGGAGGAATCGACCAGGAAGGCGAAGCCGGCCTTCTGGCTGAACAGCAGGTATTCCTCCCAGCCAAAGCTCTCGTCGTCGCCGGCCTCCTCGCCCATGCGGTGCTGAAAGCCCACCACCTGCCACTGCAGGCCTTCCAATGCGCCCTTGCTGCCCAGGGGGATGGCGGGGCGCACGGGCTCGTTCTGTTCGGCATAGGACAGTTCCTTGCCAATGCCCTGGCTCAGGTCCACCAGCGATCCGCAACTGGGGCAGCTCAGGCTCTTGGTGGTGGAAAAGCGCACAGGCACCACGGCGCCGCACTTGGGGCAGTTGAAGTGCCTGCCCTGCTCGCCCTTGAGCGAGGCGCCGTCGCGCAGGCCCTGCAGCCTGAGGTCGTCCAGCACCACGCGTTCGCCCAGGCTCAGCGCAGGCGGCTGGGACGAGAAGTCCACGGACAGGACCTGGCCCTGCTCGCTGCGCAGCTCCACCAGCCAGTACGGCGTGCCGGGCTCGGGCAGCTGCGCCAGCTCGCCCTGGGCCGATACCAGCCGCGCGTTCTGCACGCTGCTGACCGTGAAGCTCTTGCCGCCGAGCACGCGCTGCGAGCCCAGCAGCCAGTCGGAGGCCTTGAACGGCCCGTTGCGCAGGGCCTCGGCCTCCCAGGGCCAGGACCAGACGAACTGGCCGTTGTCCTCGCTCAGAAAGCCCAGCGCACCATCGCTGAACGCGGCCACCCATTCGCTCCAGGCGCCCGCCTCGCTCTTGAGCTGCAGCCGCCCGACCAGGGTGAAGTGCTCGGGCTTGCCGTTGCGCAGCATCTGGCCCGTGGCGCCGATGCGCAGGGGGCTGTAGTCCTCGAAGACCTCGGCCATGGAGCCGCGGCGCTGCAGCACATCGCCCTGGCGCACCACGGTGCTGCGGCAGAACTCGCAGACGGCGTAGCTGGCCTGGGCGCTGGAAAATTCCACGGGCGCGCCGCAGCCGGGGCAAGGTGCGCGGTAGACGCGCTGCGATGGACTCGATGCCATGTAAGAAGGTCGTCAGTGGTGAGAGGGCCTGGAGCGCGGCTGGCCGGCCACGCCATTCACGCAAGCTGCGCCCGTGGAGCGCAGCGCGGTGGCGGCGGTCAATGCGGCTTGCCTTTGGCCGTGCCGGGCTTGGCCGCGGCGGCTGCCGGGTCGGCCTTCTTGCTGCCCAGCCTGGATTCCTTGCCGGCCATCAGGCGCTGGATGTTCTCGCGGTGGCGCCAGATCAGCAGGGCCGCCATGGCGACGATGGCGGCGGCAATCGGCGTCTCGGCATACCAGACCACGCCACTGCACAGGAGGTAGTAGACGGGGGCGAACACGGAGGCCACCAGGGCCGCCAGCGAGGAATAGCGGAAAAACACGGCAATGATCAGCCAGGTCAGCGCCACCGCCAGGCCCAGCCAGACGCTGATGCCCAGCAGCACGCCCAGGGCCGTGGCCACGCCCTTGCCGCCCTTGAAGCGGAAGAACACCGGGTACAGGTGGCCCAGGAAGGCGGCCAGCGCCACCATGGCCACCGTGCCGTCGCCCAGGCCGAAGCGGCTGCCGAACCATTGCACCAGGGCCACGGGCAGCCAGCCCTTGGCGGCGTCCAGCAACAGGGTCACGGCCGCTGCCGCCTTGCTGCCGGAACGCAGCACATTGGTGGCACCGGGGTTGCCGCTGCCGTAGGTGCGCGGATCATTCAGGCCCATGGCCCGGCTGACGATGACGGCGAACGACAGCGAGCCGATCAGGTAGGCCGCCACGGTGGCGAGAAGGGGGTAGAGCGCGTTCAATTGAAGTCCTTGGCCGGTCTGTGGAGCGCCGGCGCGCGATCCGGCCGGCCATGATGGCCCGCCCTCCCTGATCGCCGACACATGTTTTTCATCAGGACCTGCGCGAACCCGTTGGAGGCGGTGGCCGCCTTCCCGTGTGCGCAAGTCATGTTCATTTCTTCAGGGCATCTATTCTGCCAGCGCGCAGTGCACGGGCCGTGCATCCAGCAGCTGCACGCAGACCTGCGGGTCCAGCTGCACCAGAAAGCCCCGGCGCCCGCCGTTGATGGCGATGCGCGGCAGCGCCAGGATGCTCTCTTCGATATAGACCGGCATGTCGCGGCGCGTGCCGAAGGGCGAGGTGCCGCCGACCAGGTAGCCGCTGTGGCGGTTGGCGACTTCGGGCTTGCAGGGCTCCACGCTCTTGGCGCCGATCTGCCGCGCCAGGTTCTTGGTGGAGACCTTGCAGTCGCCATGCATGAGCACGATCAGCGGCCTGGCGTCCTGGTCCTGCATCACCAGGGTCTTGACCACCATGTGCTCGTCCAGGCCCAGGCTGGCCGCGCTGTGCTCGGTGCCGCCGTGTTCCAGGTATTCATAGGGGTGCTCGGTGAACTCCACCTTGTGGGCGCGCAGCAGCTGCGTGGCCGGTGTCTCGCTGACATGAGAGTTTTTCTTGGACATGAATTTTTTATCGTTTTACAATAATTTTTTATCGATTCATCAATACAAGGCTGTGCCATGAACTATACGCCCCACGCCGCGGGCAACGCCCTGAGGCGCCACTCCCAGGCGGCGCGCATCCTGATTGCGCTCGGTGCCGTCGCGCTGCTGGCCCTGCCGGCAGCCGCCCTGCTGTCGCCGCAAGATCTTTCGGGCCAGGCGGAAGGCCTGCTGGGCATGCCGCCCAGCCAGCCGCTGGACATGGCTGCGCGCTGGCGCACCGCACTGGTCAGCCTGCTGCCCGTGGGCTGCGGCCTGTATGCGCTGCGCCAGTTGTGGACACTGTTCGGCGAGTACCTGCAGGGCCGTGTCTTCGGCCAGCAGGCGCAGCACGCCCTGATGCGCTTTGCCTGGACGGTGCTGGCGGGCGCGCTGGCCCTGCCCTTCACGCGCGCGCTGATGTCGGTGGCGGCCAGCATGGGCAATCCGCCAGGGCAGCGCTTCGTCACGCTGGGCCTGTACTGGCACGATGGCCTGCTGGTCCTGCTCGGCGTGGTGCTGGTCTCCATCGCCCATGTGATGCTGCAGGCGCGGCGCATCGCCGACGAGAACGCGGGATTCGTCTGAGCATGCCCATCATCGTCCACCTCGATGTGATGCTGGCGCGCCGCAAGATGCGCTCGCGCGAACTGGCCGAGATGGTCGGCATCACCGAACAGAACATTTCACTGCTCAAGAGCGGCAAGGTGCGCGGCGTGCGCTTCGACACGCTGGAGCGCATCTGCGAGGCACTGCAGTGCCAGCCCGGCGACCTGCTGGAATGGGTGGCAGGGCCCGAGGCTTGAGCAGCGGGCGGCTGCGGCTGATCGCGGGCCTGCTGCTGTCGCTGCTGCTTCATGGGGCGCTGCTGTGGCAGGGTCTGGCCCCGGACATTGCGCGGCCCGGCACCGGGCAGGCCGAGGAGCACCGCCTTCAGGTGGTCTGGGTCGAGACGCCGATGCCGATGCCGACGCCGACGCCGGCCCCCTCTCCTGCTCCAGCGGCTGCCCGGCCCGGACCGGCGCCCGCGTCCCCGCCTACGCGACGGCCGGACACCGCCGCCGTCGCACCGCCATCAAGGCAAAGCGCAGGGGCGGCAAAGGCCATGGAGGAAGCCGCAACAGCCGCCGCGCCGCAAGCGCCTGTGCCCGCCGACACCGAGGCCGCTCCGGACACCGCGCGCAGCGCCAGGGCCATGGGCCGCCTGCTGGACTCGGCCGCAGGCCGCGAGGCCGTGCAGTCGGCGGCCCGGCAGGGCCTGGTCAGGCCCCAGATCCATGCGCAGCGCGAGGACCCGCTGGCCAGCGGCATGCGCGAGGCCGCCCAGGGCGATTGCATGAAGGGCGAGTTCAAGGGCGGCGGCATGAGCCTGCTGAGCCTGCCCATGCTGGCGGCTGCTGCGCTCAAGGGCGAGTGCAGCCGCTGAAGGCGCGGGGCTGAGGCCTATTGCGCAGGGTCGCGCACTTCCCAGCGGATGGCGTCGATGGCCGACAGCAGTTCGGGCGACAGTTGCGTGCCCCAGGCGTTCAGGTCCTCATCGAGCTGGGCCACCGAGGTCACGCCGATGATGGTGCTGGCCACCTGCCACTTGGTGTAGCAAAACGCCAGCGCCAGCTGCGTGGGCGTCATGCCATGCTCGCGCGCCAGCGCGTTGTAGCGGCGCGCGGCGGCCAGGGCTTCGGGCCGGCCCCAGCGCTGCTTGCGCACCGATTCGTAACGCGCAATGCGTGCGGCCTGCGGCGCAGCGGGATCGGTGGGCGCATGCACGTCGAACTTGCCCGTGAGCAGGCCGAAGGCCAGCGGCGAATAGGCCAGCAGCGAGACACCCAGGCGGTGGCAGCTTTCGTCCATGCCGTTTTCCCAGCTGCGGTTGAGCAGGCAGTAGGCGTTCTGCACCGAGGCCACGCGCGGCAGGCCGTGCTGCTCGGCCAGGCGCACGAATTCGTGCACGCCCCAGGGCGTTTCATTGGACAGGCCGATGTGGCGCACCTTGCCTTCCCGGACCAGGCGGCCCAGCGCCTCGAGCTGCTCGTGGATGCCGGTCTGCGAGCCTTCCTTGGACGGGTCGTAGTACAGCTGGCCGAAGGCCGGCACATTGCGCTCGGGCCAGTGGATCTGGTAGAGGTCGATCACGTCCGTGCCCAGGCGGCGCAGGCTGCCTTCGCAGGAGGCGGCGATGTCGGCCGCCGTCATGCCCTTGCCCTCGCGCACCCAGGGCATGCCCCGCGAAGGACCGGCCACCTTGGTGGCCAGCACGACCTTGGCCCGCGCGCCGGGGCGCTGGGCGAACCAGCGGCCGATGATGGTTTCGGTGGCGCCGCAGGTTTCGGCGCGTGCGGGCACGGCATACATCTCGGCCGTGTCGAAGAAGTCCACGCCGCGTTCCAGCGCGCGGTCCATGATGGCGAAGGCCTCGGCCTCGCCGACCTGCTCGCCGAACGTCATGGTGCCCAGGCAGATGGGGCTGACTTGCAATGCGCTTTGACCGAGCGCCACCGGTTGCATCGAGGGGGAATTCATGGGCACCGAGTGTAGGGCCGCCCGTGTTTACCCTGACGACAGCGCGCCCACCCGGCCAGGGCCGGGCAGGCGCGCTGCGTCCGTCGGGATCAGGCGCCCTGCGGTGCCTCGGCCTGCAGCACGCCGCGGTTGATCTGGTCGCGCTCCATGGACTCGAACAGGGCCTTGAAATTGCCTTCGCCGAAGCCCTCGCGGTAGTTGCCCTTGCGCTCGATGAACTCGAAGAACACGGGGCCCAGCATGGGCTGGGAGAAGATCTGCAGCAGCAGGCGCGGCTGGCCGCCCTCGGTCGTGCCGTCCAGCAGGATGCCGCGTGCCTGCAGCTCGCCCACGGGCTGGCCGTGGCCGGGCAGGCGGCCTTCCAGGTTCTGGTAGTAGATGTCGTTGGGCGCGGTCAGCAGCGGAATGCCGGCCATCTGCAGCTGGTCGATGGAGTCCAGCAGGTTGTCCGTCAGCAGCGCGATGTGCTGGATTCCCTCGCCGTTGAACTGCATGAGGAACTCCTCGATCTGGCCGCCGCCCTGGCGCGATTCCTCGTTCAGCGGAATGCGGATCAGGCCGTCGGGCGCGGTCATGGCCTTGGAGGCCAGGCCGGTGTACTCGCCGGAGATGTCGAAGTAGCGGATCTCGCGGAAATTGAACAGCTTGCTGTAGAAGTCCGCCCAGTAGGTCATGCGGCCGCGGTAGACGTTGTGCGTCAGGTGGTCCACCACATGGAAGCCGTGACCCTTGGGGTTGCGGTCCACGCCGGGCAGGAACTCGAAGTCGATGTCGTAGATGGACTTGCCTTCGTCGAAGCGGTCGATCAGGTACAGCGGCGCGCCGCCGATGCCCTTGATGGCCGGCAGGCGCAGCTCCATGGGACCCGTGGGGATCTCCACCGGCTGCGCGCCCAGCTCCAGCGCGCGCTTGTAGGCCTGGTGCGCGTCCTTGACGCGGAAGGCCAGGCCGCAGGCCGAGGCGCCGTGCTCGGCCGCGAAATAGGCGGCCTGCCCCGGCTCATTGTTGATGATGAAGTTGATGCCTCCCTGGCGGTACAGCAGCACGTTCTTGGAACGGTGCTTGGCCACCAGGGTGAAGCCCAGCTTCTCGAACAGCGGCTCCAGCACGCCGGGCGCGGGCGACGCGAATTCCACGAATTCGAAGCCCATCAGGCCCATCGGGTTGTCGAACAGGTCTGCCATGGTTGGTTCTCCTTGAAGGTTTCAACGGGGGATGTGCGCGGGTTCCAGTACGGATTCCAGCACAGGCGTGGGACGTTGGCGGAACACGAGGCGATAGGCCCCGTAGACCACCAGGACCCAGATCGGAATGGCCAGCGCGGAGGACCGCACCGACGGTGTCAGCAGCATCACGCCCACCACCAGGGCCATGGCGGCCAGGCAGATGGCGTTGGTCAGCGGCGCGGCCGGTGCGGGAAAGCCCAGCACGGTCTTGCGCGCCACATGCGCCCGGCGAAAGCGCCAGTGCGCCACGATGATGATGGTCCAGGTGATCACCAGGGCCGCCACGATCAGCGACATCAGCAGCTCGAGCACGCCGGCCGGCGCCACATAGTTCAGCACGATGGCCAGCGCCGTGAAGATGGCCGGATAGACGATGGCCCGCACCGGCACGCCGCGGCGGTTGACCTGCATCAGCGAGCGCGGCGCATTGCCTTCGCTGGCCATGCCGTACAGCAGGCGGCTGTTGCTGTAGACCATGCTGTTGTAGACCGACAGCGTGGCCGTGAGGATCACGAAGTTCAGCAGGTGGGCGGCCGTGTTCTCGCCCAGGCCCGAGAACACCAGCACGAAGGGGCTGCTGCTGTAGGTGTCGCCGCCGGCCTTGAGCTGGCCCAGCAGGTCGGTCCAGGGCATCAGCGACATCAGCACGGCCATGGAGCCGATGTAGAACACCAGCACGCGGTAGATGAGCTGGTTCACGGCCTTGGGGATGACGGTGCGCGGCTGGTCGGTCTCGGCCGCCGCGAAGCCCAGCATCTCCACGCCGCCGAAGGCGAACATGATGAAGGCGAAGGCCATCACCAGGCCGGACAGGCCGTTGGGGAAGAAGCCGCCGTGCGTCCACAGGTTGCGCACGGTCTGCTCGGGACGGTCGGCGTTGGCCAGCAGATACACGCCCGCAGCGATCATGGCCAGCACGGCCGCGATCTTGATCAGCGCGAACCAGACCTCGAACTCGCCATAGGCCTTGACGTTGATGAAGTTCACGCCGTTGATCAGCACGAAGAACACCGCCGCCGTCACCCAGGTGGGTATGCCGGGCCACCAGAACTGGATGAACTTGCCTGCGGCCGTCAGCTCCAGCATGCCCACGAGCACATACAGCGCCACACAGTTCCAGCCCGCCAGAAAGCCCGCGAAGCGGCCCAGGTAGCGGTTGGCGAAATAGCTGAACGAGCCCGCGTTGGGCTCCTCGACCAGCATCTCGCCCAGGAAACGCATGATGAAAAAGATGATCAGCCCGCCAATGGCGTAGCCGAGCAGCACGGACGGGCCGGCCAGCTCGATGATGCCGGCCGAGCCCAGGAACAGGCCCGTGCCGATGGTGCCGCCCAGCGCGATGAGCTGGATATGGCGGTTCTTGAGCCTGCGCTCCAGATGGCCCTGCGAAGAAGAACTGTGCATCAAGGGGGTGCTCCGACTCTCAGCAAGGCGCGCGGCGGCGCAGGGGTTGGAACACTTCGGTGGTCTTCACGGCAATGTCTCCTCGTGGGGTGCCTGTTGGAATGCGGGGCGTTGTGCGCCCCTTGTTGATGGGTATCAACTATAAAAAACAATAAATTATTATTTCTTGTAATTTATCCCTATGGACAAGCCCAAGAAGAAGGAGTAGCGAAGGCGATCGACACATTGCCGCCCGCCATGCCGCACTCCGGCAACGGTTGAACGCCCGCAACAAACAAAAACAATCTACTATTATTTTTTTGCCCTCTGGAGCCCAGAACATGACGACGTCCGCCACGCAGCGGCGCGCACGCACGCCGCAGACCGAGCGTGTGGAGACAACGCAACGCAAGATCATCGACTCCGCCCTGGCGCTGCTGCGCGAGGGCGGCTTCAAGAGCGCCACGCTGCAGGCCATCGCGCGCGGCGCCGATGTGTCGCTGGGCGCGCTGCAGCACCACTTCGAGAGCCGCGATGCGCTGATGGAGCGGCTGGTCATCGAGGTCATGGAGCCGCTGAGCGACCAGGGCACGGTCTGGCCCGACAAGGCCCTGCCCCTGCGCGAGCGTGCACAGACCTTCGTCACCCTGGCCTGGGACAACATCTTCGGCGCGGCCAACTACCAGGCGGCCTGGAGCATGTTCTTCGGCTGCAAGGCCTCCCCCTCGCTGTTCGACCGCGTGGACGCGCGCCGCGTACATGTGGACAGCGTGTTCTACACCCGCTTCCTGGACGTCTTCCCCGAGATCGCGGCCCACCATCCCCGCCCCCAGGGCTTTGCGGCCATGGCCTTCGCCATCCTGCGCGGCACCGGCGTGCTGGAGCTGTTCGAGGTGGGCGAGCAGGAACGCCAGGGCAGTCTCGATGCGCTGGTCGAGGCCATCGTCCAGGCAGGCACCCCTCAGACCGGCGGCGCCGCCGCCTGAACCTCGGTCAGCCCCCAGACCCTGCGCAGCTGCGACAGCGTGGCCACCAGGGCCGGGTCGTGCTCGGCCTCGCGCGGGTGGATGAAGCCCAGCTGTGCCGACACGCGCGCGTGCGGCCAGATGGCCACGCAGCCATGCTCGGCCGCGGCCAGGGCGCGGTCCTCGCGCAGCAGCGCCAGGCCCAGGCCGGCGCGCACCAGGCTCTCGGGCGCGGCGGCCGCATCGCTTTCCACGATCTGATTGGGGCTCAGCCCCTGGCGGGCGAACAGCGCCAGCAGCAGGGCCTGCTCATGGTGCTGCGCGGGCGCGCCGATCCAGGGCAGTTGCGCCAGGTCCTTCCAGCCCGATTGCAGGACGCGCTCGCGCAGCGCGGGCGGCGCCGCCACGCGGTAGTGCAGTGTCTGCAGCACCAGCGCGCCCAGGTCGCGCGGCATGTGGGCGCCGATGTAGAACGCGCCCTGCAGGCCGCCGGCCGCGACCTGCGCGCGCAGCTCCTCGGCCCAGCCCTGGCGTGTCTTGATGTCCAGCAGCGGCAGCGCCTCCACCAGGCCGTGCAGCAGCGAGCCCAGGCGCAGCGCCTCGGGGTCGGCCACCGTGCCCAGCAGCAGCTGGCCGGTGATCTCGCCCTGCAGCTCGCGGGCCTGGCCCTGCAGGCGTCCTGCCGCATCCAGCACCTGCCGGGCGGGCTCCATCAGAGCCTCGCCGGCTCGCGTGAGGCTGATGCGGCCCGGGCGCCGGTCGAACAGTGCCACGCCCAGCTCTTCCTCCAGCGCCTTGATCTGGGCCGTGATGGCGGGCTGCGTCAGGTGCAGGGCCTCGGCCGTGCGCGTGACGCTGCCCAGCGTGGCCGCCGTGACGTAGGCGCGCAGCTGATACATCTCCATGGGCGGCCAGCCTAGCGCAGGCGCCAGGGCCTGCGGCCCGGGCAGGCCCGGGTGTCAGGGAACATCCCTAGCCGTCTCATCGTTCACTCATCGAGGTAGCGCAGCTGCGTGGGCTCGATGCCCAGGCGCACCGGCATGCCCATGGGGAACATGGCAATGCCCGCGTAGTGCGCCTGGTCGGCGACCACGGCCACCTCGCCCACGCGCACGCGGTAGCGCGAGAACTCGCCCAGGAATTCGGCGCTCTCGATCTGCCCTTCCACCCACACGCGCGAGGCATCGCCCGCATCGTCGCGCACCGCAATCTGCACCTGGTGCGGCCGGAAGGCCAGCGCCGCGCGCCCCGGCACGGGCGGCTGGGCCGGGCGCGGCAGGGTCAGCGTGCCCAGGCCAGGCACCTTGAAGACCAGCGACTCGCCTATCGTTGGCAGCACCTCGCCCTCCAGCACATTGGCCGTGCCGACAAAGCCCGCCACGAAGCGGTTGGCCGGATAGTCGTACAGCCCCGCCGCCGAGCCCACCTGCTGCAGCACTCCCTTGTCCAGCACGGCCATGCGGTCGGCCGTGGTCATGGCCTCTTCCTGGTCGTGGGTGACGAAGATGGTGGTCAGGCCCAGCTTGCGCTGCAGGCTGCGCAGTTCCTCGCGCATCTGCACGCGCAGCTGCTTGTCGAGGTTGGACAGCGGCTCGTCCAGCAGCAGCAGCTTGGGCGCGATCACCACGGTGCGCGCCAGCGCCACGCGCTGCTGCTGCCCGCCCGACAGCTGGCCCGGGCGGCGCTGCGCGTACTGCGACAGGCCCACCAGCTCCAGCACCTCGCCCACCTTGCGGCGGATGGTGTCGCGGCTTTCGCGGCGCTCGACCAGGCCGAAGGCCACGTTGTCGTACACCGTCATGTGCGGCCACAGCGCGTAGTTCTGGAACACCATGCCGATGTTGCGCGCATGCGGCGGCACGCCCGTGATGTCCTGCCCGCCCACCAGCAGCTCGCCACGCTGGTGCCGGTTGAAGCCCGCGATCAGCCGCAGCAGCGTGGACTTGCCCGAGCCCGAAGGCCCCAGCAGCGCGAAGAACTCGCCGGGCTCGATCTTGAGGTTGACGTCGCGCAGCACTTCGTTGCTGCCGTAGCTCAGGCTGATGTGCCTGCATTCGAGGGAGACAGGGTCCAGGTGCATGGCGTTTCACTCCGAAGTCGATTGCACGGTGGCGCGCGAGCGCTCCACGAAGCGGTGCGAGAAATACGTGCCCAGGCCGACCACGACCACGGCCAGCACGCCCAATGCCGCACCGGGCCCGCGCCCCGAGATGCTTTGCATGTACAGGTAGATGCCGTAGCTCATGGGCGCCTGGCTCTGGGCCGAGGCCAGCATGATGGTTGCCGACAGCTCCACGGCCGCCGTGATAAAGCTGGTGACGAAGCCGGCCAGGATGCCGCCGGCCATCAGCGGCACCATCACGCGCCGTATCACGCTGGTGCGGCCCGCGCCCAGGCTTTGCGCGGCCTCCTCCAGCGAGATGTGCACCTGCTGCAGCGCCGCCATGCACGAGCGCAGCGCATACGGCAGCCGCCGCACCGCATAGGCCAGCATGATCAGCACCCAGGTCGTGACGATGGGTGTGTCGGTGAAGGGCAGGTTCACGCCCTTGAACAGCCGCAGGTAGCCGATGGCCAGCACCAGCCCCGGAATCGCCAGCGCCACCGAGGCCAGGTAGTCCAGCCACTGCCGGGCAGGCAGCCGGGTGCGCAGGATCAGGTAGGCGATGGCGGTGCCGATCACCACGTCGATGCCCGCCGCCATCAGGCAGTACAGCAGCGTGTTGCCGATCATGTAGCCCGAGTCGGTGAACACCGTGGCGTAGTGCTCCAGCGTGTAGCTGTCGGGCAGCACCGAGAAGCTCCAGACCTTGGAGAACGACATCAGCAAGATGCCGATGTGCGGCGCCAGCACCACCAGCAGCACCAGGGCGATCCAGCCATAGGCCAGCAGCGCCTCCCAGGCCGACAGCCGGCGCTTTTGCAGCGCGCTGCCGCCCTTTTGCAAGGTGGCGTAGTCCTTGCCCTTCATCACCCGCGCGGCCAGCCACAGGGCGACGATGGAGAACGCGATCATGATCACGCTGATCACATAGCCCAGCGGATCATCGAGCCCCACCGAGGTGATGCGCAGATAGGCCTGGGGCGCCAGCATATTGGTCACGCCCATCACCAGCGGCGTCCCCAGGTCGTCGAACACCTTGACGAACACCAGGGCCGCGCCCGCCAGGTAGCCGGGCATGGCCAGCGGAAAGATCACGCGCCGAAACAGCCGGAAACCGCGCGAACCCAGGTTCAGCGCCGACTCCTCCATGGCCCCGTCGATATTGCGCATGGCCGCCACGAGGTTGAGCAGGATGAACGGGAAGTAGTGGATGCTCTCCACGAAGATCACGCCCGTCAGCCCCTCCATGATGGGCACGGTGAAGCCGAACCAGTCGTCCAGCAGCAGGTTGACCGAGCCGCTGCGCCCGAAGATCAGCTGCAGCGCCACCGCCCCCACGAAGGGCGGCATGATCAGCGGCAGCACGCCCAGCGTCTGTATCAGCAGCGCGCCCCGGAACTCGAAGCGCACCGTCAGGTAGGCCAGCGGCACGGCGATCAGGCTGGCGAAGAACACGCTGGCCAGGGACACGCCCAGGCTGTTGAAGAACGACTCGCGAAAGACGGTCTGGCCGAAGAAATTGCCGAAGTGCCCCAGCGTGAGCCCGCCGCCTTCATTGATGAAGGCGGTGTAGACCACCATGCCCACGGGCACGATGAGAAAGGCCAGCAAAAAGGCCAGGATCAGCGCGAAGGCCAGCCACGGCCCCCAGCCCGACGGAATGCGCCGCGCGCGCGCAGCAAGGGGGGCGGCGCCGGGCGCCGCCATGGAATCGATGCTCATGCGAATGCTCCGCAGCGAAAGAGACTGTCAAGGGGTGTGCATGCAGGCGCCCGGTGCCGGGCCCCTGCGCCACCTACCACGCCACCTACCGCGCCAGGCCGCGCGCCTCGGCGGCCAGCTTGCCTGCGCGCTCGTAGTTGGCACGCGCCTTGTCGGCCCACATTTGCTCCAGGCCCGTCAGCTCCTTGGACACGGCCACGTCGCGCCGGCTCTTGCGGAACAGCTCCAGGAACTGCTCGTCCTTCACATTGGCTTCGCCCACCAGCGGCGAGTAGGCGATGTCGCGCGCCTGCGCCAGCAGCTCCTGCCCCTTCGCATTGGGCTTGGCCTGCAGGGCCTTGTGCGCCTCCTGGATGGCGCGCGTGGCGGCCTGCAGCTCCTTGAGGCGGAAGGTCACCATCTGGTCGAACAGGCTGATCACCACGGCATAGCGCGACTCGGACAGGTTGGCGTCGAACTGCACCTTGGCGCGCTGCGCCACCTCCTGCGGCACGGGGTAGCCGGCCGGCGCCTTGAGCTGGCTGTAGGGCAGGATGGGCAGGCGGCTGATCTTGGGGTCGAACAGCAGCTGCTGGCCCGGCACCGACATGGTGAAGGCCATGAACTTGCGCGCCTCATCGGCATTCTTGGCGCCCGCGATCAACGCGATGTTGGCCGGCACCACGGCCGTCATCGCCGGGTAGGCGAAGTCCACCGGAAAGCCCGAGTACTTGCCCGCCAGCCCGAAGAAATCGATCACGATGCCTATGCCGTACTGGCCGTTGTTCACGCCATCGGGCACGGCAAAGCTGCGGTCGGTCACGGCGGCGGCATTGCCCATCATGGACAGCAGCTGGCGCCAGCCCTTGTCCCAGCCCTCGCCCTGCAGGATGGTCTCCACCGTCAACTGCGTGGTGCCCGAACGCGAGGGCGAGGAGATGGCGATGTGGCCGAAGTACTCGGGCCGCGTCAGATCGCTCCACTCCTTGGGCGCCGCCAGCTTGTGCGCCTTCAGGTAGCGCGTGTTCCACATGATTCCGTAGCCTGCCAGCGCCTGGCCGTAGTACAGGCCCTGCGGGTCGTTGAGCGGGTAGTTGCCGATCTTGGCGGGCGCGGCCGGATTGCGCGTCTCGGGCGCGGCGGTCAGCAGCTTGTTGCGCGCCAGCACCTCGAAGGCATCGGGGGCGCTGGCCCACATGATGTCGGGCCGCTGGCCCTCGGGCAGCTCGCGCACATAGGCCACGGCGGCCGTGGTGTTCTTGTTCAGGATCTCTATCTTGATCCCCGGGTTGGCCGCCTCGAAGGCCTTCTGGTAGGCCGTGGTCAGCTCCTTGGGAAACGAGGTCAGCACCGTCACCGTGCCGGCCTGGGCCGCCATGGCGGCGCCCCACAATCCTGCGGCCATGGCGGCCGTCAGCCATCTGCGTTGCTGCATTGCTGTCTCCTTCGGGTTGTTGTGCGGTCAATCTGCAACCCACTGTAGGCAGCGCCGGCCCTGCCGGCCAATCATTGTTTCTGATGCTGTGCATCAGCGGCGGCGGCGCTCGGGTTAACCCGGCGCGAAAGCACAAGCACGGCAAAGAGCACAAAGACCATGCCGGCAGCCTCAGTCCCAATTTGGGACTAACATCCACCCATGCACATCGTGGCCCGTTCCACCCTCGTCAATTTCTACAGCAGGCCGGAGCATGCGGATGCCAAAGGGCCGCTTGAGGCGTGGTTCGACATGGCCACCCGCGCGCAGTGGACCTGCCCCCAGGACGTGAAGGACCAGATCGGCAATGCCAGCATCGTGGGCAACAACCGGGTCGTGTTCAACGTCAAAGGCAACGACTACCGCCTGATTGCCGCCATCGCCTACAGGCAGCAGTGGCTGTACATCAAGTTCATAGGCACGCACGCGCAGTACGACAAGGTGGATGCCGCCACGGTGGACCAGAGCCTGCAATGAAAGGAATGACCATGGAAATCCGCCCCATCCGGACCGAGCAGGATTACAGGACAGCACTGACCGAGATCTCGCAACTGATCGACAAGGACCCGGCCTCGGGAACGCCCGATGGCGACAGGCTGGACATTCTCGGAACGCTGGTTGAGGCCTACGAGGCAAGGCATTACCCCATCGCTCCCCCCGACCCTATCGATGCGCTGCGCCTGCTCATGGAGTCCCGGGGCATGACGGTCAAGGACCTGGTGCCCTACATCGGGCAGACCAACCGCATCTACGAAATACTCAACCGCAGCCGCCCCCTGACGCTGAACATGCTCTACAGGCTTCATGACCTGGGCATACCGGCCGAGAGCCTGCTGTCCCGCCCGCGCACCGCCGCCTCGAAAAGCCACGGCTGATGCCCACCCCGGCCGGGAGCCGTGCTGGCGCACCGGGAAATCCCCAGCCACCGCTGTCCCGCCCCTGACTGCTGCACAGCAGCAAACCGGAATAATCGGCGGGATGCTGCAAGCCCCCTCTTCCCTCTCTGCCCCGGCCGCTGAAGAAGCGCCCATCTACGCTCCCACACGCCCCTGGCGCTCGCGCATGGTGCCGGTGCGCACCATGGAGTACCACGTGCGCGAGTGGGGGCCGGTGGATGGCGATCCCGCGCTGGCGCCGCTGGTGCTGGTGCACGGCTGGATGGATGTGGCGGCCTCCTACCAGTTCGTGGTCGATGCCTTTGGCGAGGCCTTCATGGCGGGGCGCCGCATCATCGCGCCGGACTGGCGCGGCTTCGGCCTGAGCCGGCCGGCCTGGCCTGCCGACCGGCATGACTTTGCCGACTACCTGGGTGACCTGGACCACCTGCTGGACACCCTGGTGGGCGATACGCCCGTGGACCTGGTGGGCCACAGCATGGGCGGCAACGTGTCCATGATGTATGCGGGCGCACGGCCTGCGCGCATACGCCGGCTGGTCAATCTGGAGGGCTTCGGCATGCCGGCCACCCGGCCCGACCAGGCGCCTGCGCGCTATGCGCAGTGGATGGACGAGCTGCGCCAGCTGCGCAGCGGCGGCATGGAGCTCAAGAGCTATGACAGCGTGCAGGACGTGGCGCGCAGGCTGATGAAGACCAACCGCCGCCTGCCCGGGGACAAGGCGCTGTGGCTGGCCCATCACTGGGCGGCGCCCGATGCGAACGGACGCTGGGAAATCCTGGGCGACACGGCGCACAAGCTCATCAGCGCCCAGCTGTTCCGCGTGGAAGAAATCCTGGCCCTGTACCGGGCGATCACGGCGCCGGTACTGGCCGTCGAGGCCAGCGACGACAGCCTGGGCATGTGGTGGAAGGACCGCTACACGCTGGCCGAGTACCACGAGCGCATCGGGCAGATAGCCGACTGCCGCACGGCCGTGGTCCAGGACGCCGGCCATATGCTGCACCACGACCAGCCGGCGGACGTGGCCGGGCTGATCGAGCAATTCCTCAGCACCTGAGTCCTGCGCGCGCCGCTACTGCAGCCTAATGCCTAATGCCTAATGCAACCTACTGCGGCCGCAGCATCATGGAATGGCGCCAGCGCGCGGGCGCCATCTGCAGCGGCCGGTAGCGGCCGTCTGCCCATTCGGCAGACATGTCCGCATAGCGGCTGGACAGGGCCACGCCGCTTTGGCCGGTCTGGTAGATGAACAGCGAGCGCTCGGGCTCGGCCAGGTCGTAGATGGCGCGCAGCGATGCCGCATGGCGGTTGGCGAACGGCGCCCTGGCATCACCGGGCAGGTACTGTCCCACGTTGACAGTGTAGCTGTCACCGCCCGAAGGCACGCTGACATTGAAGATGCCTGCCAGCAGTCCCACGCTGCCCAACGGCCGGTGGCTGCTCAGGGCCGCATGCGCCGTGCCCCAGCGCCAGCGGCCCAGATCGCTGCCCTGCATGGACTGCAGGCGCACCAGCGCCCGGTCCAGCGCCTGGCTGACCTGGGCACTGCAGCCTGCAGCGGCGCACCACCAGCCGTCGCGGCGTTCCAGCATGCCTTCGATGCCTGCGCGATAGTCGCGCTTGCCATAGGTGGCCGCAAAGGTCTGCGCACCAATGCGAGGGATCACCAGGCCGCGCGTCAGTTCGTCCACCCAGGCGGCAAAGATCAGGGGCGCGGCCTGCGCAGCGTCCATGCGGCCATCGAACTGCGCCATCACCCGGCGCGCCTGCGGGGCCAGCGGATGTGTGGCCGGCGCTTCGTCCAGGGCCTTGAGCATTTGCGGCAGCAGGGCGCGGGCGGCCAGCGAGGTCTGGTCGTTCTGGATGGAGGCCATGCTGACCATGTCGTGCCTGTCCTTCGCCTCGATGAGCTCGGAGATGCGGCGGTGCCGGTATGGCAGGCTCCAGTCCTGGGTGAGAAAGTGGGCATAGCCCTCCCGCGTGATGCGCTGGTTGGCGGTGGCCAGATAGCCCAGCGCCGTTCCATCGTCCTGAGGAGCCTGGTCGTAGGGCAGCCAGCCCTGCCAGTCGTAGCGTGCCTCCCAGCCCGGCGCGGGCGCCACGCCGCGCAGGTCGTTGTCGGCCGCGCGCAGCGGCACCCGGCCTGCGGCCTTGAAGCCGATGGCGCCATGCACATCGGCCGCGACGATGCTCTGCATGGGCGAGTGGTAGTCGGCAAAGGCCTCGAACAGCTGGGCCACGCTGCGCGCCTCGTTGGCCCGCAGGCCCGCCTGCACGGTGAGGTTGTCGGTGTCCAGCGCGGCCCAGCGCAGAGCCACGGCGTAGCGGCGCTTGTCGAGCACGGCCTCGTACTGGGGCTGCACATCGCTGATCACGGGGCCGTGGCGCGTGCTGCGCAGCGTGAGCTGCACATCGGCCCGGCCCTTGACCCTGATGCGCTCGCTGCGCTCGGTGAAAGGCGCCCAGCCGTCCGGCGTGCGGTAGCGGCCCGGGTTGCCTGGATCGATCTGCTCCAGGTACAGATCCTGCACATCGGGATTCGTGTTGGTGAAGCCCCAGGCCACCTCGCGCGTGCGCCCCAGCACCACGAAGGGCAGGCCCGGCAGGGTGGCCCCCACCACGTCGATGGGCGACAGCGGCGTGCCGTCCTGCGCCTGGCCGGCAGGCGACTGCAGGCGCGCGTAGTACCAGATGGCGGGCGCGCTCAGGCCCAGATGCGGATCGTTGGCCAACAGCGGCTTGCCGCTGGCCGTGCGGCTGCCCGACAGCACCCAGTTGTTGCTGCCCTTGCCGTCGTTGGTGCCCGCATCGCGCACCATGTCGCGGGACCAGCGGGCCCAGGCATCGCTCGCCTCGCTGGCGGCAGCCACCTTCGGCGCAGACGCAGCCTGTGCCTCCTGGCGGTACACGCCCAGGCCCCGGTAGAGGGCCGCAAGGTCGGTGGAGGTGGCCGGCGCCTCGCCCGGATAAGGCGGCATCAGCTGCCACAGCTGCTGTGTGTCCAGTTGCGAGAGCGCGGCCAGCCGCGCGAATTCATTGCCCCAGTTGCCGCCCAGGTCCAGCGCCATCATCAGCGCCCAGCCCACGCTGTCCTCGGGCGCCCAGGCCGAGTTGTCGCCGCCGCCCGGCGACGTGTCCAGCAGCATGAACTCGGGCACCTGCGGGTGCTGGCGCATGGGCAGGGCCGCATAGAAGGCCGCGATGCCCTCGCTGTAGGCCTGCAGCGCCTCGCGCGCGTTGGCGGGCAGGGATGCGTACTGGCGCCGCGCCGCGCCGCGTATGTCCAGCGCGCGCATGAGCTTGTCGGTGTCCAGCGTGGCCGGCCCGAGGATCTCGGACAGCGTGCCATGCATCAGGCGGCGGTTGAACTCCAGCTGCCAGCCGCGCTCCTGCGCATGCACATGGCCCAGCGCGCGCCACAGGTCCTGCGGCGAGAAGGCGCTGATATGGGTGACGTCGGCATCATCGCGCCGCACGCGCACGGGCTGCTCCAGCCCGGCCAGCGTGAGCTGTCCGTCAAGCACCGGCTGCACGCGCACGGCATAGATGGCCAGCGCGCTGCCGGCCAGCAGGGCCGAGCCGACCACCGCCACGGCGCCCACACCCCACCACCGCGAGTTCAGGATTCGCATGATTCCCATTCTTTTCCCCACCCTCTGCTTTTTTCGTATCGTAGTGTTGCAGTTTGTAGCATATGCGCGCGCGACATGCTCACATTGCTCACGACAGAAAGCCGCGCCTGCAGGGCGCAGGCTTCAGGCGACAATCACTGCCGGCCCTGCGCGCATGGATGCAGGGCAACCGACAGAAACAGGAAGTACGTGGAATGTGGCCTTTCAGCCTCTTGAAGAAGCTCACCCAGGACCCGCCCGTGGGCCAGCCCCGTGGTGACTACATCGGCTGCTACCTGCTGGGCACCGAGGCGCCGGGCCAGGCCGGCGTCAGCTACGTCTCTCTGGCCACCACGCGCGAGCAGCTGGAGGCCGACGCCCGCGCCTACCTTGAAGGCTTCGTGCGCGACCACCCCGAGGCCGCCGACACCGACCTGTCCGCCATTCGCTCCCTGCTGGAGAACCTGCCCCAGCGCCTGGACGCCCACCTGTCCGGCGACACGCGCGTGCCGCTGGCAGAGCAAGGCGGCACCGTGCTCTTCCTGCGCACCGGCATGCGCGCCCGCCGCAAGGAAAACGGCCGGTATCTCGAATAGCAGTCAGCCCCCACCGCCACCGTACAGAGCCTCAAAAACTGGCGCGGCCAAGAACAAGGGACAGCGAGCAAGGGCCTACGCCGGCCGCGCCGCCCCGCAGCGAGGCTGTCTTCCCCCCGCGAAGCGAGAGGGGGAAGGCGCGCAGCGCCTCAGGGGGAGTTCTGCTTGTGCACGTCTTGCCAGCGCAGCATGTCGGTCACGCGCTCGGCCTTGTCGTCATCGAAGCCCAGGCGCTCCACCCGCTCGGCCGGATTGGCCCAGGTGCCGAACAGCAGGTCCCAGACGGGCAGGCCGTAGTTCTGCGCATGGTGGCCGTACTGGTGGTGCACGGTATGCATCTCGGGCCGCTGCACGATGTATCCCAGCCAGCGCGGCGTGCGGATGTCGGCATGCAGGAACAGATCGAACGCCCCCGTGAGGCCGATGGCGAAGGCGGCAGCCAGCGGGCTGGCCCCCAGCACCCAGTAGCTGGACAGCGCGCTCAGCAGCACGGCGGCCGCCGTGTCCATGGGGTGGGCGAAGAAAGCCGTGAGCGCCTCCACGCGCGGCGCGCTGTGGTGCAGCTGGTGGAACAGGCGCCACAGCGTGTCCGACCGGTGCGTGGCGCGGTGCCACCAGTAAAAGACAAAGCTGGTCAACACAAAGCTCAGCGCGCCCACGGCCCAGGCCGGCCATTGCCGGCCCACGTCCAGCAGCGCATGGCGGCGGATGCCGTCCGAGAACAGATGGCCTACCGCCAAGGTGGTGGCCAGCGTGCCCAGGCCCAGCAGCGTGGACAGGATCAGCCAGCGCCGGTCGCAATGGTTGCGCGAGGCCGGCGCGATCACCTCGCGCGTGAAGATGCCGACGAACATCAGCGCCAGCAGCGGGTAGGCCGCGAACTCCCACATCTGCAGCATGCCGTCCGCTCCTTGCCGCTCAGTGCACGTGGCCCCAGTAGATCAGCGCATCGCGCCCTTCGACCGACAGCGACACGGGCGCGCCCACGGGCAGCATCACCTTGGTCGGCACATGGCCGTAGGGCAGGCCCTGCAGCACGGGGCACTTGACCTGGCTGCGCAGCCAGTCGATGACGGTCTGCAGCTTGAAGCCCTTGTCGTGCGAGCTGAGCTTGAACTCGCTGAACTGGCCGAACACGATGGCCTTTTGCTGGGCCAGCACGCCGGCATGCAGCAGCTGGGTCAGCATGCGTTCCACGCGGTAGGGATGCTCGCCCACGTCTTCCAGGAACAGGATGCCGCCCTTGATCTGCGGGAAGTAAGGCGTGCCCAGCAGGGAGACCAGCACGGCCAGGTTGCCGCCCCACAGCGTGGCGCCGCCGCTGATGTAGAAATCCTTGACGGCAGGCTTGCCGTCTTCGCGCAGGCCGATCTTCGGCATCTGCCAGCCCGCGCCCTCGCCCTGGCCGCTGAGCAGGTCGTTGAAGCAGTCCAGCATGATGTCGTCCACGCCGCCCTCATCGTCGGGGCGGCCGAAGTCGTGCACCAGCAGCGGGCCGGCCCAGGTGGTGGCGCCGGTCCTGGCCAGCAGGGCCAGCGACAGCGCCGTGAAGTCGCTCAGGCCCACGAAGCGCGTGCCGCCTGCGATGGCCTTGGCCACGGCCTTGTACTTGATGCCCGGCAGGATGCGCGTGAGGCCGTAGCCGCCGCGCGTGGGCAGCGCCAGGTCGGCACCGCTGGCCGCTGCGCGCTCGATGGCCGCCAGGCGCGTGGCGTCGTCGCCTGCAAAGCGCTGGTGGCTGCTCAGTGCATCGGCATCGATCTCCACCTGATGGCCCATGGCCTCCAGGCGGCGCACGCCGCGCTTGAAGCCGGCCTTGTCGCGCACGGCACCGGCGGGCGAGTAGATATAGATGTGGCGCGGACCCTGGTCATGCGCATGGCCGCAGCAGCTGCCGTCGGCGGCATGCACATGGCCATGATCGTGGTCGTGGCTGTGGCTGTGGGCAGCGCCATCGTCATGTGGATGCTCGTGCCCGTGGGCACAGCAGGTGCCGTCGGCGGAATGCACATGTTCGTGCGCGTGATCAACGGGTGCAGGCGCGGCAGCGGCTGCCTTTTTGCGGGGCGTGCCGGGTGTGCCGGGCGTGCTGGAAGAGCGGGAACTGCGCGAAGTGGCCAAGGTGGTTCCATGCCGGCCCTGGCCGGCATGCTCCATATTGCAAGGGGAGTGAAGACGGGGACCTGCCGCTGCGCAGCCCCGGCAAGGGGCCGGCGGCGCAGGCCTACGGGCGGAAGTATTCCACAGCGTCGGCCACCATGCCGGCAGCGCACAGGGGAACCCAATGGCCGCACGGGGATAGGCGCAGCTGCGCTGGCGACAGCTGTGGCAGCGCCTGCAGCCAGGCCTGGCGCCATGCGGGCGCAGGCATCAGCGCATCGTGCTCGCCGCCCTGCACCCACAGGCGCTGCTGTTGGCTCCACTGCGCCAGCAACGCCATCGGCAGGGCCGGCATTTCGGCCTGCACGCGGGGCCATGCCTGCAGCGCGGCGCGGTGGCCGGGCTGGGAAAACGGCAGGTTCCAGGCCTGCGGCTGTGCACCGGCCTCCTCACCCACCTCGTGCATGGCGCGGCCCACGGGCCATGACGGCTTGCGCGCCGCCTGCGCAAACCATTGCACGCAGGCATCGGGCGCCGGGCCTGCGGGCCAGGCATTCATGAGCCAGGCGCCGCAAAAACGGGCGGGCTCGGCCTGCGCCACGGCCAGGCCCAGGTGCGCGCCATCGTCATGGCCGACCAGCACGATGCTCCGCAGGTCCAGCGCCAGCACCAGCTCGCGCAGCACCTGCACATGCCAGGCCGCGCTGTGCGCCTTCTCCTTCTTGGGCTGGTCGCTGCGGCCAAAGCCCGGCAGGTCGGGGACCACCACGCGATGGCCGGCCTGGAGCCAGCCGGGCAGCATGGGCTGGAACAGCTGGCCCCATGAGGGGCTGCCGTGCAGGCACAGCCAGGTCAGCGGCGCATCGTGCGGTCCTTCATCGACCACGGCCAGGCGCAGGCCTGCCAGCGCCGGCAGATCGCTGCGCCACTGCGGCTGGGCAAAGCCGCCAAAGGTGGAATCCGCATGGCGCAGCGCCGTGTCCTTGAGCGGATGGGGCTGGGCCGCGCGCTGCTCGGCGCGGCGCGTGCGAAAGAAGTCCGACATCAGGGCCGCGCATTCGCCGGCCAGCACGCCGCGCGTCACCTGCGTGTGGTGGTTGATCTGCGGCAGCGCAAACACGTCCAGCACCGATCCGGCCGCGCCCGTGCGCGGCTCGGCCGCGCCATAGACGACGCGGCCCAGGCGCGCATGCAGCATGGCGCCGCTGCACATGGTGCAGGGCTCCAGGGTCACGTAGAGCGTGCAATCGTCCAGCCGGTAGTTGCCCAGGCGCGCGGCCGCGTCGCGCAGCGCCAGCACCTCAGCATGGGCCGTGGGGTCGCCCTGGGCCACGGGCGCATTGCGGCCCTGGCCGACGATGGAGCCGTCCTTGACGATGATGGCGCCCACGGGCACCTCGCCTGCCTGGGCGGCGGCACGCGCCAGCTCCAGGGCGGCGCGCATCCAGGCCTCGTCGTCGGCCTGCGGCAGTGGACGGTGCTCGGCAGTCAAGGTGTCACAGTGTCCAGGCGACTGGGGGTCAGGGCAGCGGCTTGCGCACGCCCTGCGCATAGTGGTAGAGCGTGACGACCGGCGCCTGCAGCTCGCCCTGGGGCGTGAAGGCAATCGGCGCCGTCACGCCGTCATGCCGGGTCTGGCGCAGATAGGGGATATAGGCATCGGGCCGGATGGAGTCGGCCCGCAGCATGGCCTGGGCCAGCACCATGGTGGCGTCGTAGGCGTAGGGGCTGAAGACCTGGTACTGGTCGGGAAAGCGCTGGTCGTAGCGCTGCTTCCAGGCAGCGCCGCCCGGCATGCGCTCCAGCGGGCTGCCGCCCACGGCGCAGGTCACATTGCGCAGCGGGGACGTGTTGCCGGCCAGCTCGGGCAGGCGCAGCGTGCACAGGCCGTCGCCGCCCAGCAGGCGCACCTTGTCCATGGCCAGCTGGGCCATCTGCCTGAGCATGGGGCCGGCCTGGGCGTCCAGGCCGCCGAAGAAGATGGCGTCCGGCTTTTTGCCCTTGATGGCGGTGAGGATGGGCACGAAGTCGGTGGCCTTGTCGCCGGTGAACTGCTTGTCCACGATCTCGATGCCCTGCTCGCGCGCCTCGGCCTCGAACAGCGCCACGATGCCCTGGCCGTAGGCCGAGCGGTCATCGATGATGGCCGCGCGCTTGACGCCCAGCTTGCCCACGGCGTGCGCGACCAGCGCATCGACCATGGCGCGGTCGTCGGCGATCACGCGGTAGGTGGTGTCGTAGCCCGCCTGGGTGATGGCCGGGTTGCTGGCTGCGGGCGTGACCATGACGATGCCGCAGTCGTGGTAGATGGATGTGGCCGGCAGCGTGGTGCCCGACTGCAGGTGGCCGACCACGGCCGCCACCTTCTTGTCGCACAGGCGCCGGGCCAGGGCCACGGCCTGGCCGGGGTCGCCGCCATCGTCGCCGGCCTCCAGCTTCCAGCGCAGCTTGCGCCCGCCGATCTCCAGCCCCTTGGCGTTGAGATCGTCCAGGGCCATGCGCACGCCGTTTTCCTCATCCTTGCCCAGGCTGGCGATGGGGCCGGACACCGGCCCCGCATGGGCAATGCGCACCACCAGGGGCGCATCGGCTGTACCGGGAGCAGCAGGCGCAGCGGGTGCAGCGGCCGTACCGGGTGCAGCCGCCGCAGCGGAAGCCCCTGCCGACTGCCCGTTGGCCGGGCCGCTTCCCGGCAGCGCCCAGGCCAGGCCGCCGCTGCCCAGCAGGGTGCACAGCAGGGCCGGGCCGGCCCACGGGAAATGGCGAATCGAGGCGTGCATGGCAACTCCTGGAAAAAACGGTCAATCTGTGAAACAGGCGCCCTGGCAAACGAAATCCGCTGCGGCGTGGCCCACTCGGGCGCTGCCCGGCCGGGCAAGGCCTGGCGCAGAAAGTGCGCATCAGGCCCGGGGCGGAGCAGGCACGGGCCGGGGTATCCGGCATGGCGGCCCGGCCCGTGCAGTGCGCATCCTAAAGGATAGGCAAAAACCGGCGCCGCCCGCCAGGGCATCGGGCGCATACCCCCTGGCGCGCGTTTTTTCGGGGCTGCGGCGATAATGCTGCGCCTCACCGCAAGCGGGCTGCGAGGTTTTCGTCGCCGGACCGCCCCAAGAGTGGGGGCCTTTTTTTGTCGCCGGGCCGCCCCAAGACAAAAAGCGGCCCCCTTGGGGGGCAGCGGACCTTGCGCAGCAAGGGTAGCGTGGGGGCCAGTTTCCCCCGCATTGCGCCCGACGCCCGGCCCCCACGCCGGTGCGGGTACGAACACAGAACACCACAAAGCCCCATGTCCCTCCTGCCCCACCAGCTCGAACTCCTGTCACCCGCGCGCGATGCCGACATCGGCATCGAGGCCGTGAACCATGGCGCCGACGCCGTCTACATCGGCGGCCCGGCCTTCGGCGCACGCGCCACGGCAGGCAACGACATCCGCGACCTGCAGCGGCTGATCAACCACGCGCACCGCTTCGGCAGCCGCATCTTCATCACGCTCAACACCATCCTGCGCGACGATGAACTGGAGGCCGCCCGCAAGATGGCCTGGCAGATCTACGAGGCCGGTGCCGACGCGCTGATCATCCAGGACATGGGCCTGCTGGAGCTGGACCTGCCGCCCATCCAGCTGCACGCCAGCACCCAGACCGACATCCGCACGCCCGAGAAGGCGCGCTTCCTGCAGGACGCCGGCCTGTCGCAGATCGTCGTTGCGCGCGAGCTGGACCTGCAGCAGATCGCCGCCGTGCGGGCGGCCACCGACCCGGCGCGCACCACCATCGAATTCTTCGTGCACGGCGCGCTGTGCGTGGCCTACTCTGGCCAGTGCTACATCACCCACGCCCACACGGGCCGCAGCGCCAACCGCGGCGACTGCAACCAGGCCTGCCGCCTGCCCTACGAGGTGCTGGACGCGAGCGGCCGCATCATCGCCCACGAAAAGCACGTGCTGTCCATGAAGGACAACAACCAGAGCGACAACCTGCGCGCCCTGATCGACGCCGGCGTGCGCAGCTTCAAAATCGAGGGCCGCTACAAGGACATGGGCTACGTGAAGAACATCACGGCCCACTACCGCAAGCTGCTGGACGAAATCATCGAGGAGCGCGAGTTCTCCGACACGCCCCTGGCGCGCTCATCCTCTGGCAGCACCACGTTCAGCTTCACGCCCGACCCCGACCAGAACTTCAACCGCGAGTTCACCGACTACTTCGTCAATGGCCGCAAGGAAGACATCGGCGCCTTCGACACGCCCAAGACGCCGGGCCGCGCCATCGGCTGGGTCACCAAGGTGGGCGAGAACTTCGTGGAGATCGAGACCTCGAGCCGCGACACCGAACTGCACAACGGCGACGGCCTGTGCTACTACGACCTGCAAAAGGAACTGGTGGGCCTGCAGATCAACCGCGCCGAATCGGTGGATGCGAAGAAGTCGCTGTGGCGCCTGTTCCCCAAGGACCCCATCGCCGGTTTCAAGGACCTGCGCAAGGGCCTGGAGGTCAACCGCAACCGCGACATGGCCTGGGTGCGCACGCTGGACAAGAAGTCCAGCGACCGCCGCATCGGCCTGTGGGCCGAACTCAAGGAAACGCCCGACGGCTTTGCGCTCACGCTGACCGACGAGGACGGCTTCACCGCCACTGCCGCCATCGCGCAGGAACACCAGGCCGCCACCGACGCAGCCCGTGCCGAGGCCACGCTGCGCGAGCAGCTGGGCCGTTTCGGCGCCACCATCTTCTCCGTGCATGACATCGGCCTGCAGCTGAGCCAGCCCTGGTTCGTGCCGGCCTCGGCCCTGAACCAGCTGCGCCGCGACGCCGTCGCCGCGCTGGAGGCCGCGCGCCAGGCCGGCTTCATGCGCCTGCCGCGCGCCCTGCCCGTGGAGCCGCCCGTGCCCTTCCCCGAGGACACGCTGACCTATCTGGCCAACGTCTACAACCAGAAGGCGCACGACTTCTACATCAAGCACGGCGTCAAGGTCATGGACGCGGCCTACGAGAGCAAGGAAGAAGAAGGCGAAGTCAGCCTGATGATCACCAAGCATTGCGTGCGCTTTTCCATGAGCCTGTGCCCCAAGCAGGCCAAGGGCGTCATCGGCGTCAAGGGCACCATCAAGGCCGAGCCGCTGCAGCTGATCAACGGCAAGGAAAAACTCACGCTGCGCTTCGACTGCAAGCCCTGCGAGATGCATGTGGTCGGCAAGATGAAGCGCGCGGTGATCAACCAGCACGCCAAGGAAATGCAGGAGTTTCCGATGCAGTTCTACCGCACGCGGCCCGTGCCTTCGGCCAGCGCCTGACAGGCCTCGGCCTCCACCCACAAGCGCCCGCGCTCCGTCAGGGCCGCCAGCCACCGCCCCTCTTCCTGCTCCAGCCTGACCCAGCCCGGCCCCGGTGTGCCGGCAATGGGCGCATCGCCCATCAGCGCCAGGCAGCGCATGAGCACGCTGGCGCCCTGCCCCAGGCGCTTGCCCAGCCTGGGCAGGGACATGGGTGCGGGCTCGGTGGCCAATTCGCGCAGGATGGCGGCGGCCAGTTCTTCCATGCCTTGCACTTCAGGCCGCCATTTCTTCCAGCGCGGGAGACGGCACGGCAGGCAGCCTGTGCGCCACCAGCTGCACGGGAATGGACTTGGAGCTGGGCGTGCCCGCCACGATGGCCGTGGCCGACAGCGGCACCAGCGGATTGGTCTCCGGATAGTAGGCAGCGATGCAGCCGCGCGGAATGTCGTAGGCCACGAGCTTGAAGCGCTCGGCGCTGCGCTGCTGGCCGTCATCCCACACCGTCTGCAGGTCCACCCAGTCACCATTCTTCATGCCCAGGGCGCGGATGTCCTCGGCATGGATGAAGACCACGCGGCGCTGTCCGAAGACGCCGCGGTAGCGGTCGTCCATGCCATAGATGGTGGTGTTGTACTGGTCGTGCGAGCGCGTGGTGAACAGCGTGAACACCGGCGATGCGCCGGGGCTGCGCGCGGCGCGCGCGCGGTGCACGGGCGTGTCGCGCGGCACGGCGTGCACGAAGAAGCCGGCCTTGCCCCGGGGCGTCTCCCAGATGCGTTCGCTCGCCGCATTGCGCAGCTTGAAGCCGCCCGGCACGGCCACGCGCGCGTTGAAGTCGTGGAAGTCGTCGAAGACCTGCTCGATCAGCTCGCGTATGCGCGCATAGTCGCCAGCCAGCTCCAGCCAGGGCACGGGCCGCTGCGCGCCCAGCGTGGCGGCGGCCAGGCGCGCGACGATGGCGATCTCGCTGAGCAGGTGCTCGGACGCAGGCGGGTTGATGCCGCTGGAGATGTGGACCATGCCCATGGAGTCCTCCACCGTCACGCCCTGCGGGCCGGTGGCCTGCATGTCGATCTCGGTGCGGCCCAGGCAGGGCAGGATCAGCGCCTCGCGGCCGTGCACCAGGTGGCTGCGGTTGAGCTTGGTGGTCACATGCACGGTCAGGTCGCAGCGGCGCAGCGCCTGCCAGGTGGCATGCGTGTCGGGCGTGGCCGCCGCGAAGTTGCCGCCCAGCGCAAAGAAAACCTTGCCCCGGCCCTCGAGCATGAGGCGTATGGACTCAACCACGTCCACGCCGTGGGCGCGCGGCGGCTCGAAGCCGAAGACCTGCTGCAGCCGGTCCAGCAGCGCGGCCGGCGGCTTTTCCCAGATGCCCATGCTGCGGTCGCCCTGCACATTGCTATGGCCGCGCACCGGGCAGGCACCTGCGCCGGGGCGGCCTATGTTGCCGCGCAGCAGCAGCAGGTTGACCAGCATCTGCACGGCGGCCACCGAATGCATGTGCTGCGTGATGCCCATGCCCCAGCAGACGATGGTGCTGCGGGCGGCGATGTAGACCTCGGCCGCCGTCTGCATCTGCGCGCGGCTCAGGCCGGATTCGGCCTCGAGCAGGCCCCAGTCCTCGGCCCGCAGGTCCTCGGCCAGGGCCTCGAAGCCGATGGTGTGTTCGGCGATGAAGGCATGGTCCAGCACGCCGCCGCACCCATGCCCCAGTGCATCGTCCTGCGCGATCACATGCTTCATGATGCCCTTGACGGCCGCGATGTCGCCGCCCACGCGCAGCTGGAAGTAGTGCGTGCTGATGGGCGTGGCGCCCAGGGTGGCCATCTCCAGCTTGCTTTGCGGGTCCTGGAAGCGCTCCAGCCCGCGCTCGCGCAGCGGGTTGAAGCTCAGGATGCGCGCGCCGCGCTTGTGGGCTGCGCGCAGCTCGCCCAGCATGCGCGGGTGGTTGGTGCCGGGGTTCTGGCCGAAGATGAAGATGGCATCGGCCTGCTCGAAATCGGCCAGCTGCACCGTGCCCTTGCCCACGCCGATCTGCGGCTTCATGCCGCTGCCGCTGGGCTCGTGGCACATGTTGGAGCAGTCGGGGAAATTGTTGGTGCCGTAGGCGCGCACGAACAGCTGGTACAGAAAGGCTGCCTCGTTGCTGGCGCGGCCAGAGGTGTAGAAGATGGCCTGGTCAGGGTCGGGCAGCGCGTTCAGGTGGCGGGCGATCAGCACAAAGGCGTCGTCCCAGGCGATGGGCCGGTAGCGGTCGCTGGCCGCGTCGTACGCCATGGGCTCGGTGAGCCGGCCCTGGTCTTCCAGCCAGAAATCGCTTTGCGCCATGAGCTCGGCCACCGTGTGCCGGGCAAAGAATTCGGGCGTCACGCGGCGCGCCGTGGCCTCGGCCGCCACGGCCTTGGCGCCGTTCTCGCAGAACTCGAAGGTGGAATGGTGGTTGCGGTCGGGCCAGGCGCAGCCCGGGCAGTCGAAGCCGTCGGGCTGGTTGGCCGACAGCAGCGTCTTGGCGCCCTTGACGGCGATATCCTGGCGCATCAGAGCCTGGCTCACGCTGCGCAATGCGCCCCAGCCGCCAGCGGCCCCCTTGTAGAACTCGATCTTTTGTTCGGACATGGGCCGGAAGTGTTCCGTCTGTCCATGATCCAGGTCAAATCACATCTCCAAATGGAGAGATTCAGCAAAGATATGAGCACGGCATCCTTGCCCTGCGCCATGCTGGCACCCTCCGCCCCGGACCACCGATGAACTCCACAGCCATACACACCGCCATCCCCGAAGACGCCGCGCTGATCGCCCCGCTGTTCGATGCCTACCGCCAGTTCTACGAGCAACCTGCGGATGCCGACACGGCGCTGGCCTTCATCACGGCGCGGCTGGAGCGCGGCGAATCCGTCATCCTGCTGGCCCGCCGACCGGACGGCAGGGCCCTGGGCTTTTGCCAGCTCTATCCCTCGTTCTGCTCTGTACTGGCCGCGCCCATCTACGTGCTCTACGACCTCTTCGTGGCGCCCGATGCTCGCCGCCTGGGCGTGGGCCGCGCCCTGCTGCTGGCGGCCGAAGCCCATGCCCGCGCCACGGGCCATGCACGCATGGACCTGACCACGGCCCGCAACAACCTGCGCGCCCAGGCGCTGTACGAGTCGCTGGGCTGGGTGCGTGACGAAGTGTTCCTGACCTATGCGCGCCATCTGCAGGCTTGAGCCGCCAGCGGCCTAGCGCAAAACCCGCAGCTCCCGCGCCAGCGCCACGGCCTGGGTGCGGCTGCGCGCGCCCAGCTTGAGGTTGATGCTGCGCAGGTGGGTGCGCACCGTGCTGTCGGAGACGAAGAGCTTCTCGGCCATGGCCGCATTGGAGTAGCCCGAGGCCAGCAATTCCAGCACGCGCAGCTCCTTGCGGGTCAGGGGCTCGGCAAGCGCCGTGGCCGGCGCCGGGCCCTGGGGCGCATCCGCTGCCTGCAGCTCGGGGGGATCGGCGGGCTCGGCAGGCTCGCCCAGGGCAGACAGCAGCCGCTGCGCATGGGCGGCCGCCTCCGGCTCCGCCGCTTCCGTGCGGCGCGTCAGTGAAGGCGTCTGTGAAAGCGACAGTGAGGGCGACAGCACACGCTGCAGCACGGGCGCGAGCAGCGGCCCCTCATCGAGCATCAGGCGCACAAAGCCTTCGCTGGCACCGTGGCGCAGCGGCTGGGCCAGCCTGGCGGCGGCGGCGTCCAAGTCGCCGCAGCCCGCCTCGGCCAGCGCGCACAGCACCTGCAGCTTGAGGCTGCGGTGGCGGCGCCCGCGCAGTTGCGCATCGGCCAGCAAGGGGGCGATGGCATCGCGCACGGCACGGCAGTCGCCAAAGTGCAGACCCCAGCGCAGCCGGGCGATGGCGATGTCCTCCACCTCGTGCGGCGGCAGGCGCAGGCGTTCCACGCGCGGCCATACGCCGGGATCGTCGGCACGCTCCAGCGCCTCGGACGCGGCGGCCCGGTTGCCCTGCAGCACGAAGATGCGCGCATGCTCCAGCCGCGCGCTGGCCGTCACACGGGGCAGCTGGCGTTCATGCCCCAGGTACTCCAGTTCGGTCAGCAGGCCGAAGGCCGCATCCACATCGCCACGCACGAAGGCAATGCGCGCACGCATGCGGTAGCTGGAGATCACATGGTCGGGCAGGCCCACGTCGCGGGCCAGCGGCAGGTAGACGTTGAGCAGGTGGTCGGCGCCATCGAGGTCGTTGGTCTCGTAGAGCACGCCGGCATGCAGCACGCCGGCCCAGGCATTGCCGTTGGTGGGGTTGTAGGAGGCGCTGCGCGGCGTGGCGGCCAGCGCCACGCGAAAGCGCGATGCCGCCTGCCGCAGCCGTCCGCCCGACAGGTCCAGCACGCCCTCCATGGCCTCGGTGTACATGCGGCTGAACAGGCTGCCGGCCTGGGTGCTGCGCGCCGCGTCCAGCAGGCGGTGGGCCTCCTCGGCATCGCCCAGCACCGACACCACGTAGGCCATGGCATTGGTCAGCGAGCTGTCCGCGAACGGCCGGCAGCTGGGCAGGCAGGCCAGCGCCTGGCGGCCCAGGGGTGCTGCCTCTTCCACGCGGTCCATCATGGCCAGCAGCAGCGGCTGCAGGGCCATGACCAGCGCCTGCGCGGCGGGGTCCGCGGCCATGCGGGGCCGCAAGGCGTCCAGCCGCTGCTGCGCCTGCCAGGGGCCGCGCGTGAAGCAGTCGGCATAGGCGGCCACGGCCTGCAGCAGCGGCTCGCGCGCCATCAGCGGCGCCGGCATGGCCGAGAACCAGCGCGACAGCAGGCGCATGCGGCCCTGCTCCATCAGCGCCTCGGCGTGGCGCGCCAGCAGGGACAGGGCATGCGGCAGGTCGCCGCCTTCCAGCGCATGCTCGATGGCGGGCACGGGCCGGCCGCAGGATTCGTACCAGCCGCTGGCCGCCAGGTGAAGGCGCGTCAATTCACCGGGCTGCTCGCGCAGCAGCTGTGCGCGCAGGAAGTCGGCAAACATGCTGTGGTAGCGCCAGCTGTGCCCGCCCTGGCCCCCCTGCGCCTCGTCGGCCAGCGGCACCAGGAACAGGTGGGCCTGCTCCAGCGCCTGCAGCATGGCGGCGCCGTCGGCACGCGGCACCAGGGCCTGGCAGACCTGGGCATCCAGCGTGCGCAGGATGCTGGTGCGCAGCAGGAAGTCGCGCACGGACGCGGGCTGCTGGGCCAGCACATCCTCGGCCAGGTAGTCGGCCACGGCGCGCTCCGAGCCCGAGAAGCGCTCGATGAAATCGCTGTGCGGGCCATGGCGCTCCAGCGCCAGCGAGGCCAGCCACAGCGCGCCTATCCAGCCTTCGGTCTTGTCCAGCAGCCGCGCCAGGGCCTCGCGCGGCAGCGGGCAGCCGCGCAGGCGAAAGAACTCCTCGGCCTCGCCCACGGAAAAGCGCAGCAGCGCCGCATCGATCTCCAGCAACTGGCCGCTGGTACGCAGCCGCCCCAGTCCCAGGGCCGGCAGCGCGCGCGAGCCTATGACCAGGCGCCCGCGCTCGGGCAGCTGCTCCATGAGCTGGCGCACCAGGCCGAGCACGGCATCGTTGTGCAGCACCTCGAAATCATCGATGAACAGCGCAAAGGAGCGGCCCTCGCCGGCCAGCGCATGCAGGGCCTGGGACAACTCGCCGGCGCCTTGCGACGGCCCCACTCCCAGGGTGCGCACGGCCGCACCCAGGCACTGCAGAAAGCGCGAGACATCGTTGTCGGCGGCATCCAGCGTCAGCCACGCCGTGGCCTGGCCCTCGGCCTGCAGGCGCTCGCGCATCTGGCGCATGGCCGTGGTCTTGCCGAAGCCGGCAGGGGCGCGCACCAGGACCACGCGGGCGCGCAAGGCCTCGGGCCAGCGCGCGGCAACGGCCAGCCGGGCCACCTGGGCGGCAGCGGCGCGCGGCGGGCTCAGCTTGGCCTGCGGCACGTAGCCGGAACCCGGACCGGGGCCGGAGGAAGGGGTGGGCGCTGGGGGCTGCATGCAGGCAGGGGGCACTGTGAAGGGGTGAGGCACCGGGCACTTTCGTCGGTTTCGACGATGGCGGCAAGACGGGGCGATTCCTAGACTTGGAGGCAGATCATAGGTGGCGGACCGCCGCCTGTCCCGATCCAAGGCGACAGGCAACGGCGCGCCGCCAACGCACCAACCAAGGAGACCTTCACATGCAGCTTGACGCAAGCATCAGCGCCGTCGTCACGGGCGGGGCATCGGGCCTGGGCGCGGCCACCGCGCGCCGCCTGGCCGCAAAAGGCGTGCGCGTCGCCCTGTTCGACCTCAACGAGACGGCCGGGCAGGCGCTGGCGCGCGAGACAGGCGGCCTGTTCTGCCGCGTGGACGTGACCGACGAGGCCAGCGTGGACGCGGGCTTTGCCCAGGCCCGCGCGGCCCATGGGCAGGAGCGCATCCTGGTCAACTGCGCGGGCACGGGCAATGCCGTCAAGACGGCCAGCCGCGACAAGGCCACGGGCGAGATCCGGCACCTGCCCGTGGCCAATTTCGACCGCATCATCCAGATCAACCTGGTGGGCACCTTCCGCTGCATCGCCAAGTCGGCCGCGGGCATGCTCACGCTGGAGCCGCTGGCCGACGGCGAGCGCGGCGCCATCGTCAACACCGCCTCGGTGGCGGCGCAGGACGGGCAGATGGGCCAGGCCAGCTACTCGGCCAGCAAGGCCGGCATCACGGGCATGACCCTGCCCATCGCGCGCGACCTCATGGGCGAAGGCATCCGCGTGAACACCATCCTGCCCGGCATCTTCGACACGCCGCTGCTGCAGGGCGCGCCCGACAACGTGAAGGCCGCGCTGGCCGCCTCCGTGCCCTTTCCCAAGCGGCTGGGCCAGCCCGACGAATACGCCCACCTGGCCGAGACCATGATCACCAACGGCTACTTCAACGGCGAGTGCGTGCGCCTGGACGGTGCCATCCGCATGGCGCCGCGCTAGGCGTACAGCCCAGGCCTCACGGCAGGCACCGTCCCCGCGTTTTCCCTGGCCGGAATCGTCGCTTGCGACGATGCCCGGCCCGCGCCGGCCGGGCCACCATCCCCCCAGGAATACAGGAACAGGAGACATATCCATGGCACAGGCATACATCGTTGCCGCCACGCGCACGGCGGGCGGCAAGCGCGGCGGAAAGCTCTCGGGCTGGCATCCGGCCGATCTCGCGGCCCAGGTGCTGGACGAGCTGGTGCGCCGCAGCCAGGCCGACCCGGCCCAGGTCGAGGACGTGATCATGGGCTGCGTCAGCCAGGTCGGCCAGCAGGCGACGAACGTGGCGCGCAACGCGGTGCTGGCCTCGTCCCTGCCCGAGTCCGTGCCGGGCACCACGGTGGACCGGCAGTGCGGGTCGTCCCAGCAGGCACTGCATTTCGCGGCCCAGGCCGTGATGTCGGGCAGCATGGACATGGTGATCGCCGCAGGCGTGGAGAGCATGTCGCGCGTGCCCATGGGCACGCCCAACGCCCTGCCCGCCAAGGCCGGCCTGGGCGTGTACATGAGCCCGGCCATGCAGCAGCGCTACCCGGGCGTGGAGTTCAGCCAGTTCATGGGCGCCGAGATGATGGCCGGCAAGTACGGCCTGGCCAAGGACCAGCTGGACGCCTATGCGCTGCAAAGCCATGAGCGCGCCGTGCAGGCCGCGCGCGAGGGCCGCTTCGACCGCGAGATCCTGGCCGTGCAGGCGCGCAGCGCCGAAGGCGGTGCCGAGGGCGAAGGCCAGCCGCACACGGTGGATGAAGGCATACGCTTCAACGCCACGCTGGAGGGCATCGCCGGCGTCAAGACCATCCGCGAGGGCGGCTGCGTGACGGCGGCCACGGCCAGCCAGATCTGCGATGGCGCCAGCGGCGTCATGGTGGTCAGCGAGCGCGGCCTCAAGGCCCTGGGCGTGCAGCCGCTGGCGCGCATCCACCACATGAGCCTGCTCGGGCATGACCCCGTGATCATGCTGGAGGCCCCCATCCCCGCCACCCAGGCCGCGCTGAAGAAGGCCGGCATGCGCATCTCCGACATCGACCTGTACGAAGTCAACGAGGCCTTCGCCCCCGTGCCCCTGGCCTGGCTGCAGGCCACGGGCGCCGATCCGGCGCGGCTCAACGTCAACGGCGGCGCCATTGCGCTGGGCCATCCGCTGGGCGCCTCGGGCACCAAGCTCATGGCCACGCTGATCCACGCCCTGCATGCGCGCGGCGGGCGCTACGGCCTGCAGACCATGTGCGAGGGCGGGGGCATGGCCAACGTCACCATCATCGAGCGCCTGTAGGCGCCGCCATGCCACTGTGCGACCCGCGCGGGCCCCGCCCGGGGCCCCCCAACGGGGGGGGGGGGAGGCCAGG
>NZ_JACVUR010000038.1:0-55469 GCF_016516495.1 Delftia sp. S65
GGTGGGGGTGGCTGCGCTGGGGTCGGCGGCGGACATGGCGCTCATCCTTTCAAGGTCAGCCCGGGCGTGTTCAGGACCAGGTCCTTCACGGCCGCGTAGTAGCGCACATAGCCGGTGCAGCGGCACAGGTGGGGCTGCAGCGCCTCGCCCACGACCTGTTCCACATCGGCCGCGCGGATGGGCGCCTTGGCCAGGCGCTCGACCAGCACCGTGGCCGCGATGACGAAGCCCGGCGTGCAGTAGCCGCACTGGAAGCTGAAATGCTCCAGGTACTTCTGCTGCACGGGGCTGATGGCTATGACCTTGCGCGGCTGGCCCGAGGCGCCGGGCGAGGGCGGGGGCGCGGTGTCCGCGCCGGCCGGGTCGGCAATGCCTTCGATGGTGCGGACCTTGCGGCCCTGGAAGTAGTGGGCGCCGGTGATGCAGGTGCGCATCTCGCGGCTGCCCTCGGGCCCGTCCACGATGACGGTGCAGGCCCGGCATTCGCCGATGCCGCAACCCAGGCGCGAGCCGGTGAGGTTCAGGTATTCGTGCAGGAAGTCGATCATGGGCATGCCTTCGGGCACGTCCATGGGGCCGACGGTCTGGCCGTTGACGGTCAGCGACAAGGGGCGCGGGACAAGGCTCATGGTGCGAGTGCCTCCCTGATCTTTTGCGGGGTCACGGGCAGGTTGTGGAAGCGCTTGCCAATGGCGTGGTGCAGTCCGTTGACGATGGCGGCGACGATGGGAATCATCACCACCTCGGCAATGCCCTTGGGCGGATCGGTGTCCGACAGAGGTGCCAGCAGCTCGGCCGTCTGCTTCCAGACCGCCACCTCGCTGCCGCGCGGCAGGTGGTAGCGGTGGAAGTTCCAGTTGCCGTCGCCGGGGCCGCCCTCGTACAGCGGCATGGTTTCGTACAGCGCATGGCCTATGCCCATGGCAATGCCGCCTTCGAGCTGGCCGTGCACCAGCTCGGGCACGATGGGCCGCCCGCACTCCATGATGGAGTGGTGGGCCAGCAGCTCGACCGCGCCCGTGCCCGTGTCCACCGCCAGCTCGACCAGGGCCGCATTGGCGCTGTAGTAGGTGACGCCCGCGTTGTTGCGCTGCATGGGCGGATAGAACAGGTTGCGCCGCGCAATCATGCGGTAGCCGGCGGCGCTGCGCCGCGCGGTGACAGAGGCCTCGACGGGCGTGGCCGCCTGCGGCGTGTCGGTGGTTTCAGGGACAGGCGTGACGGCGCCGGCATCGGGCGCGCTGCCCAGGCGCACGGCCAGCGCGTCCAGCGGCCGGCGCGCGCTGGTGCCCAGGATGTCGAAGTCCGCCTCGGCCCATTGCCAGCGGTTGAAGGTATGGCCCACGGCGCCCGTGACCAGCTGCATGGCATGGGCCTTCTGGGCCAGGGCCTGCAGGGACAGCGGCTGCATGCCGTTGGCCGTGAGCATGCCGTTGACCCAGCGCGCGTCCTCGCGGCGCACCACGTAGGGCGCCTTCTGGCCGCCGCCCGTGCCCTGGCTCCAGATGGCGACGGCGGCCGGCCACAGGCCGTGCTCGAAGACCACGCGCGCCGTCTCGCTGGTGGCGTGGCTGTAGTAGTAGGCCGAGTTGCTGGCGCTGGCCGGCGAGGCGTAGACCGGCGTCCACAGCGGCCGGGTGGCGAAGCGGTCCTGGTCGGCCTGGGGCATGGTGTAGTTGTCGCCCTCGGCCTTGAGCGGCAGCTCCGGCCAGTCCAGGCAGGCGGTCTGCAGCTCGTCGGCGGGCTTGCCGAACCATTGCACGCACAGCTGGGCCTGCGAGGTGCCCATGCCCGTGCCGATCTCGGTGCCAGAGTGGTGCAGCAGCACGCGGCCCTGGGGCGATATCTCGATGCGGGCGAAGGCCGCCTCGCCGCCCGTGCCGAAGTCCTTTTGCACGCAGGCAAAGCCCACGCCGTAGCGCTGGCCCGGGTGGCTGGCCTCGTAGGCGGTCTTGCGCTTGGCGCGCTCGGTCCACAGCGGGTGGCGGCGGGCGCGCTCCAGCACCTCGTCGGCGCGCAGGGCGCCTGCGGCAATGGCGCCCTGGGTGTTCTTGGCGCCCGAGGTCAGCACGTTGCGCAGGCGCAGCTCGATGGGGTCGATCTGCAGCAGTTCGGCGATTTCGTCCACCATCATCTCGGTGGCCGCCATGCTCTGCAGCGTGCCGTAGCCGCGTGCCGAGCCCGCATCCAACGCGCGGCTGGCCAGTGCCACGGCGGTGATGTCGTTCTTGGGAAAGTAGTAGATGGACTGCGCCGCCGTGCCGCCCACCATGGCCACCGAGGGCGAGAAGTTGGCGCGCCCGCCGCCATTGGCCGTCATGCTGGCCACCAGGCTCTGGAAGAGGCCGGTCTTCCTGTCGATGGCCATGGTGTAGTCGATCTCGAAGGCATGGCGCTTGAGCGAGGACTGGAACTGCTCGAACCGGTCATTGGCCAGGCGCACGGGCTTGCCGTCCGCATACAGCGCGCAGACCAGGCCGTAGTAGGGCATGGGCGCGTGGTCCTTGGAGCCGTAGCCCACCGTGTAGCACGGGTGCACGAAAAGGTTCTTGAGCGGGAACCTGCTGGCCTGCACCATCTGCGCTGCCCATTCGGCCACCTCGTGCGGCGACTGCGTGGCCAGCACCATGTGCAGGCTTTGCGTGGCCGCGTCATACCAGCAGTTGGCGTTGTCGGGCTCCAGCGCGGCCGTGTCCACCGATTGCGTGGCGTAGTGGCGCTGCAGCACCAGCCAGTCGGCGGGCGGGGTGGCCAGCTCCTGGGCGATCTGCTCGGCCGCGCGCAGGCCGCGTGCCGTGACCGCATCGGCCTTGGAGATCTGCGGCCAGACCAGCGGCTTGCGTTCGGCGGGGAACAGCGGGGCATCGCGCAGGCTGGAGAACACGTCGTCGTCAAAGGCCGTGGCGCCGCCCTGGCGCACATAGCGGAACACGCCCCAGGGCGGACGGTCCAGCGCGCCCGTGATGCGGCCGTAGCGGATGACGCCGGCCGTGGCCTGCAGCCTTTCCTTGGCAAAGCGAAAGCGCGCGAAGTCGTGGTAGATGAGGATGGCCACGGCCTGGCCCAGGTAGGCGGGGGTCTTGCCTGCGGGCAGCAGCATGTCTTCGCCATAGAACTCGGGAAATGCCAGGCCGTCGCTCGCCAGGTCTTCGGCGGTGACCACGCGGTCGGGCGCCAGCTCGCCGTCCAGGGAAGACAGGTCCATGCCGTCGAACAGCCGGTCGGCCAGCGTGGTGCGCACGATGAAGGCATGGGACTGCTGCTGGGGCCAGTGCGGCATGTCGCGTGCGCGGATGTCGCGGGCGAAGACCTTGGCGCCCATGACCTTGGAGCGGCCATCGAGCCGCATGCGCGGCAGCTGGGTGGCCGGCTCGCGGGCCACGCTGCCCAGGACGCGGTCTTCAAAGAGGGCTGCATAGGCCTGGCTGGCCAGCGGCGCCACCCAGACGCTGACGCCTGCGATGCTGGCGGCCTGCAGAAAGCCGCGCCGCGACAAGGGAGCCGTGCCGGCCTGGCTGCCGGCGCCGGAGTGTTGTTCTGGGCGCATGGCGCTCTTCTCCTGTGGGGTTGAGCCCACTGTAGGAGGGCGCATGCCGCGCGGCCTGTCAGCAAAGGCTGCTTCTGGCGTCAGCGCGGCGGCAGCGGCAGGTGCCTGCCATCGTCAAAAGCAGGAGCGGGCCAGGGCCGCCAGGCCGCGACGGCAGCGTGCCGGCCGCACTGTCAATCAGACGCCGGCGCAAGAAGGGCCTTGCCGCAGTGCTCCGTGGCGCCACGCATAGCCCGGCAGGGCCAGGGAGTGTCCACATTCAGGCATAGTTGAGGGTTGTGCAGAAAGTAGTGAAGTCCTGGGCATAACCGGAGCTTCTTATTACTTAATTTTTTTATAGTTTGCGTTTTTATACGCGCAAACTATATTTGCTCCCACTTCCCAACAATGCGCAGCGGCGTCCCCAGGCCGTCCTGCGCCGCGGCGTTTTTTCATGATCGAGATTCGGGATCTTTCCCTGACCTACAAGGGCCCCACCGGGCCCGTCCATGCCTTGCGGGGCATCAACCTGCAGATCGAGTCGGGCGAGGTGTTCGGCATCATCGGCCGCAGCGGCGCGGGCAAAAGCTCGCTGGTGCGCTGCCTGAACCTGCTCAACCGCCCGACCTCGGGCCAGGTGCTGGTGGGCGGCCGTGACCTGATGCAGCTCAGCGATGCCGAGCTGCGCACGGCGCGCCGCGACATCGGCATGGTGTTCCAGCATTTCAACCTGCTGTCCTCGCGCACGGTGTTCGACAACGCCGCGCTGCCGCTGGAGATGGCGGGCATGTCGGCCGACGACATCAAGAAGCGCGTGGACCCGCTGCTGGACCTGGTGGGCCTGAGCGCGCTGCGCGACCGCTATCCGGCACAGATCTCGGGCGGGCAAAAGCAGCGCGTGGGCATTGCGCGCGCGCTGGCCAGCCACCCCAAGGTGCTGCTGTCGGACGAGGCCACCTCGGCCCTGGACCCCGAGACCACGCGCTCCATCCTGGACCTGCTGCGCAAGGTCAACCGCGAGCTGGGCCTGACCGTGGTGCTGATCACGCACCAGATGCAGGTGATCAAGCAGATCGCCGACCGCGTGGCCGTGATCGACGGCGGCGAGATCGCCGAGCTGGGCCCCGTGATCGACGTGTTCACGCGCCCGCAGCAGGCCATCACGCGCAGCCTCATCGACGAGATCGTTCCCCAGCAACTGCCCGAGTCGGTGGCCGTGCGCGTGAATGCGCTGGCCGCCCAGCTGGCGCCCGGCCAGCAAGGCCGGCTGCTGCGCCTGTCGTATGCGGGCGAGAGCGCCTACCAGCCCATCCTGTCGCACCTGATCCGCGAGCTGGGGCTGGACCTGTCCATCCTGCATGGCCAGATCGACGAGATCCAGGAGCAGACCTTCGGCTCGCTGGCCGTCTTCGCCAGCGGCGACGCGGCAAAGATCGATGCCGCCGTGGACCATCTGCGCGCCACCGGCGTGCAGGTGCAGATCGTTTCCACCAGGGATTGAGCGATGTTTGAGAATTTTTCGGAAATGATGCTGGAGCTGTTCGTCAGCTCGCTGTGGGAGACCATCATCATGGTCGGCGTCTCGGGCCTGGTGGGCGGCCTGATCGGCATTCCCCTGGGCGTGTTCCTGCGCCTGACCGACCACGGCGGCGTGCTGCAAAACGGCCCGGCCAACAAGATCGTGGGCTGGATCGTCAATGCCCTGCGCTCCACCCCCTTCATCATCCTGCTGGTGGCCATCATCCCGCTGACGCGGCTGATCACGGGCTCGTCCATCGGCACCTGGGCGGCCGTGGTGCCGCTGACCATTGCGGCAGCGCCTTTCGTGGCGCGCCTGGTGGAGACCGCGCTGCGCGAGGTGGACAACGGCCTGGTGGAAGCGGCCCAGTCCATGGGCGCCACCACGGGCCAGATCGTCTGGAAGATCCTGCTGCCCGAGGCGCTGCCCGGCATCGTGGCAGGCCTGACCATCAGCTTCGTGAGCCTGACCGGCTACTCGGCCATGGCCGGCGCCATTGGCGGCGGCGGCCTGGGCGACCTGGGCATCCGCTACGGCTACCAGCGCTTTTTGCCCGATGTGATGCTGGCCGTGGTCATCATCCTGATCTTCTTCGTGCAGGCCATCCAGAGCCTGGGCGACTGGGCGGTGCGCAGGTTGAGCCACCGCTGATCCAACGGCCGCAGTGGCAGCAGCGGCAAGGAGCCGCGAGATTTTCCAAAAGAGGGATTCCATGAAAAAACGCGCCTTGCTCCAGTCACTGGCCCTGGCTGCCGTCCTGCCCCTGGCGGGAATGGCCGCGCTGCCGGCCCATGCGGCCGACGGCTCGGTCACCATCGGCGTGACCTCGGGCCCGCATGCCCAGATCGCCGAGGTGGCGAGGAAGGTGGCCGAGAAGAACGGCCTGAAGGTGAAGCTGGTCGAGTTCGGCGACTTCATCCAGCCCAATGCGGCCCTGTCGCAGGGTGAGCTGGATGCCAACATCTACCAGCACCAGCCCTTCATGGACGCCCAGAACAAGGATCGGGGCTACAAGCTCGTGCCCGTGGCCCGTGCGGTCAACCAGCAGATGGGCGTGTACTCCAAGAAGATCAAAAGCCTGGCCGACCTCAAGAGCGGTGCGCGCGTGGGCATCCCCAACGACCCCACCAACGGCTCGCGCGCACTGATGGTGCTGGCCGCGCAAAAGCTGATCGAACTGAAGACCGGCGCGGGCGCCCGTGCCTCGGTGCTGGACATCACCGCCAATCCGAAGAAGCTGCGCTTCGTGGAGCTGGAGGCCGCCCAGCTGGCGCGCTCGCTGGACGACCTGGACGCTGCCGCCGTCAACAGCAGCTACGCCGTGGCCGCAGGCCTGTCGCCGCAAAAGGATTCGCTGGCGCTGGAAGCCACGGACACGCCGTACGTGACCGTGCTGATCGCCACGCGCGCCGGCCATGAGAAGGACGCGGGCCTGCAGGCCTTCGTCAAGGCCTACCAGTCGCCCGAGGTGCGCCAGTTCATCGACACGCAGTTCAAGGGCGCCTACACGGCGGCCTGGTAAGACCATGGGCGCCCTCGCATCCCACCGGGTTTCCGACGCGGACTTCGTGGCCGCCATCGGCGTGCAATGGCAGCGCCGCCCGCTGGCGCCCGAGCCCGGCCTGGCCGCGCTGCTGGCGCAGGCCCAGCTGGACGACGGCGGCAAGGCCACCGTGGTCCAGGCCGTGGGCATGCTGGTGGTCGACGAATGCGTGGCCCATGGCTACCACAGCATGGACCTGGTCGTGCTGCACCCGGGCACCCCGGGCCTGGACGAGGCGCTGGAGCGCTTCGACAAGCCCCACACCCATGCCGATGACGAGGTGCGCTACATCCTCGAAGGCGAAGGCCTGTTCGGCTTTTTTGATGCCCACGGCCAAGAGCGCGTGCTGCGCGTGCAGCCCGGCGACTACCTGCGCATACCGGCCGGCGTGGAGCACCGCTTCACGCTGACCGCCACGCGGCGCATCAAGGCGCTGCGCCTGTTCGCCGATACGGCGGGCTGGGTGGCGCAATATACCCAGCGGCCCGCCGCTGCCATGGAGGTGCCTGCATGAGCCTGCCTGTCCCGACACTGTTCCAGACACTTGACGAGGCGCTGTTCACGCGCGCCCAGGACCTGCTGGACGAGGAATGGCTGGCCAAGGATGCCGACCTCGCCCCCGTGCTGCCCGTGGTGCTGGCGCGCGGCGTGGGCCAGGACTGGCACAAGGCCGGCACCTTCCGCCACCACCTGGCGGGCGTGGCCCGTTCGCTGGCGCTGTGGCGCCAGCCGCGCGACGTGCGCCTGCTGGGCCTGCTGCACAGCGTCTACGGCAACGCCTTCGTGGACCTGGTCAAGTTCGATGCGGGCAGCGAGCGCGGCCGCCTGCGCGAGCTGGTGGGCGAGGGCGCCGAGCACCTGGTCTACCTGTTCTGCACCATGAGCCGCACGCAGTTCATGCAGAAGATACTGGCCGGCGACCTGGCCGAAGACGGCTCCATGTCGCTGGAATCCGCCGGCCGCAGCCAGCGCCTGAGCGCCTATGAGGTGGCGGCCTTCACCATCGTGAGCATGGCCGATGCCATGGAGCAGTGGTTCAGCTGGCAGGAAGACATCTATTCGCAGTTTCCGCAGGTGCAGAACCAGCGGCAGCAGGGCGTGCACTGGGCGGCCTCGCTGTGGCCCGGTCCCATGCGGCCTGCCAGCCGCATGCTCAGCCAGATCAGCGACCTGGGCCGTGCGCTGCAGCACCCGGCGCTGCGCGCCCAGCTGCCGCTGCCGCCGGTGTTCGACCATTGCAGCCGGCAGCTGTCGCCCGGCGACGAGGCCGCTGCCGTGTCGCTGTACTGGTCGGTGATCCAGCTGGACCAGCCGCTGGTGGACCTGGACGCCGCCACGGCCGTGCTGGAAAGCGCCGTGCGCCTGAACCCCTGGGTGGGCGAGCCGCAGATGGTGCTGGCCCAGCTCTACCTGTCTGCCGGCCGTGCCGACGACGCCGCGCGCGCAGCCGCCAGCGCGCTGCAGTGCTTCAGCGGCTGGGGCAATGCCTGGGACAAGCGCGTGCAGTGGGACGCCTGGATCGCCTGGACGCGCATCCTGCTGCAGTCGGCGCAGCAGGGAAGCTGGCCCGAGCGCCTGGACAAGCTCAACAACCTGGCCCTGAAGGGCTGAGATGCAAAAAAGCCTGGCGCGAGAGCCAGGCTTTTTTGTGATGGGAACGCGCCCGCGCCTTATTTGGCTGGCGCCGTTTCGGCCTTGGCGGCCGGCGCAGCGCTGGCGGGCACGGCGCCATCCTCGATCGCCTCGGGGTGCATGGGCCGGCGTGCATAGCGCTGGGCCAGCACGGCGCAGACCATGAGCTGCAGCTGGTGGAAGACCATCAGCGGCAGCACGATGGCGCCCACGGCGCTGGACTCGAACAGCACCTTGGCCATGGGCACGCCGCTGACCAGGCTCTTCTTGGAGCCGCAGAACACCAGTGTGATCTCGTCTTCCTTGGAAAAGCCCAGGCGGCGCGCCGTCCATGACGTGATGACCAGCACCAGGGCCAGCAGGATGGACGACAGCAGCAGCAGGCCCAGCAGCGCAGGCAGGGGCGTCTGCTGCCACAGGCCGCTGATGACGGCGGCGCTGAAGGCCGTGTACACCACCAGCAGGATGGAGCCCTGGTCCACGAACTTCACGCGCTTGGCATGGCGCGAGATGAAGCCGCCGATCACGGGCCGCAGCAGATGGCCCAGCACAAAGGGCAGCAGCAGCTGCAGCGCGATCTTGCCGATGGCCTGCAGCGCATCGCCCCCTTCGGCGCTCTTGTGCAGCAGCATGCTGACCAGGATGGGCGTGATCACGATGCCCATCAGCGTGGAGGCCGAGGCGCTGCACACGGCGGCGGGCATGTTGCCGCGCGCCATGGCCGTGAAGGCGATGGCCGACTGCACCGTGGCCGGCAGCGTGCACAGGAAGAGCACGCCCATGTACATCTCGGGCGTGACCAGCGGCTCGAGCACGGGGCGCAGCGCCCAGCCCAGCAGGGGAAAGAGCACGAAGGTGGCCGCGAAGATGGTCAGGTGCAGGCGCCAGTGGCCTATGCCGGCAAAGATGGCCTCGCGCGAGAGCTTGGCGCCGTGCAGGAAGAACAGCAGGCTGACCATGAGCGTGGTCGCCACCTCCAGCCATTGCGAGACGGCGCCCGAGGCGGGCAGGAAGCTGGCCAGTGCCACGGTGGACAGCAGCATCAGCGTGAAATTGTCAGGGGCGAAGCGGGGGCGTGCCATGGGAAAACTCTCTCCAACTAACTATCGGTTCGTGCAGCCAGGCTGCAAGGCCCCGATTGGACGCCACGGCCATTGAAAAGAGAAATGGATTTATCTGATGGTTTTATAATTTTTCCGTATGAATATCAGCCTGCGCCAGCTGCGCGCCTTCCTGGCCGTGGCGGAAAGCCGCAACTTCAGCCGCGCGGGCGAGCTGATGGCGCTGACCCAGCCTGCCGTCAGCCGCAATGTCACCGAGCTGGAGCAGGCCCTGGGCGTGCAGCTTTTGCACCGCACCACGCGCGAGGTGGAGCTGACCGACGCCGGCCGCCTGCTGCAGGGCCATGCCACGCGCGTGCTGGACGCGCTGGATGAATGCCTGCTCGAAGTCAGCGGCCTGGCCACCCAGCGCCTGGGCAAGGTGCGCGTGGCCAGCAGCCCCACGCTGTCTGCCCACCTGATGCCGCGCTGCATTGCGCGCTGCCGCGAGCAGGCGCCGGGCATCGAGCTGCTGCTGCTGGACCGCATCCAGAGTGATGTGCTGCAAAGCGTGCGCAGCGGCGAGGTGGACTTCGGCGTGGTCATCGACCCGCAAGGCCGCGACGACCTGCACTGCGAAACCATACTCAGCGAGCCCTTTTGCCTGGTCTGCCCGGCCACGCACCGACTGGCTCGCAAGCGCCAGGTGGCCTGGAGCGACCTGGCCGGCCAGCCGCTGGTACTGCTGGACCACGCCTCGGGCAGCCGCCGCCTGATCGACGCCGCGCTGCAGGCCCACGATGCCGAGGCCGCCGTCGTGCAGGAAGTCGGCCACACCACCACCATCTTCTGCATGCTCCAGGCGGGCCTGGGCCTGAGCGTGGTGCCGGAACTGGCCGTGCCGCAGGAATGGCGAACTCCCGCGAGTGGAGCCGCCACCCCCGACGCCCTCGCCAGCCGCCCCCTGCTGCCGCGCGTGCAGCGCGACATCATGCTGGTGCGCCGCCGCCAGCGTGAACTGTCGCCGGTGGCGCAAAGCGTGTGGGATTTGATCAGGGGGGAGGCGGGGCAGCTGTGAGGCTGTGGCCACAAGCCGCCGCATACGGCCTGATCGCCTCGCGCACGCGGTCCAGCACCAGCGCGTGGGGCGAGGGGGCCAGCCGCCCGGCGCGCACGGCCTGGTATTGGGCGGGGAGGAACTGGCTGAGCATGTTCTCGGGCAGGGTGCAGGCGGACAGGTTGTCCAGCAGCCGCGCCACGGCGGCGTTCACCGTGGGGTCGGCCCAGTAGTAGCGGATGCGGTCGCTGTAGCTGTAGATGCGCAGCAGCCTTTGGGCGCCGGGATCGGGCTGCTCGCCGCGGTAGTAGCGCTCCCAGCTGGCGGGGCGGCCCAGCATGGCGGACTCCAGCACGGCGGGCAAGTGGGAGCGCTGGTGCGCGTCGATGAGCTGCTCTTCGATGGAGGCCAGCGCGAACAGCACCTCGCGCAGCGCAAAGGTGGCGCCGGGGCCGACCTTGAGGATGGCAAAGCCGTCCTGCACCAGCTGGCGCAGGGCCTCGGGCCGCTGGTAGTCGGTGGAGTGGGCCTCGAAGACCAGTTGCGGGTGCTGGCGCAGCAACTGCTTGAGGTCGGCCGCTTCGCCGGGCGCGTAGTCCACCACGCGCGTGTGATCGAACTCCACCCCGGGCTGGACCACCATGGCAATGATGCGCGGCCAGACAGGGTCCAGCCCCTGTTGCGCGAAGACGTCGCGGTGCACCTGCAGCGTGCGCTGGGCGTCGGCGCGGGCAGTGACTTGCACATGCTCCAGCGCATGCGCGGCGCCGCCGGGCACGGGCACTTCGGTGCCGATCACGTAGACGGGGCCGGGCGCCGGGCAGGTGCTGCCGCGCTCGGCCGCCTGGCAGAGCAGGGCAGCGCGGCGGGCCACGGTTTCGTCGTCCAGCGCCTGGGGGTCGTCTGCGCAGGCCATGCTGGCGTCCAGGTGCAGCTTCACGAAGCCGGCCGCCGCATAGGCGTGTACCAGATCCTGCGCCAGTTCCATGGCCTCGGCGGCAGGCAGATGCGTCCACGCCGTGGGGCCCAGGTGGTCGCCGCCCAGCAGCACGCGGTCGGGCGGCAGGCCGACGCGGTGGGCGATGGCCAGCACGAAGCGGCGGAAGTCGGCGGGCTGCATGCCGGTGTAGCCGCCGAACTGGTTGACCTGGTTGGCGGTGGCTTCCACCAGCAGGGGCGTGCCATCGTCCAGCGCTTGGTGCATGGCAGCCTCGATGACCAGGGGATGGGCCGAGCAGATGGAGTAGATGCCGATTGCGCTGCCTGTTGCGCGCGCATCGCCTGCGGCTGCTGGCGTTTGCCTGGAGCGTGACTGCGCCAGGCGGGTGAAGTGGGTGAGATGGGTGGGGTGGGTGAGGTGGGCGGGCATGGTTTCAGCCCTCCATCACCGCATGCCGCAGGTGCTGCGGCTGTTGTGCCAGCAGTGCGTCGAGCCCGGCAAAGCCGGATGCCCCCTCCATCGGCCCCTTGCTGGAGACGGCCAGCGCGCCGGCCGCATTGGCGTAGCGCAGCGATTGCAGCGCGGTCTTGCCCAGGCGCCGGCAGGCGATGAAGGTGGCGCCAAAGCAGTCGCCCGCGCCCGTGGGATCGACCACGTCCACGGTGAGGGCGTCGAGGTCGATGCGCTCGTCGGCACTGAAGTAGCTGCAGCCGTCGGCGCCGCGCTTGACCACGATTTCGCGCACGCCGCGCGCAAAGATCTCGGCGATGGCGCCGGCCTCGTCGGCCGAGCGGGCCAGCTGGGTGACCTCGTGGCCGCTGGGTAGGAAGATGTCGGTGAATTCCAGGATGTAGGCCAGGGCTTCGCGCATTTCGGGGATGCGCAGCATCTCCTTGCGCACATTCGGATCGAAGGACACGGTGCCGCCCTGGGCCTTGACGATCTCGATGGCCTTCTTCATGGCATCGATGATGCGAAACGAGAACAGCGACGAGCCCATGACATGGAAGTGCGCGCAGTCCTTGAGCACGGCCTGGTTGACCTGCTCGGGCTGCAGCTGTGCCGAGGCGCTGTTGGTGATGTTGAAGATGAAGTCGCGCTCGCCGCTGTCGCGGTAGGTGACGAAGGCGCTGCCCGTGACGGTGCCCTTGCACACGGCGATGGCGCTGGTGTCCACTCCGTCGCGGCGCAGGCGGTCGATGTTGAGCCAGCCGAAGTCATCATCGCCCACGCAGCCGATGATGGCGGCCGGATGCCCCAGCCGGGCCACCTGGTCGATGAAGATGGCGGGCGCCCCGCTGGCATAGGGCCCGGCCAGCGGCCCCGGCGCGCGAAAGCTCTGGCCTTTTCGCTCGGCCATGATTTCGACGAGAATCTCGCCCATGGTCATGATGGATTGCATGCTCTCCCTCCCTTTGGAATCAAACCCCGTGCGCCGTTCGCTGCACCGCCGGCCCATGCGTCAGCGCCTGCGCCTGCTGTGCACATCGATGCACACGGCCACCAGAATCACGCTGCCCTTGACGATGAGCTGATAGAAGTAGGGCACGCTCATCAGGTTCATGCCGTTGTTGATGACGCCGATCATCAGCGCCCCTATCAAGGTGCCCGCAACGCTGCCGTGGCCTCCGGCCAGGCGCGTGCCGCCCAGCACGGCGGCGGCAATGGCGTCCAGCTCCCAGCCCATGGCCGCGTTGGGCTGGGCCGAGTACAGGCGCGAGGTGAGCACCAGGCCGCCCACGGCCGCCATCAGCCCCGACAGCATGAAGATGGCGATCTTGAGCCGCCCCACCCGTATGCCCGCATAGGTGGCCGCCTCGGCATTGCCGCCTGCCAGATAGGTCTTGCGGCCAAAGACGGTACGGGCCAGCACGAAGTGGTTGGCGGCCAGCAGTGCGGCCAGGATCCAGATGGGCACGGGCATGCCCAGCCATTCGCCGTTGCCGATCCACAGAAAGGCCTCGTTGTCCACCGGCGCCGGCATGCCGCCCGAGACGATATAGGCCAGACCCCGGAAGATGCCCATGGTCGCCACCGTCACGATGAAGGACGGCAGATGCAGCAGCGCCGACAATGAGCCGTTGAGTGCCCCCAGCAGCAGGCCGCACAGCAGCACGGCGGGCAGCACCAGGGCGGGCGCCAGGCCCTGGCCCAGCATCAGGCCGGCCACGCTGCCTGCCAGGGCGACCACCGATCCCACCGAGAGGTCGATCTCGCCCAGCAGCAGCACATAGGTCATGCCGAAGGCCACGATGGCGATGATGGACACCTGCAGCAGCACGTTGCGCAGGTTGCCGCCCGTCAGAAAGGCCGGCGACAGCAGGGAGAACAGCAGCACCAGGGCGGTAAGGCCCATGAGGGTGCCGGCGTGGCGCCGCAGCGATCGCCAGCCACCTCGCAAGCCGTCGCGCCATGTTTCCTGGCTGTCCGGGATGCTTTCGGCGGCGTCGGAGGCGTCGGAGGCGTTGGAGGCCTTGGAGTAGCCAGACGCGGTGATGCTCAGTTCGGAAGGGGTCATGGCAGTCCTGCTCCGGTGGCGTGCGCCATCACGGTCTCCTGGCGCAGATGGAGGGTGTCCAGGCTCTGGACGAGGCGCTTGTTGCGCATGACCAGCAGGCGGTCGCTCATGGCCAGTGCCTCGGGCAGTTCCGACGACACCAGGATGACGGCCGTGCCGGCCGCTGCCAGCTCGCGGATCAGGGCATAGATCTCGAACTTCGCGCCCACGTCGATGCCGCGCGTGGGCTCGTCCAGCACCAGCAGCCGGGGGCGCATGGCCAGCCATTTGGCGAACACGATCTTTTGCTGGTTGCCGCCCGACAGCTGGCGCACGGGCTGGTGCAGGCCGGCAACGCGTATCTTCAGCCGCTGCACGCAGGCGCGGGCCAGCGATTGCTCGGCCGCCTCGTCGGTGAGCAGTGCGCCGCCGCGCCCGCTGTGCACCTGCACCATGCAGATGTTGTGCTGCACGGACTGGTCCAGCACCAGGCCTTGCTCCTTGCGGTTCTCGGTCACGAAGGCCATGCCCTGGCCAATGGCGTCGGCCGGCGAGCGCAGGCGCAGCGGCCGGCCGTGCATGAGGATGCTGCCCGTGCAGCGGTGCATGCCGAACAGCGCATCCATGACATCGGACCGGCCCGAGCCCACCAGCCCGAAGAAGCCCACGATCTCGCCCGCATGGACCTCGAAGTCAATGTCTTCGAAGCGCCCGGCCAGGCCCAGGCCGCGCACCTGGAGCAGGGCGCGCGTGCTGCGGTCAGGGGCGGGGCCGCGCGGCGGATAGATGTCCTGCATCTGGCGCCCCACCATGAGCGCGATCAGCGCCCCGATGTCGGTTTCGTCCCGCGCCAGGGTGCAGATGGAGCTGCCATCACGCATGACGGTGATCTCGTCGGAGATGCGCATGATCTCGTCCATGCGGTGCGAGACGTAGATGATGGCGCGCCCTTCGGCCTTGAGGCGGGCGATGAGGGTGAAGAGAATGTGCGCCTCGCTGTCGCTGAGGGAGGAGGTGGGCTCGTCCATGATGACGATGCGCGCGGGCTGGGCCAGCGCCTTGGCGATCTCCACCAGCTGGCGCTGGGCCAGCGACAGTTCGGCCACCTGCGCGTTGGGGTCCAGGTCCATGCCCAGGCGGGCCAGCAGCGCGGCGGCGTCGCGGCGCAGTGCGCGGCGGTCCACGCAGCCGGCCCGCTGCGGGAGCCGCGCGGCGAAGAGGTTGTCTGCCACGCTGAGGTTGGGCGCCAGGCTCAGCTCCTGATGAACGATGGCGATACCGTGGCGCTGCGCATCGGCGGGGCTGGCCAGCTCGGTGCCGGTGCCCTCGATCAGCAGCTGGCCGCCATCCGTCCGGTGCACGCCGGCCAGGATTTTGAGCAGGGTGGATTTGCCGGCCCCGTTCTCGCCCAGCAGCGTGTGCACCGTGCCTGCGCGCAGGCGGAAGGAAACGCCTTTGAGCGCCTGCACGGCGCCGAAGGATTTGGCCAGCGCCCGGGCCTCGAGCATGGGGGGCGGCGCAACGGCGTCGAGCATGGCACGGCCTGGGTGGCTGTGTGCAGTGGGGCCTGGCATGGCGGGCTCCGCAGGTCCATTTACCTGGCGGCTGCCGTGTACACGCCGGGCAGCACGGGGTGGAATTTTTCCACCGGCTTGCCCTGCAGCAGCTGCGCGGCAATGGCCACGGCTTGCAGTCCCAGCTGGTCGGGGTACTGGCGGATCACGCCCACAAAGGCCGGTTCGCGGTCTACGGCCGCGCGCGCCTCGGCCATGCCGTCAAAGCCGACGATCTTGACCTGCTCCAGCTTTCTTGCGCCCTTGACGCTGGCCAGTGCAGCCAGGGCCGCATCGTCGCCAAACCCGAAGATGCCAGCGAGATCGGGGTGGGCCTGCAGCATGTTCTGCGAAGCGGCCAGGGCCTCGGCACGCGTGATGCCCGGCTGCACGGAGACGATCTTCATGCCGGGAAAGGTGGCGATGGCGGCCTTGAAACCCTCCACGCGATCGACCACGGACTGTATGGACGGGTAGTGCAGCACGCCGATCTGGCCCTTGCCGCCCGTGGCCCGACCCATGAGCTGGCCGGCCAGCACGCCGCCGGCGCGGTTGTCGGTGGCCACGTGCGATGCGACCTCGACCCCGCTGGCGGCAATGTCCACGGTGATCACGGGAATGCGGGCGGCGGCAGCCTTGAGCACGGCGGCCTTCACGCCCCGGGAATCGACGGGCGACAGGATGATGGCATCCACCTTCTTGCTGACGAAGTCCTCCACATCGGAGATCTGCTTGCCCAGGTCCTGGTTGGCAATGCTCAGGTCCAGCTTCAGCCCCTGTCGCGCGGCTTCCTGCTGCATGGCCTGGGCCAGCTCCAGGTAGAACGGGTGCTGCTGCGTGAGCAGGGACACGCCGAGGGTGCGGGCGGGGCCGGGGCCCGGCTGTGCAAGCGCCGGGCTGGCCGGCAGGCCGAATGTGAATGCGCCGGCCAGCATGCGCCGGAGAAACGTGTTGCGGTCCATGGCTGTCTCCCTCCCTCTGTCGTTGTGGAAAAAACTCAGGTTCTGGCGAATTCGATGCGGCCCTCGGCTTTGCGGGTGGCCTGCAGCCGGTGGTGCGCCAGCAGATCGAAGGCGCCCGGCTCCATGTCCTGGTGGGCGCACAGGCCGTCGATCTGGGAGATGTCGCAGACCGGGTGCCCGCCCGTGGTGCTGTCCAGATCCAGGGCCAGCGCCACGGCCTTGGCGCTGTGCTCCACGGCCGCCGAATACAGGCGAGCCGCGCCTGGGTCGCGGCACAGCAGGCGGTTGCGGTCGTCGATGCCGCAGATCTCGAACAGGCAGATGTCCAGCGGCCGGGCCCGCAGACCCGCTTCCGCCCCGGGGCCGATGAGGCCGGGCTCGTCGCCGGCCAGCGTGCCGCCCGTGACGTGGATGGCGCAATCGAGAAACTGCCGCGCCGTCGCCACCATGGCCAGGTCGTGCAGCGTCAGCGCAATGCCCTGGCGGCTGGCCAGCAGCGGCAGCACGCGGTGGGTGATGCGGCCGCTGCCCAGGAAGACCGAGGCGTCGTCCTCGATCCAGCCCAGCGAGCCCTGGGCCACCTGGGCCTGCGCCGGGCCTTGCGCGGCGGCAGGGGCGCCGGGTATCTCGGCGGCCGTCTTGAGCAGGGCCGGGTTGTAGCGCGCCTTGCCGAAGGCGCGCACCACATAGCCCTGCTGCTCCAGGTAGTGCAGGTCGTTGCGGATGGTGACGGTGGAGACGCCGAAGAGCACGCTCAGCGCCTCCACCCGCACCTCGTCGGTCTTGCGCGCCAGCTCCACGATCTGCAGCCTGCGCTTGAGTGAACTGTTGCCCTGGTCCTGCATGTGTTCTTTCGATTTGAAAGTTTTTTATTTCGTATCGAAAGTTTCCCTGCGTGCAAACGCCACGTCAAGCGCTCCCCGGGTATTCACCGGGGCGTCCGCTCCGGGGAGGGCTATCGGCTGGCCACGCCCAGATTCACGACCACCGGCCGCTGCAACTGTGCCGTCCAGGCCCGGTAGGTCCGGTGAGCCAGGGCGTTCAGCACGGGAATGCGCAGGTCCAGGTGGCGCAGGATCTCGCTCTCGGTCTGCGCCGCAGGGCCGCGTGCGCGCAGCAGCTCGTCATGGCCTTCGGTGCACCAGGCAGCCACGCTGGCGGCGGTCACTTCCATGTGGCCCTGGAAGGCCCAGTGCCGGCCGTGGCGAAAGCCCTTGTTCAGGCAGTGGCTGCCGTACATGGTGCGCACGGCCCCGCGCGGGATCTCGAAGGTGTCGTAGTGCCAATGGAAGATCGTCGCCTCGCGCGGCAGGTCCATGACCTGCTGGGCGGCGGCCGTCACCCAGATGCGGCTCCAGCCAATGTTGGGGCAGGGGTTGCGCCAGACCCTGGCGCCCATGGCGCGCGCCAGCATCTGTGCGCCAAAGCAGTGGCCGAGCACGGGGATGTCGCTGCGCAGCGCATCGGCCAGCAGGGCCTGCTCATCCTCCATCCACGGCAGGCCCTCGTTCACGCTGTGGTTGCTGCCCAGCACCACGATGCCGCTGTAGTCGGCGGCGTTCACAGGGGCTGTGCCATCGAGGGCGGGCTGCAACAGTCGGTAGGGAATGCACTGCTGCTCCAGGTGTTCACGCAGAACGCCGGGGCCCTGGGCGGATTCGTGCTGGAGGATGGCGACAGGTCTCATGGCGGCGCGGCTTCATCGGGAAGCCATTTGTTGTGAGGCCTTGACTCTAGGGACGGCTGCCTCAAGGGCGGATTGTGTTTGCGCACAACGCCATCAAGGCCGCATCAAGGCCGCCCCATGCCTTGCGCAGGCCCAACGAAAAAAGGCGCCACGGCCGTGGCGCCTTTGATGGTGGCAACTCCGTCAATCGTGGTGCCGCCCGGAGCGCTGCGGACCCGGCTGCCTGCCACGGCGGCGCAGTCCCAGCGCCGCCGCGCCCAGCAGGAGCAGGGAGGCCCAGGCCCCTCCCACGGGGATGGCTGCGACGGAGTCGCTGCCTGGGACATCGTCCGCGCCAGGCGTGGTCTTGGTGGTGGTCGCAGTGCTTGAGTCGACATCGCCCGTCGCCTGGGTCTGGGTGACCGTGATGGTCACCGATCCCTTGGGCAGGCCGCTCACGTCTGTGGCAGGAGTGGTCCAGTGGCCATTGCCATCGCAGGGCACGGTCACCACCACGGCCTTGGGTGCCGTGCCGATGGTCACCGTCACGCTGCCGCCGCCGGCCGTGCAGGTGCCAGAGAGGATGTAGCTGCCCTGGTTGCCCGCGTCTATCGGGGGAGGATTCACCACCGTGACCGAGGGCGTGGTGGGCGGCGTGGTATCGACCTTGGTGACCGTGGCATCGGCCGTGCCCGAATTGCCGGCGGCATTGGTCTGAGCCACATGGATGCCCACCGTGCCCGCAGGCAGTGCGCTCACGTCGGTGGCGGGGATGGTCCAATCGCCATTGCTGTCGCAGGGCGCAGTGGCCACCACCGCGTTGGGCGCCGTGCCTATGGTCACCGTGACGCTGCCTGCGCCGACTGTGCAGGTGCCAGAGAGGATGTAGGCGCCCTGGTTGCCGGCATTGATCTGGGGCGGGGTGCCCACTGTGACCACAGGCAGCGTGGTGTCTGCCTTGGTGACGGAGACATTGGCGGTCCCTGTATTGCCAGCCGCATCGGTCTGGCTGGCCTGGATGGGCACCGTGCCCGCAGGCAGCCCGCCCAGGTCGGTGGCGGCAGTGGTCCATTGGCCGTTGCTGTCGCATGCTGCGATGGCTTCCACGGAGTTGGGCGCCGTGCCGATGCGCACCCTGACATCGCCATCGCCGGCCGTGCAGGTGCCAGAGACGGTGTAGCCGTGCTCATTGCCGGCATTGATCGCGGCTGCGTTGTCCACCGCGACCACGGGTGCCGTCGTGTCCGTGGCTGCGGCCGTGGTCTTGGTGGTGATGACACTTCGCGTGCCGGTGTTGCCGGCCGCATCGGTCTGGGTGGCCGTGATGTCCACCGGACCCAGGGGCAGGCTGGCCACATTGGCAGCCGGTGCCGTCCAGGCTCCGGCTGCATTGCAGGCCGTCGTCATGGTCACGAACTTCGGGGCCGTGCCGATGGTCACCTTCACATTGCCATCGCCCGCGGTGCAACTGCCTGCGACGATGTAGGCCTCCTGGTTGCCTGCATTGATCACCGGGGACGTGGTGATGTCTACCGCAGGTGGCGTGGTATCTCCTTGCGCTGCCGTGCAGTCGGCAAGCGAGGCTTGCGAATGGCCCAAGACGAGGTTGACGTCGGCGAGGGTGGGTATTTTCGCGCCAATGCGCAGGGCATTGACTTCCATTCCCCCATCCACGGGAGTTTGCTCATTGAAAACGATTTCCAGGATTCCGGTATTCAGTCCGGTATTGGGGGATGGATTCAGTGGAATTGGGACAGGGATACCGAGCACGGAGATGCTCAGGTTCTCGATGGTCGCGGCCCCGGTAGGCTGGACGGCGCCATTGACGCAGGTTGCATGCACTTGGGACTGCAGCACATCAGCCTTGATGGCCACGACGCCAGCGATGGACAGGTTGATGTCACTGATGCCTGCGGTTGTTTCGACGCGGTTTTGCGCCAGCGAGCTCCCGGTGCTTGCCGAGAGCACACCCGCCTTCAATGAAATCAAGCTGTTGGTGGCGCCCCCGATGTCTGCAGCAAGCATTTTCCCGGAGACATTGAACGCCGGCGGCGCACTTTGCAGTCCGGTATCTACCAGCGGGATATCCAGCCCGAGGCCTACCAATGAAACGCCGGCCTTCACTTCCAGCGCATAGCCGCGACCTTGCCCTGCCGAGGCGGCCCATGCGGTGCCACCCGTCCCCAAAACGATTGTGCAGCTGACTGCCATTGCCGCCGTAAAGCCGGTCAACTTCCGCCAATTCCCCTTGCCACGCTTTTGCATGCCATCGCCCTTTCATGAGTTCCTGAATTGAATGACCATCAAGCCGATGAATGGCTTGCCTGTTTTCAAAAGCGGAATCTAAAGGGTTGATTGCGTTTTGTAATGATCTTTTTGATGAAAATCGGATTTTCAGAGTCGTCCTAGGATTATTAAGGAAATGGGATTTATCCTAGGAATAGCTTATTTGATCTCGGATGTTTCTGATTGATTATGAAAATACCGTTTTTCAAGAGCTTCTGAGAAGTGTCCTGGCCGGGTTTTCGAGGCGCCTGGCATGCCCCCGCGATTTGTCCTGCGCAGCAATTCGCCTGTGGCCTTGCCGCAGGGTTGGACAGGTGCGGCCCAGCACGCAGGGGGCCGCAGCCGGGGTGCGTTACGGCTTGGGTGTTTGCCTGCCCAGGCGCAGCTCGCTGACCAGCACCCCGCCCACGATCAGCGCGGCCCCCAGAATGGCCAGCCCCGGCAGCCGGTCGCCGGCCATGCGTCCCACAATGCCGGCCCAGACCGGCTCGCTGGCATAGATCACGGTCGCACGCGTGGGCGACAGGGACTTCTGGGCCCAGTTCATGGTCAGCTGGATCAGGATGCTGGCGCAGGCCATGGCCACCGCGGCGGACAGCCAGACCCAGGAGAAATCGGGCACGGATTCGCCCGCCACCGGCATGGCCAGCAGCGCCATGACGCCGGCCGCCAGCAACTGCACCGTGGTCACGCGCCGCGCATCGACCTTGCCCGCGAAATGCCCGATCAGCAGCACCTCGGCCGCAATGGCCAGCGTGCTCAGCATGGTTGCCATCTCGCCCACGTTCAACTCCATGCCGCCGGACTCCGGTCCCGCCACCAGCATGAGTCCCGTGAAGGCCAGGCCGATGCCTATCCAGCTCATCAGGCGCGGCGGCTTGCCCATCACCAGCCATTGCACAAGAGGCACCAGCGGCACATACAGCGCCGTCAGAAACGCCGACTTGCTGCTGCTGATGGTCTGCAGCCCGAAGGTCTGCAGGCCATAGCCCAGGAAGATGCTGGCGCCGATGGCGATGCCTGCCACCAGCTCGGTGCGCGTGAGCCCGGCCATGGCCTTGCGAAACACCAGCAGCCCGATCAAACCCGCCGTGACAAAGCGCAGGCCCACAAAGAACAGCGGCCCGCTGTGCTGCATGGCCAGGTGGACCACGAGAAAGGTGCCGCCCCAGACCATGGTGACGGCGATGAGGGCCAGCTCCTGCCGGCTGAGCAGTGGCGTGCGCGAACTGTGAGAAGATGACGTGTGCAACATATTGCGCAGATCATATGAGAAATATATTGCACAGCGCTGGCGAGCGCTCCGATGTCCTGGCTTTCGTCAGCGAAAACCTGCGCCGCCTGCGCCAGCGTGCAGGACTGAGCCAGGCGGCCCTGGCCGAGGCCGCAGGCCTGAGCCGGCGCATGGTCGTGCAGCTGGAAGGCGGCGACACCAACATCAGCCTGTCCAGCCTGGACCGGCTGGCCGACGCGCTGGGCGCCAGCTTCATAGAAATCGTCAGCGACCCGGCCGCGCAGCGCCTGCGCATGGACGCCATGGCCTGGCGCGGCACCCGGCCCGAAAGCCAGGCCATGCTGCTGGGCAGCGTGCCTGCCACGCGCGAGGCCCAGCTGTGGTCCTGGTCCCTGGGCCCCGGCGAACGCTACCAGGCCCAACCCGACCCGGAAGGCTGGCATGAAATGATCGTCGTGGTCGAAGGCCGCCTGCTGGTGGACCTGAGCGAAGGCCCCATGACCATCGAGGCCGGCGACTATGCCATCTACGGCAGCGCCCAGGACTACGCCTACGTGAACCTGCACGAAGGCGTGACGCGGTTCATTCGCAATGTGATTTCCTGAGGGCGTTGCAGCGGTCTGTGCCGTGCTTTGAGCAAGGCACTGTCGTCAGTGAAATGCGGTGGGCTGCGGTGCCGCTTCAGACTGAAGCCGTGCATACACAGCGCGGACCACCAAAGGATCTGTGCTGCGCAAATCAAAGGAACGGGCAAAGCCGCAGATCGACTCGCCGTTGCGGGCAGAGGCAAGCGCCTGCAGTCTGGTTTTCTCGCGGTTGTTCAACCATGCTCCGCAACTGACCAAGGCAGTGACGGTGAGTGCCGTGGCAGCCGGATGTGCCACGGAAATGGTGCCTGTGGCGCACGCCAAGACTGCAATGAGGCTCCAGAAAGCCAAGCGCTGCAAAACGCCGGGCACGGTGCCCGGTACCGTGCGGGCGGGCGAGGGAAGCTGTCGGCGAGAGGATCTGCGAATGGAGAGAGTGCAGCCCGTGAACGGATGCAGGAAGAAAACGATTCTTCGTGGCGATCATAGATGCGCAGCGGCTGGGCGCAACGAGGCATGGATTGCCACAGGCGACGGTTTGGTGACCCGCCTCGCCCCAACCCATGCACCCTTGCGGCCGTCCCTCTGAACAACTGCGCCTTGTCTCCCATACACCGGCGATGGAATGCTGCCGGCCTTGCAGGTGCGCCGTCATTGCAATTCCGTTCTTTGCTCTGTATTCATGGGGTTGATACCTAATGTCTAAACATGTATAGACAACTAGAGTCATCCCATACCAAGGAGATGCAAATGAGGCGAGGCAGGCTTTTCCGGGGCTGGTACATCGTGGGCGCCGTGCATGTGCTGCTGGCGCTGATCTTTGGCGCGGCCTATTCGTTCGGGGCGTTTTTCGCCAGCATCCAGGCCCAGTTCGGTGCCAGCAGCTTTTCCACGGCCTCCATCTTTTCCCTGACGGCCCTGATCTACTACGGCGTGGGCGTGTTCTCGGGGGCCTGGAGCGACAGGACCTCGGTACGCACCGTCACCTCGGCCGGCATCGTGCTGCTGGCGCTGGGCTTTGTGGCCAGCAGCCTGCTGTCCTCATCGCTGGTGCTGTTCCTGGGCGCCTTCTGCATTCTGGTCGGCCTGGGCGTGGGCCTGGTGTATGTACCCGCCGTCTCCACCATTGCGCGCTGGTTCGTGCTGCGGCGCAGTTCAGCCTCCGGCATCGCGCTGGCGGGCACCGGGCTGGGCACGCTGCTCGGCCCCGTGGTGGCGGGTGCACTCATGGAGCATCTGTCCTGGCAGCTGACCATGCAGGTCTATGCCGCAGCCATCGCACTGGCCGGCCTGGCTGCGGCGGCCGTCCTGCGCGGCAGGCCTGAGGAGCTGGGGCTGCATCCCGATGGCGTGCCGCCTTCGGCTGTCCCTGCCGCCGGGCAGTCCGCTCCCGGCATGGACCTGGCCCAGGCGGCGCGGCAGGCCCGTTTCTGGTGGTATTTCGCGGCCATCTTTCTGGGCTCCATCGGCCTGTTCCTGGCGCTGATCCACATCAACCCGCTGGCACGCCAGCAGGGGTTGTCTGCCGCGCAGGCCAATGGGCTGATCGGGCTGATCGGCGTGGGCAATGTGCTGGGGCGCCTCGCGCTGGGCCGGCTGGGCGACAGGATGGGGGCGCTGCGCTTTCTGCTGCTGCTCACCGTGTCCCTGGCTGTGCTGTGCGGGCTGTGGTCCATGGCGCGGGGCTTCATGGCCCTGGCCGGTTTCGCGCTGGTGTTCGGCGCAGCCAACGGCGGGTGCATCGCGCTGTATCCCGCCGTGGCCGCCACCTGGTTCGGCACGCGGAACCTGGGCGCCATTTTGGGTGCGCTGTATGTGGCGGTCGGTATCTCGGCCATGGCCGGGGGCAGCCTGGGGGGCTGGCTGTTCGATATCTGGGGCGGCTACACGCCGTCCATCCTGCTGGCGGGAGCCAGCGCTGCGCTGTCGGCCCTGGCGGTGTGGCGGGCCGAATGCGCTGGGCGCGGTTAAGAAAAGCCTTGTGCAGCAGGCGTGGCTCACAGGGTTGGCGGCTTGCCGCAGTCCCAGGCGATACGGGCTCTGCGAACGGCCGTCGCCGCACCTGCACCGAAGGCGGCCTGGGCCCTTCATGCAAAAGGCCCTGGCTCTTGCGAACCAGGGCCTGCCAAGCTGCCAAACAGCCAGGGCAGCTTGCGCGTCAGCGCCGTGCCGTGAACACCTTCCTGCTGCGCAGGGCCAGGCCTCCCAGCAGCCCGGACAGCATTGCGAGCGCCCATCCACCCAGCGAGGGAATGGCCTGCGCGCCGCCGGGTGCCACAGCAGCCACCACGGGAACGAACGGATCGCTGACGGTGCCCGTGGCCGGGTTGGTATCGCCCAGACCGTTGTCGGTGATGGTGTAGCTGACCGTGGTGCGGGCAGCGTTCAGGACCACGTTCAGCGAGGTGGCTGCATTTGTGGGGTCGAACCAGCCTCCTGCTCCGTCGGGCTTGCGGAACTGCACGCCCACGGGCAGCGGGCTGGGGTAGACCAGGGTCATCGTCACGGCGCCCGTGCACTGCTCGGCCGTGAAGGCGAATTGGCCGTTGGGCGCCTGCAGGCCTGGCGGTGTGGACGCTGCAGGGCCGAAGCCGCCGGTGGCCTGCAGCGTGCAGGTGGCACCGCCGCCGGACAGCGTCGCTGTCGGCGTGCCGGCCATGCCGGGCACGCTGCCTGGCGCGCCCACCAGCTCCAGCTTGCGCGGCGTGGCTTGTACCGCTGCGGAGTCCGCGCTGGTCTGTGCGCCATTGGTGGCCTTGACGGTGAAGTTGTAGACAAATCCATTTGTCAGACCCGTCACGACGATGGGCGATGTGGTGCCCGTCTGCGTTGTCACGGAGGGGGCACCGGGTACCGCCACTGGTGTGGCGGTCACGGTGTAGCCGGAAATGGGCGCACCGCCGCTGCCCACGGAGGCCGTGAAGTTCACCGTGGCCTGGGCGTCTGCGGCAGTGACGGTGCCGATGACGGGGATATCAGGCGCGATGGCGTTCACGGCAAAGCTCTGCGTGACCTGGGGTGCGGCGCTGGTGGCGGCATCGCCGGCCTGGTCGGCTGCAATGGTGCAGGTGCCTGCGGTCACGAAGGTCAGCGAGCCCGTTGGCGTGATGGTGCACACGCCCGTGGTGGACGATGTGAAGCTCACCGGATAGCTGGCGCCTGCGCTGGAGGTGGCCGTCAGCGTGGGTGTGGTGCCGAAGTTGTAGCTGGCAGCGGGCGTGAAGCTGATGGTCTGCGAGGCCCTGGGCGTCACGGCGTTGGATGCAGCCGAGGGAGAGCCTGGCCCGGCAGAGTTGGCGGCCGTCACCGAGAAGGTGTAGGCCGTGCCATTGATCAGGCCGGGCACGGTGATCGGGCTGCTGCCTGTCGCCGTGAAGCTGCCCGGGCTGGATGTGGCGGTGTAGGTGACGGCGGCTCCCCCGGTGGAGGCGGGTGCGGTGAAGCTCACGGTGGCCTGGGCATTGCCGGCTGTTGCCGTGCCGATGGTGGGCGCTCCCGGTGCGACGGCGTTGACGTTGAAGGTCTGCGAGACCTGGGGTGCGGCGCTGGTGGCCGCATCGCCGGCCTGGTTGGCGTTGATGGTGCAGCTGCCGGCGGTCACGAAGGTCAGCGTACCTGTTGACGTGATGGTGCACACGCCCGTGGTGGACGATGTGAAGCTCACCGGATAGCTGGCGCCTGCGCTGGAGGTGGCTGTCAGCGTGGGTGTGGTGCCGAAGTTGTAGCTGGCAGCGGGCGTGAAGCTGATGGTCTGCGAGGCCCTGGGCGTCACGGCGTTGGATGCAGCCGAGGGAGCGCCTGGCCCGGCAGAGTTGGCGGCCGTCACCGAGAAGGTGTAGGCCGTGCCATTGATCAGGCCGGGCACGGTGATCGGGCTGCTGCCCGTCGCCGTGAAGCTGCCCGGGCTGGATGTGGCGGTGTAGGTGACGGCGGCTCCCCCGGTGGAGGCGGGTGCGGTGAAGCTCACGGTGGCCTGGGCATTGCCGGCTGTTGCCGTGCCGATGGTGGGCGCTCCCGGTGCGACGGCGTTGACGGTGAAACTCTGCGAGACCTGGGGTGCGGCGCTGGTGGCCGCGTCGCCGGCCTGGTCCGCGTTGATGGAGCAGCTGCCAGCCGTCACGAAGGTCAGCGAGCCCGTTGGCGTGATGGTGCACACGCCCGTGGTGGACGATGTGAAGCTCACCGGATAGCTGGCGCCTGCGCTGGAGGTGGCTGTCAGCGTGGGTGTGGTGCCGAAGTTGTAGCTGGCCGCAGGGGCAAAGCTGATGGTCTGCGTGCCCTGGGGAGTAACGTTGTTGGACGTGGCCGCAGGGCCGGTCAGTCCTGCCGAGTTGGTGGCCGAGACGTTGAAGCTGTAGCTGATGCCATTGGTCAGGCCGGGCACGGTGATGGTGCAGGCCGCCGGCCCTGGGCAGGATCCGGTCTGGCCTCCGCCCCCGCTGGCCACGGCGGTATAGGTGGAGATGGCCGAGCCGCCGTTGCTTGCCGGGGCAGCGAATGTGATGGAGGCCTGGGCATTGCCGGCCGTGGCCGTGGCACCCGTGGGAGCACCAGGGGCCACCGGAACGGCGACCGTGTGAGTCCCGCCGCTGTTGAAGGACGCAGGCGGCCCGTTGCCCACGCTGTCGGCGATGTTGGTGCTGCCGTTCAGGTTGATCTTGATGGTGCCGGTGCCCGTGATGCCCGAAACGTTGACGTTGACGGAGTTGCCTGTGCTGGCCGAGACACCGGATATGGCGCCGAAGGCCGTGCCCGTGCCGACCAGGGTGAAGTCGTCGGTGGAGATGTTGGTGACGGGTTTGTTGAATGTCACCGTGAACGCCACGCTGGCGTCCCCCGGGGCTGGCGAGCCGCTGACGGCGATGCTGCTGACGGTGGGGATCAGGGTGTCCACGGTGGCGTTGGCGGTGCTTGCCGTGGTGGTGATGTTGCCGGCGTTGTCCACGGCGCTGATGCTCGCATTGAGGTTGTTTCCTGCAACCCCAGCCGGCAGCGGGTGGGTGGCTGTCCAGATTCCGGCGGCGTTGATGGCCGGTATGGCCACCGGGCCGTTGAAGGCGGACAGGTTGATGGACACCGCACTGATGGTGTCAGTGTTGTTGTCGCCCGCAGCAGTGTTGTTCCACTGGGCGATCACGGTGTCACCGGCCTTGAAGGCGCCGCCCACGCCGGACGCTCCCGACAGGGCGATGTTGCCAGGGGTGACGACAGGGGCAATGGTGTCTACCGTGGCATTGGTGGTATCGGACGTGGTCGTGCTGCCGCCGGCATTGGTGGCCGTGACGCTGACGTTGCGGTTGGTGGCGTCGATTGAGCCGGCGACGATGGTATAGGCAGCTGTCCAGACGCCGCCGGAATTGGTGGCCGTGACCGCCGAAGGCCCGCCGAACTGGCTGAAGTCCACCGTGACGCCGGTGATGCCGCTGTTGTTGTCGCCGCCGGCGCTGTTGTTCCAGCTGGCGGTGACGGTGTCATTGATCTTGTAGGCACCACCGGTGCCGGATGCGCCCGAGATCGAGATGCGTGCATCGGTCACCGTGGGCGCCAGGGGGGTGTCGATGGCGTTGGCGATGGTGAAGTTTCTGAACTCCAGATAGGCCGTCTCATTGGCAGCGCAGGAACCTTCGCAGTCAAAGTACAGCTTGAAGCCCTGCAGCTTCACCCCGGCGAAGGCCGCCAGTTGCGCAGGGCCGAACGCGAACGCCTCCCCGCTGCCGCCGACCGAGTTGACGGTGCCCGACTGGATCGTTCCTCCGCCGCGGACCATGCCGACGACGCGCAGATTGGTGAACTCGCCCAGGGTGTACTCACCGGCGTTCAGTCCCGTCAACTCAAACCCGGTGGTATTGGTTCCATCGGCTTTGACATACAGGTAGTGGCCGCTGTTGTCGTTTGCCGCATTGGTCAGCATGTAGGAGATCCCTCCTGCATAGATTCCGACGTTGGGAGTGGATCCGTTGCCGTTCCTGGCGGTCAGGCGGAAGTCGGTGGTACTCAGTTGTGGCGACAGTGCTCCCGACCATCCTGCGAAATTCCGGGTTCCATCGGCTGCGACCAGCACCTCGGAGAAGTCCGCCCTGGCCTTGTCCGAGAAAGCCACCGGGGTGTCGATGTGGCCGCGCTGGATCTCCAGGGTCCAGTCCGCTCCCAGGGCCGGGCTGCCGGTCGGATTGCTGGAGGCAGCGACATCGAGCCCCGTCTGCCGATGGACGATGTCCAGCAGGGCAGCCCCCTTGTCGCCGGCCGCCAGATCGCAGCCGTAGAACAGCAGGTCGCCGCCTGCGCGCACTGCCTGGCGCAACGCGGCCAGCGCCGACGGCTGCTGCAGGACGCTGTCGGAGGTGACACGGCTGCTGCCCAGCTGCAGTTCGCCATCCCAGGCGTGCGAGACCACATGGACCGCGGCCAGGTCGCGGTAGTTGCTCAGGGCGGCGGCCAGCTGAGGGAGGCCGGGCCGCGATGGATCGATCTCCACGGCCGCCACGCCGGGCCTGAGCCCACGGTACAGGGTGGCCTTGTCGGCCACCGCCCCGTCGATCACCACCAGTTCGGAGATGGCCGCAGGATGAACGATGTCCAGGCCTGCCGCATCCGTGGCCGCCGGGGGGCGATGGGGCTTTGCATGGTGGGGCCTGTCGAAGGCGCGGCTGGAGGCATCGAGCTGCAGGCGCGCATGGCGCCCCGGCTGGTAGCCGCCACGCATCAGGTATCCGCCGGCCGGTGTGGCCGCCGCATGGGCGGCAAAGGGAAACAGCAGCGAGGAAAGGCCGCTGAGCAGGGCACGGTTCATGGGGTCTCCTCCGGTATGGGTCGTTTCTGGGTGTCTGCCCTGCGCGGGGCGATGATGCCTGCCTCGGTTCCCGCCTGGTCCTGCCAGAAATCCATGTCCTGGTACTTGGCGAACAGGTCGGGAGGAAGAATGCTGCGGCGTGCCTTGAAAGCCACTTTCCTTTGGACGTCGTGCAGGCCCTTGACGCCAAGGTTCAGGTCGAACTCGTTCTCGGAGTACTCGACATTGTCGAAATCGTGTGCGAAGGCGGGTTCGCCGAGGAAGCGGTAAATGAGTTCCAGCGTGCGCCCGGGATGCTGCGTGAGCAGGTCATAGTCCACCAGCAGCAGGCGCTCGGACAAGGGGCCGTAGTAGGCTTCCTTGAGCGCCGTCCAGGCGCCACCCACCGCGCCGGCCGCGGACATCATGGTCTCGCAGCGCGAATACACCGTCTGCCGGCTGGCGGCGTTGAACATGCGGCTGTAGTCGAAGGGGTTCTTGCGATGTATGAGCTCGAAGCTGTCCATGACCCAGGCGGGATTGCGCACGCAGCAGACCACCTTGAAACCCTCCACCAGTTCGGCCAGCTGGTGCAGGCGTGCCGTCCACTGGCGGTTGGTGTCGAAGATCACCGGCTGCGGGATGTCGGCGTAGTAGGCGTCGATCAAGGCCCGGCACATGGTCTTGCGCCGGGCCTCGTTGAAGAAGGGGTAGGACTCGCTGCCGGCGCCCATCTGCTCCAGGACACTGTTGAGCAGCCCCGCCACGGGACTGCTCATCGCGGCATGCATGCGGGGGTTCTGACGCAGGATGCCCGCGAGCAGAGTGGAGCCCGAGCGCGGCAGGCCGGAGATGAAGTGCAGTGTGCGGGGCATGGCGCCGGCCGTACTCAATTGCGTGGCGGGAAAATCCCGTCCGAGATCGCGATGCAGTAGCTCAGCGCGAGAAACGGTTGCCGGTTTTCGTGGGCCGTGGAGCCGCCGCTGGGACCCAGTGCGGTGGGCGCCAGGGTGGTTGAAGGGGCCGCCACATTGGCCTGCATGTAGCGGACCACGCCGGAGCCGCCGCGCGCGTCGAAGCCCAGATAGCAGCCGGTTTCCGGGGATGCCTTGGTTCCCGCATTGTTCAGGCCGATCACCGCATGGTTGTGCGTGGGCATTTCGCCCTGTATCAGCGTCACGGAGTCCGATCCCGCTTGGGTACCTATGGGCCAGTTGGCGTTGGGATCCATCCCCAAGGGCACGCCGCCCTGCAGGTTGGGCAGGCCAAAGGTAGTCTTGCCATCGCCGCCATAGTAGGTGCCCAGCAGGGCGAACAGCGCCGAATACCGCTGGATGGGCATCAGTTGGCCGTTGCACAGTGCCCAGCCACGCGGGGCAAAGTAAAAGGCGAATTGGCGGATTTCTCCGAGGTAGTAGTCCATGTGCCTGGCCTTCAGTTGCTGCTTGGGAAAACGCCGTAGAGCGCGATGATGTAGTTGACTGCCGTGCTGCGCATGATGTTGCTGTGCGGCAGGGAGGAGCCGGACAGGGTCACGCTGTTCGGCTTCATGCTCTGGGGGAGGGCGCCGCTGCCGGGCTTGGGCAGATAGAAATTGTCGGTGCCGTTTTGCGCAGGAACCAGGTCCGGCGCCGGCTGCGAGGCCGTGGCGGCCGAGGTGCTGGCACGCAGGTCGTGGGTATGGGCGGGCATATTGTTCTGGAGCAGCGTCACCTCCGCGACGCCGAATTGCTCGCCCATCACCCGGTTGGTCAGGCCCGGGCCCTGTCCCTGGCCCACGGGTATGCGGGCACGCAGGTCGGGCAGGGCGAAGGTGTTCTGGCCGTCGCCCCCGTAGGTGGTGCCAATCAGCGCGAACAAGGTGTCGTATTGACTGATGCTCAGGATGGCGCCATTGCACAGCGCCCAGCCTGCGGGTGCGAAATTGCCCCCGAAAAGACGTATTTCACCGACAAAGTTGTCCATGGTCTTGCTCTCTTGTATGGCCTTCAGTTGCGCGAGGGGTAGACGCCCTGTACCGCGATGCAGGGGTTAAGCACCAGGGAGGGTTGGCAGTTCTCGTGGGGCAGGTTGCCGCCGGTGGGCGAGACCGAGCCCGGATCCAGGGCCACCAGATTGCCGGGCGGTGCGTAGAAATTCGTGGCCGCCGGTGGCGTTGAAGTGACCATGGCCGTGGCCATGTAGTTGTCTGTGAAGGTGGCCGAGTCGCCGCCGCCCGTGCTGGCTGCCAGCATGTGGGTGTGCCCGGGCAGGTTGGAGACCGTCAGGGTGACGTGTTCGCTGCCTGCGCTTGTGCCCAGCGCAACGGCGGGACTGTCGGTGCTGGACCAGTGCATGGAGACCCGGCCACGCAGGTCTGGCAACTTGAAGGTGGTGACGCCATCGCCACCGTACGTGACGCCCAGCAGGCTGAAGAGGGCCTGGTTCTGGGTGATGCCCAGGGTCTGCCCTGAGCAAGCCATCCAGCCCTTGGGAATCCTGTTCCAGGCGAACAGGCGGATTTCTCCGAGATACGGTGTCGTCATGGGGTGTGTTGCCTTTCTGGGGAGGTCATGGAGGGTGGGGTGCGCGCATGGCCGGCCTGCTGCGGTGCCTGCCATTGCATGTCGAACTGGATGGCATCCGCACTCAAGGTGGAGAAGCCCAGGCGCAGGTAGAGCCGCTGCGCAGCCAGGTTGGTGGCATCGACACTGAGCGTCACCCGGCGGCCCAGCACGGCGGCACTGCCTTGTACCCAGCGCAGCAGCGCCGTGCCATGTCCCTGGCCGCGCGCGGCCAGTGCCAGCACGATGTCCACGATGTGCAGGTCTGCCGCGCTGTCATGCAGTGTCAAGGCGCCAATGGGTGTGTCGCCGGCCTGGACGACGAGGTGGCTGGCGTGGGGAAAACGGCGCTGGTGGCCTGCCTGCTGGAAGCCGTATTGCTGGTCTATCAGTGCCGCCAGCGCGGCCTGCGGCAGCGGCAGCGATTGGAGATGCGGGCGTGCGCAAAGGAACAGATCCCGCAGCAGGCCCTGGTCCTCGGGTTGCGCGGGCCGTGCGCTCAGGCCCCGCGGGCGCAATGCTTCAAGTAGCATGCAGGACCTCCAGGCTATCGAAGGAGCCGGCCCGTCGCAGCAGGTGCGCATAGGGCTCGGCCAGCCGGCTTTCGATGAGATGACGGTCACGGGCGTCGAACACGGCCGCCTTGCTACAGCCGTCGGGTACGAACCGCTGGTCCAGCGCCTTCGCATGCTGGCGCAGGCGCGCCGCCATGCGGGCAAGGGCGGCGTTGCTGCTGGCGAGCCCGAAGCCGTGGGCGATCCGTTCCAGGGTCTCGGGTCCGAGACGGCCGTAGTCCAGCACGGGCAGGCCATGCCCGTCGTGCAGCTCGCGCATGCGCTGCATCAATGCCTGCAGCACCCGGATGCGGTGGTCCAGCACGGAGACGAACGGCTGCCGGTCCGACTGGAGATCAAAGACCGGGGCCAGCCGCGCCAGCGACGGATCGCCCGACATGTGCCGGCCGCATTGCCGGTGGTGGGAGGCCAGGATCTCGACGGGATCGCGCACCAGCAGCAGGCAGGGGACCTGCGGGTACAGGTCGCGCAGCAGCTCCCATTGCAGGAGGTCCCAGGCATTCCACTTGATGACCAGGTCCTGGCGACCGGGTACGGCGGTGCCGATCACGGCCAGCAGGCCGCTGATGGCCTGGCGCTTTTCCTCGGCGCGGAGCGTGGGGTCCAGCAGAAGCTCGGTGAGCACCGGCGGCTCCGACAGCACCATCGTGCTGTCCAGTTCCGACAGGCAGCCCGAGACCAGGGTAGAGCCACAGCGCGAGAGATGGAAGATGAAACCAGCGGGCCGGCGCACCGGGCCTTTCGGTCCCAGGTCTGTGCCCAACCGTGCCAGGGTGGCCAGCGGCGTGCGCGGTCGCAGAAACTGGTTCAGCGGCTGGCGCTGGAGGCAGCGGCCGATGTATTCGTCATGGAAGGGTTCGGTGGCGGGCCCGTCCGGCAGGCACCACTGGATGCTGCGCGTGCGTGCCTCGTACCTGTGGGGCAGCCAGCCGCCGGCCACCAATGCGGCGGCCGGCACGGCGGCCGCCTGGTTCACCTGCTCCAGCGCCTGCATGAGCTGGGCATCGTTCCAGGCGGGAAGACACCACAGCCGGCGCAACTGGGTGAGCAGCGACTCCACGCTCCTGGCCTGCTGGAGCAAGGCCTGTTGCTGGGGGCTTGCAATCAGTTCTGCAAAGGCTGCCTGCAGCTCATGCATGGGCCTGCCCCTTGCCGATGCGGTCGGCCAGCCAGGCGTTGGCAATGCAGTCGATGACCAGATGGGTGCGGTCCTGCGTGCTCTGGTTCAGCACTTCATGCGTGGCGTCGGCGTTGAAGTACCAGAGCTCTCCTGGGGCCATGGGGATCTCCAGGCCTTCCACGATGAACCGCACATCGGGGTGTGTGTAGACGGGCACGTGCAGTCGCGCCTGGCCGTGCTCCAGGCTCAAGCCATGGTCGCGATGCGGCTTGATGGATGAGCCGGCCTTCAGTTGCATCAGGCGCACGGAGCGCAGCGGGCATTGCAACTGGTCCAGCACCTCGCGCATCGCCGGGCTGTGCTGCAGCGAGGGCAGATCGTCCCATTCTTCGTCAGGCGCCTCGATGGAGAAACTCTGAAGAAGAGGGTGGGCCGTCACATGCTGGCGCTGGCAGCGCAGCGGCACCACGCGCCATGCCCCTTCGTAGCCGCGGTGGTTCACATGGTCACACCAGTGTGAGGACAACAGCGCATCGACCTCGTCCCGCAGCCCCTGCAGCCGTACCTCGGCCTCCAGCCGGGCAAACAGGGGTGCGCCGGCGCATGCGTCGGCAGGTGTGCAAGACGGGATGGCCCTGGCATTCATTGCAGTGCCTTGGCCAGCGGCAGGGGTGAGTCCACCAGCGGCACCACGCCACATGCTGCCGGGCCTGGCTCGGCCGCCTGCTCCATCTGCAGCAGCGCCTGTATGCGCGAGACGCAGGCAGCGATGCTGAGCTGGTGCGTGGCCAAGGCCAGGTCCGGAGCAGGGGGCGCCTCGTAAGGAGAGTCGATGCCGGTGAACTGGCGCAGCTCGCCGCGGCGCGCTTTCATGTACAGGCCCTTGGGGTCGCGCTGCTCGGCGACGGACAGGGGAACATCCACGAAGATCTCGAAGAAGTCGCCCTTGTCGAACAAGGCCCGTGCAGCATCGCGCTCGGCCCGGAAAGGGGAGATGAAGGCGGCGATCACGATGGTTCCCGCATCCACGAACAGCCGTGCGACCTCTGAAACCCTGCGGATGTTCTCTGCACGGTCTTCGTTGGAGAAGCCCAGATCGCGGTTCAGGCCCTGGCGGATGTTGTCGCCATCAAGCACATAGGTGCGTCTGCCGGCGGCATGCAGCCGGGCCTGCAGCGCATTCGCGATTGTCGATTTGCCAGATCCGGAAAGACCGGTGAGCCATATGGCGCATGCCCTGTGTCCGTGCAGATTTTCCCTGTCTTGCCTTGTAATGCAGAACGGTTGTGCATGTACGTCGGGCGGTGGGGTATGGCCGGAAAATGGCATGGCTTGGGTGGGAAAGCGGGAAAACGAAAGACGGGTCAATCGGACAGGGCGAATATCTACGAATTGTTAAGAAATTTCAAGAAAAATTACTGACGGCGCCATTCGCTACTTCGCAATGCGAACGCATCCGTCTCCCCTGGGAAATACGTGTCGTAGCGTCCTGTCAGGGGAGTGGGGAGTGTCAATAGCCATTGGCGACGGTTGTTGGCTATTTATTTGTCTCAAGAAGGTGTTTTCAATAGCTTTTCCTGAAAACGTTTATCGACTATTCTCGCAAGTGAGATTCTGGTTGAAATGGTTTTTCATTTTCATTAATACCAATTGCTCCAATGAATATCGCTGAAATGAGAGGAAGCCGCGATCATAGGAGACGCACGGAAAGTGGTATATCACTGGAAATAGGTATTTGTATGGGACGCTCCGTCGCCGGCATCAAGTCCATATCGGCTGCCGAGCGTTCCTGCGCGTGCATGGGCCCGCAGCCCTTTTTCCGTCCGGCGCCGGCAGGTCACGTGTGATGGAGGTTGGAAGCAGGACCGCTGCGTGTATGTCGCCCGAACGGGCTGCAGGCGGCGCGGGCAGCGAATGGCGGGTCCCGGCTGCGATCCGAGGCCCTGGCAGGGGCCGGCCATGCCTGCGAGCCGTTGCGCGATAGAGGGCTGGCAGCGCTCCTACCGGCAGGAGGCAGGGGGGGTGCCCGCGGCAGCATGAAAAAAGCCCCTGGCTCTTGCGAACCAGGGGCTTCTTGTTTGGTGCCCGGCGTTTGTCAAGGTAGTTGTCGCTTCAGTCGTCAGGCCACTCGCCTGACCGAGGAGCAGTTGCAGCACGTGGCCGAGCAGCTGCCTCGCAAGAGCCGCGGCCGACTCGACATGGTTGGCGCCCGCGTTGCCGAGTGCCGGTGACAGATGAAGCGCCGCATGCAGATCCTGTGCAGCCTGCCGCAGTACAGCCGCCTGGTGGACACGCACGCCGGCTTCATGCCCTGGGTGCTGGCGCAGGGCATGAAGAATGCCCGCGCCAAGCTGACCGACGTGCTGCTGTGGTTGTGCGACCGCAAGTGCCCAGGCTGTGGCGGCGTCAAGCTGGGCAAGATGGCGATCTGCGAGACCTGTAAGGACTTTGGCACCCGTGAAGTGCCGCACGAAGCCGAGGGCATGCTGATCTCCGAGCACATTGGCGAGCATGTGGACCGCGCCCGCTGCGGCACCATCGCCGCGCTGAAGCTGATGAAGGGCCTGAAGGTGGTTGCAGCCCAGGCGGTGAGTCTGGCAAGACATTGAAGCGATGGGGGGAAACATCACACGTCCCTAAAGATCACTAGCCCGCTGGCAATGCCTGCGGGCTTTGTTTTTCTGGGTACAGAGCGAATGAATGTTGCGAAGGCGGGAGAGCGCCTTCCCTTACGCCGCGCCGGCTGAGTGGACCACAGGTGCGAGTGAGCAGCAGGGAGTACAACGAAGGTGAGGCGAGGTGCTTCTATCTTCCTCATCTCTGGGGAGAGTGCCATGACTTCATCGATTTCGCTTAAGTACCTGCTGGGACGGCCCGTTGACCCGGATCTTGTTGAGCAGGCCGTTCAGGGGCATGGTGTGCCCTCGCAAGATCCTGATCCCTCCGCACAGATTCGGATGACCAAAGAGGAGTCATCCCGGGAATCAAAATCAACCATGGTGGCCGGCTTCATGATGCTTGGCGCAGTGATGGGTGCGGGAGTCGGTGCCGTAGCTGCTGGCCCTGCAGGCATTTTTGTTGGCGGCGCCCTTGGAGGCTTGATAGGCGCTGGAGCTGGAGAGGCAGCGGGTATGGCGACAGTAGCGCGTGAGGCCTGAAGGCGTCCTACCTGCCATAAATTCTTCTTGATACGCTTCGTATCCCTCCCCTGCTGGCTTAGTCCAGCAGTTACCTACCCTGGCTTGCCTTGGTAGGCTTTTTTTGCAGTGACCCCGCTGAAGTTGCCTGGTCAGTTGCGGTCAAGCTGGGCGAGGTAGTGGCAGATATCAATCCGCGCGTCATACACCGCAGACAACCAATTTCCCGCTATCGGATGAGAGCCGGAGGTTGGCTTCAGGTGCAGAGCTGCCTCATTGACTGCAGGGGAAAAAAATGCAGCAACTGCGCAAGCTGGGTCCTTCCCGGCGCGACGCGTGGCAGCGGCATCGGCCTTGAGATCCCTTTTGAGCGCGATGTATTGGTCCCTGATCTGCTCGACCCGTGCGGTGACCGTTTTGTTGTCGCCGATTGCGTGCAACAGTAGCGTGCAACGCTCCTCGTAGCTGCGTAGCCGCAGCCGGATGGCGTTTGTATCGGCGTGGTCGAATGGCTCGGTCATCGGACCAGTCTATAGAGAACGTTAAGTGACTCATCCCAGACCGGGGGAGTACACATGTTCGCTCAGTGGTTTGCGCCACTTTCGGGTGGCTTTGTTGTTTCCGCCGCCATCAGACGCATCCATGCAAAGCATGGATGGCATGGGGGATGCGAGGCTTGCGAGTGTGCAACGGCACTCGCCGCCGAATCGCTCAGCTCTCTGCTACGTCGATGAGCAGGGAAAGGTAGTTGTCAAGAGCGCGTTCGGTTGTCGCGAGCTCCAACTCTGGGCCACCGGTAGAAGTTCCGATGCGGATGGCGTCTCGGTCAATCAGAAGCGCCTCATGAGCGTGGGCTGCTTGCTCAGGTGTGATGGTCTCAATCAGCCGCACCACGACAGTGGCCAGCGCGCTCAGTTCACCGGCGAGCACATCCATACGTTCATTGTTCAAAAATTTATCCCAGTAGATTTAAAGATGCATCTTAACTGGCGGCCATAGGCAGGCGGCATCCTTATGTCCAAGCTCCAGACATTGAAGAGTACGCTGCCCGTGCTGGACAACCGTCGCGTGCAGACGATGCAGGCCGGCAGCTGGCGCACCAGCGACCAGACGGCCGCGCAGCGGGGCTACGGCTACAAGTGGCAGAAGGCGGGCGAGCAGTTCCTGCGCGAGCATCCGCTGTGCCTCATGTGCCAGGTGCAGAGCAGGGTCGAGGCGGCCACGGTTGTTGACCACATCACCCCGCATCGCGGGGACCAGTCGCTGTTCTGGCGGCGCAGTAACTGGCGCTGACCGGCGTTTGTTCCTGCTGCACGTGCGGTAGTGGACCGCTCATGGCCAGGAGCGGTCTCTCGTCTAGCCAGCTCCGTCGAGTGCCCCGCTGACAAAGGGTTCAATCGTCTGCCGGCGCAGAAGGACCATAGCTAGCTCAGCTTCATGCCTTGTGAAGAACGGAACGGGCGGACTTGACCCTCTGATGTCAACCTCTGTCAGATGCCAAGCCCCGGCGCTTTCGGTCAGCTGAATTCCCCAGTCGCCAAACTCCTTTGGCAAACCCTCCGACTCGATGTAGCGCAACACCTGGTTTCAGCAACGCGTCGGCCTGCGACAGTCGAGCCGCCCTGGTCGAGATCGACCGCCGCGAGGGCTACGAGGTGCGGCTGCTGGCCGAGCTTACAGCCTGCGTGCGACCCCTGATGACGCGTCTAGTCTCAAAGCAGAAGTAAGTGCAGTAAATTATCTGACAACTTCAAAGAATCTGATTAGCAGCGGTTCTCTTGATTTATTTGGCTTTGCTGCGGAGTAACAACGACAAAAAGGCGATCATCGAAGATAAAGCGACTAATCCAAGTTCACCAATGGTTGGTACTGCAGTGATTGTCGGTTTAGGAGGAGTTATGTTTGTAAGGGTGACATTGCCAGTCGCTGTTCCGCCTCGGCCATCAGAAATCTCATACTGAAATGAGATAGGATCTGTAGTATTGCCAGAGGGGGAAAAGGTGATTTCTCCTACTGCCGATACTCCGATGCTTCCGCCTGTTATCAAAATGTTTGATGGAGTACCACGAGTAATTGGATTTCCATTAATGCTGATGATTTGCAAAGTATCCGAATCTGCGTCGGTATCGTTCGCCAAAATATTTAGTATGGTGGGCGAGTTAGGTATAGAGTATTTGTCCGGATTGGCTATCGGCAGATTGTTCTGAATTTTTGGATTGGTATAAGTCTGGAAGTTGTAGAAGCCGACAACTTCACCCGTTGAATCAAGGCCCACCCAGCGAATCTCTTTTATGAAAAGACCGGCCGCAATATCAGAAGGAGACAAAGTCACTCCGAATTTCTGAGGTGGGGCATCAAAAGCGTTTGTGGCATCAGAAACTATTGCGCTCGTTCCATCGCTTGCAAAAATTTGAAGATTAGATCTCTCAAATAAATCGTTCCAATCGACGAAATCGAAGCTGAAAGCAGCAGTTGCTGAGTTGGCTAGTTTAAAGGAGATGCCATTCTCCGTGTTCAATGCGGCAAATATTCCTGGAACTGCTGGTGCGAGGGGGTTCCAAAATAGACACTCCTCCGAATAATTTGATGTCCCTGATCCGGAATTTAATGCATGACAATATTTTGAAGGAGACCAAGCAGTGCTTGTATTGGGGCCGTAGGCTTCTACAGTGAAGCCATTCCAAATATCCGGATTTCCTGCGCTTCCTATGGGCTTCAGGTTTACAGAGGTGCTGAAATCTTCGTGGGTGGAGAATGTCCCTGAACCAATGGCAGACAGGAAACCGGCTTGGTCGTCGATGAAGGTTGAAAATGTCGCCGCCTGGCTGCTCGTGACCCAAGAAAAAATCACCAGAAAGGCCAATTCTTTTAGTGTCGGTATTCCAAAACGCATGTTGATCGTCCATAGATGGAATTTATAAAGACGGGGAGCGTGATGGAAATCATTCTTATTATCAATAAGGGTTTTTGTGAAAGTTTGTCAAGAGGATTTTGGGGGCACTTAGCCTTTGCCCACTACTAGCTAGCGGTATGTAAGAGGCCGAGAGCAGGTTCAAACAATCCAGCAACGATTAACGAAAAAGCGTCTCGGTACATGATTTTTAAGGGTTAATACCTACATCTAAATTCCCTGTAGTTGTTGTGAGAAATGGATGCAACATGGATTTTTGTGTTAATTGCAGGTCAGTTTTGGGTGACTGCTCTTGCAGTGCCGAGTTTGGATTTGCAACGCAGGATGACTTTATAAAAAAATGTTAATTTTTGGCATGAGATGTTACTTTTCGATAGCTGTAGGGCATGATGAGAATTGCCTATCGATAACGCAAAACTGAGCATTTTGCTTAAGCAAAACAGGATGGGTTTGTTTCCAAGCGGATGCTTGTTTCGTAAGCTTGCGAATTCCGCTCTGTGAAGTCCTGTATAGCTATTCAAGAGGCTCTCGGCATGGGTAATAGATATAGCTCTCCCGATATTTCTGATATTGACGAACTCTATCCGCTGCAAGGACCTGCCCCTAAAAAGGGGTGGGGTGTATATATAGTTCCATTGGCATGCGGTCCATATATTAAAGCATGTGAATGCTTAGAAGTTGGGCAATGGGGGTTGATTCCAACGACGTCGCTAAGCAGGCGTCCTTTAAATTTGGATGGTTCCCCTATGTCAACGGAAAAAGCGTTCAGAGAAACGTTGAGCAATGATTACGTCTTTGGCCCGTCTTGGCATGCGGGTCGAAGGTGTCTTATCCCAGTGAGCAGCTGGATCGAGAATTACTCTGGGTTATCTGGTCGCAGTATTAACTGGATGTTCCGACGTTCCGATGGAAAGCCTGCAATGTTGGCGGGGCTGTATAGTGAATGGATCGATCCGGTGAGCGGAGAAAAGGTGCCGAACTATACGGTGATCACACAAGATGCCAGCGCGCACCCAATTCTTTCTCTCATGCATAGGCCTGGCAGAGAAAAGAGGTGTGTGATAGTTCTGGAGCGCCAAGACTGGGATGCTTGGCTGCATTGCACTCCGTCCCAAGCAGATTCATTGATTAAGTTGCCCATGATGGGTGCGTTGATGAGCGGGGCAGAAAACCCAGACGAAGAAGCTCTGTTGCCTCTTGAGCAGTTGCGCGCATTAAAGGCCGGCGGTTAATTTGGTGTTTGCTATCCAATCGTGTGGTAATTTATCAAGTTTTTCTCATGTGGAAATCAGCAATAAGTTAGGCTTGATAATCTTGTTGAAAATGGTGAGAGCATGGAATTAAATATTTATGAGATTCTGCTATTCATTGCAATACAATTAATTTGCTTCTCATTTTTCATGATTGTATTCTGGACATACTGTATTGTTATGAAGAAAAAAATAGCAGAATCTTTTAATATCTTAGCTTTTTCCTTTGGAGTTGCGATTTCTGTCGTTGCTGCAAAACTCATCACACCGTAGCGGATTTCTATTGAAATTGCCGGACCGCATCTCGTCAAGATTTGCTGCGCATATTTTTTGTTAAAAGACTGAGTGGGAAGATAAAGATCACTCCGCGTCCGGTATCAGGAGCTTATGCAAGGCCGTCAAGCCATGATCTACACGCTGCACATAGATATGCAGGTTTCCGGTTGCTATACGGACCGGATCTTGCATGGAAATGTCGAGCTCTTCGAGTTCCAGGCGGCAACTCTCTCCGGTGCAATCCGAGATGGTTGCTCCGTTGGCAACTTGCTGCGACTAGAGGGATTCCACATCTGGTACGGCCATGTCTCCATCGGCACCACGTCGCTCTATGCCATGCGCCACGACGCTGAGGCGCTGGCGCAGCGGCTAGTGAGCCTGCATTCGCAGTTCGGCGGGTAGGGGGAGCGCAGCCCGAACTGTCTTGGTCGGATCTGAAATCCGAGCAAGTTGAAGGCACTTGGTGTGCTGGTGAGGGTACGGAGAGGCCTGAGGAAGAAGCGCCGCTGCGGGCGAGCCAGCTGCAAGCGCCATCGGCTGAACAGGGGGCTTGAGCTGCCGAGGCTCAGGCATGCTTTGGCATGCTGCAAAACAAAAAGGGAAATTGAGTTTCCCCAATTTCCCCTCAGAATCCTTGCGGAACCCGCATGGATGCTATGTTTTTGGTGCCGGAGAAAGGAATCGAACCCTCGACCTTCTCATTACGAATGAGCTGCTCTACCAACTGAGCTACACCGGCGACAGACAAAAATTATAACGGCAAATTCATGCCTCGGAATGGTACTGCGTCACTTTTTCGACTTCGTTCTTCGAGCCGAGGATGACGCTCACACGTTCGTGCAGCTGCGTGGGCTGGATGTCGAGGATGCGCTGCTTGCCGTTGGTGGCGGCGCCGCCGGCCTGCTCTATGAGCCAGGACATGGGGTTGGCTTCGTACATCAGGCGCAGCTTGCCGGGCTTGTTGGGCTCGCGGCGGTCCCAGGGGTACATGAAGATGCCGCCGCGGGTCATGATGCGGTGCACGTCGGCCACCATGGAGGCGATCCAGCGCATGTTGAAGTCCTTGCCGCGCGGGCCTTCCACGCCGGCCAGGCATTCGTCCACGTAGCGCTTGACGGGGGTGTCCCAGTGGCGCATGTTGGACATGTTGATGGCGAATTCCTTGGTGTCTTCGGGGATGCGGATGTTTTCCTGCACCAGCACGAAGGAGCCTTGCTCGCGGTCCAGCGTGAACATGGACACGCCGTCGCCCACGGTCAGCACCAGGGTGGTCTGCGGGCCGTAGATGCAGTAGCCGGCCGCGACCTGCTGGGTGCCGGGCTGCATGAAGTCCTGCTCGGTCACGCCGGGGTGGCCTTCGGGCTTCTTGAGCACGCTGAAGATGGTGCCGATGGAGACGTTGACGTCGATGTTGGACGAGCCGTCCAGCGGATCGAACATCAGCAGGTATTCGCCGTGCGGGTAGCGGTTGGGCACCAGGTAGATGCCTTCCATTTCCTCGGAGGCCATGGCTGCCAGGTGGCCGCCCCATTCGTTGGCCTCGATCAGCACCTCGTTGGCGATGATGTCCAGCTTCTTCTGGACTTCGCCCTGCACGTTCTCGCTGCCGGCCGTGCCCAGCACGTCGCCGATGGCGCCCTTGTTGACGGATTGGCTGATGCGCTTGCAGGCGCGGGCCACGACTTCCAGCAGCAGGCGCAGCTGGCCGGGGATGAGGCCGTCCACGCGTTGCTGCTCGACCAGGTAGCGGGTCAGGCTGACGTTTTTCTTCATGGGTTCAACTCCTAAAAATCCGGGAGGCGCGGCCTGGGCCGCGCCTTGGGTCAATCCGCGAGGGCGCGGGTAACGACTTCACGCACGTCGTTGCTGAGTTCAGCGCGGGCCGCCACGCGGGCGACGGCCTCGCGTGCGGCCGTGCGGTAGGGCTCGGCCAGCTTGCTCCAGCGGTCCAGGGCGCGCGCCAGGCGGGCAGCGACCTGGGGGTTGATGGCGTCCAGCTCGATGACGCGCTCGCTCCAGAACACATAGCCCGCCGCGTCGGCGCGGTGGAAGGCGCCGGGGTTGGCGCTGCAGTAGCTGAAGATCAGGCTGCGCGCGCGGTTGGGGTTCTTGATCTGGAAGTCGGGGTGCTTCATCAGCTGCTTGACGGCCGGCAGCACGTTGCCGCCACGGTCGCAGGCGCCGCCTTGCAGCGCGAACCACTTGTCCAGGACCAGCGCATCGTGCTGGAACAGCTTGTGAAAGCGCGCCAGGGCCTGGGCGGCCAGCGGGTGGCCGCTTTGCACCAGTGCCGTCAGGGCGCTCATGCGGTCGGTCATGTTGCCGGCGTCCTTGAAGCGCTGCAGCGCCTTGCCGGGCCAGACGCTGTCGCCCGAGGCGCGTGCGGCCAGGCACAGCATGGACAGGGCCAGGCCTGCCAGCGCACGGCGGCCGGAGCTGACGGGGTCGGGGCGGTAGGCGCCGGTGTCGCTGTGCTCTTGCCATGCCTGCTGCCAGTCGGCCTGCAGCTCGGTCGCCAGTTGCTGGCGCATGGCTTCACGCACGGCGTGCACGCGCTGCGGATCGACCACGGCCAGTTGCTCGGCGATGTAGCTTTCGCCGGGCAGGGCCAGCATCAGCTCCTTGAAGGCCGCATCCAGCTGGGGATGGCGCAGCACGCCGCGCATGGCCTCGATGAAGGAGGCCGGCAGCAGGGCGGCCGTGATCTGGCCGCTGGCATCTGCCGTGATGGAGGTGTCGCCAATGGCCTGCAGCGCGATGCGCAGGCCCAGGCGCTGGCCGGCTTCCCAGCGGTTGAAGGCGTCGCTGTCATGGGCCAGCAGGGTCAGCAAGGCGGCATCGCTGTCGCTGTGCTGCAGCACCACGGGGGCGCTGAAGCCACGCAGCAGCGAGGGCACGGGCTCCTGGTCCACGTCGGTGAAGACGAAGCTGTGGCTGGGCTCGGACAGCACAAGCAGGCGGCTGTCGCCCGCTGCCGCCTGGTCCTCGCCCTGCAGGCGCAGGGTCAGCGCGCGGCCGTCCTGGCCCAGCAGGCCCATCTGCACGGGGATGACGAAGGGCAGCTTCTCTGCCTGGCCCGGCGTGGGCGCGCAGCTTTGGCTCAGGGTCAGCGTGTAGGTGCGTGCGGCGGCGTCGTAGCTGCCTTCGGCGTGCAGCTGGGGCGTGCCGGCCTGGCTGTACCAGCGCTTGAACTGGTCCAGGCGCTGGGCCAGCTCGCTGCCGGGGTTGGCGTCGGCCATGGCCTGGGCGAAGTCGTCGCAGGTGACGGCGTGGCCGTCATGGCGCTCGAAGTACAGCTTCATGCCCTTGGCAAAGCCTTCGCGGCCCACCAGGTTGTGCTGCATGCGCACGACCTCGGCACCCTTTTCGTAGATGGTGACGGTGTAGAAGTTGTTGATCTCGATGTAGCTGTCGGGCCGCACCGGGTGGGCCATGGGGCCCGCATCTTCGGGGAACTGGGCGGTGCGCAGCACGCGCACGTCCTCGATGCGCTTGACGGCGCGCGCCGAGGGGCTGCCCGCCATGTCCATGCTGAATTCCTGGTCGCGGAAGACGGTCAGGCCTTCCTTGAGCGACAGCTGGAACCAGTCGCGGCAGGTGACGCGGTTGCCGGTCCAGTTGTGGAAGTACTCGTGGCCGACGACGGACTCGATGTTGGCGTAGTCGGTGTCGGTAGCCGTGGACTGGCTGGCCAGGACGTACTTGGTATTGAAGACGTTCAGGCCCTTGTTCTCCATGGCGCCCATGTTGAAGTCGCTGGTGGCGACGATCATGAAGCGGTCCAGGTCCAGGGACAGGCCGAAGCGGGCCTCGTCCCAGGCCACGCTGGCCATGAGGGAGTTCATGGCGTGCTCGGTCTTCTCCAGATCGCCGGGGCGCACGAAGACCTGCAGCAGGTGGTCGCGGCCTGCGCGGCTCTTGATCTTTTGCTCGCGCGCAACCAGATTGCCGGCCACCAGGGCGAACAGGTAGCTGGGCTTTCTGTGCGGATCGGCCCACTTGGCGAAGTGGCGGCCGTCTTCCAGCGCGCCTTGCTCGACCAGGTTGCCGTTGGACAGCAGCACCGGGTACGCGGTCTTGTCGGCGCGCAGCGTCACGGTATACATGGCCATCACATCGGGACGGTCCAGGAAATAGGTGATGCGGCGGAAACCCTCGGCCTCGCACTGGGTGAAGAACGTGCCCTGGCTCACATACAGGCCCATGAGCTTGGTGTTCTTGGCGGGCGCGCAGGTGGTGAAAATTTCCAGATCGACGGGGTCGCCGCCCTCGGGCAGGTTCTCCAGCACGAGCTGGTCGCCGTCCATCTTGAACGAGGTGCCGCCGCCGTTGACCAGCACGCGCGCAAGGTTCAGTTCATCGCCGTCCAGGCGCAGCGGCTGCGCCGGCACCTCGGTGTTGCGGCGCACGCGCATCTTGTTGAGCACGCGGGTCTTGGCCGGATCGAGATCGAAGGTCAGGTCCACGGTGTCGATCCACCAGGCAGGAGCCTGGTAGTCGGCGCGGTGGATGGCGGTGGCAGGGGCCTGCCCGTCACGCAGTTGCAGCATACAGATTCCTTCCTATGCCAATATCAGGGGACAGAGTTCAAGCCCCTGTGCGGCCGGTGCCGCCCAGGGGCTTGAAATCAGAGGCCTTGCTTGAGCGAGGCTTCGATGAAAGCGTCGAGGTCGCCGTCCAGCACCTTCTGGGTGGCCGAGATTTCGACGTTGGTGCGCAAATCCTTGATGCGGCTGTTGTCCAGCACGTACGAGCGGATCTGGTGGCCCCAGCCCACATCGGTCTTGGTGTCCTCCAGCTTTTGCTGCTCCACCATGCGCTTTTGCATCTCGTGCTCATAGAGCTTGGAGCGCAGGCGCTGCCATGCCACGTCGCGGTTGCTGTGCTGGCTGCGGCCGTCCTGGCATTGCACGACGATGCCGGTGGGCATGTGCGTCAGGCGCACGGCCGAGTCGGTCTTGTTGATGTGCTGGCCGCCCGCGCCCGATGCGCGGTAGGTGTCGGTGCGCACGTCCGAGGGGTTGATCTCGATCTGGATCGAGTCGTCGATCTCGGGGTAGACGAACAGCGAGGCAAAGCTGGTGTGGCGGCCGCCCGAGCTGTCGAAGGGCGACTTGCGCACCAGGCGGTGCACGCCGGTTTCGGTGCGCAGCAGGCCGTAGGCGTACTCGCCTTCGATGTGGATGGTCGCGCTCTTGATGCCGGCGATGTCGCCCGGCGTCTCTTCCTCGACCGTGGCCTTGAAGCCCTTGCGCTCGGCGTACTTCAGGTACTGGCGCAGCAGCATGCCGGCCCAGTCGCAGGCTTCGGTGCCGCCGGCGCCGGCCTGGATGTCCACGAAGCAGTTCAGCGGATCGGCTTCCTTGCCGAACATGCGGCGGAACTCCAGCTCCTCGATCAGCGGCTGCAGCTTGGCGGTCTCGCCCTCGATGGTGAGCAGGCCGGTCTCATCGCCTTCTTCCTTGCTCATCTCGAACAGCTCGGCGTTGTCGGCCAGCTCGGTGGTCAGCTTTTGCAGCGTCAGCACGACGCCGTCGAGCAGCTTCTTTTCCTTGCCCAGCTCCTGGGCCTTCTTGGGGTCGTTCCAGACGCTGGGATCTTCCAGCGAGGCGTTTACCGTGCGCAGTCGTTCGTACTTTGCATCGTAGTCAAAGATACCTCCGTAGATCTGCCGCACGCTGCGACAGATCTTCGAGGGTGTTGCCGATGAGGTTGATGCGTTCTGCTTCCATGATGTGTTCCGTTCTTCTGATGAATGTGTTCTTGGCCGAATCGCCGATTTTCTCATGCTGGGGCATCGTGCCGGGGCAAGCGCCCGCCGCGCGGGTCTGGAGGCGCGCTGCCGTGTGACGATGGCTTTCAAAACAAGGGCTTGCAGCGGCCGATCATGGCAGATTTGAAGGACTTGGCCGTGGCAATGCGCAGGTTGCAGCGTGGACTCTGGCGTGTTCTGGCTGCAGACCTCCCGGAAAAAAGGCCCGGCCAGCTGGAGCTGGTCGGGCCTTGGCATGCATGTCCGCCCCCGGCGGGGCGGGCGAAAACCTGGTTCAGAAGGTTTCCCAATCGTCGTCGGAAGCCGTGCTGGCCGCCTTGGCCTTGGTTTTGGCCGATGCCGTCACGGCGGGCCGGGCCGGCTGTGCCGGCTGGGCCGGGCGCGCGGCGCCAGCCGGAGCAGAGGGGGCTCCGGTCGCAGAAGGCAGGGTGGCCGAAGCACGTGCGGGCACCGCGCGTTTGGGAGCGGAAGGCGCCAGATGCGGGCGGGGCGCCGTCGGCGCGTGGCGGGGCGCTGCCACGGCGGCGGCCTGGTTGACGCCACGGCTGTTGCCCAGCATGCCGGTGGACGGCGAGAGCTTGAACACGCTGACCACCTCGGCCAGCGCCTTGGCCTGGGCCTGCAGGGCGCCGGTGGCCGCCGCCGATTCCTCCACCAGTGCGGCGTTCTGCTGGGTCATCTGGTCCATCTGCGTGACGGCCTGGTTGACCTGCTCGATACCGGCCGTCTGCTCATGGCTGGCGGCCGAGATCTCGCCCATGATGTCGGTCACGCGGCGCACGCTGGCCACGATCTCCTCCATGGTCTTGCCGGCCGAGTCGACCTGGGCGCTGCCTTCCTCGACCTTGCCCACCGAGTCGTCGATGAGCTGCTTGATCTCCTTGGCGGCGGCTGCCGAGCGCTGGGCCAGGGTGCGCACTTCCGAGGCGACGACGGCAAAGCCGCGTCCCTGGTCACCGGCGCGGGCCGCTTCCACGGCCGCATTCAGCGCCAGGATATTGGTCTGGAAGGCGATGGAGTCGATGACGCCGATGATGTCCACGATCTTGCGCGAGGCATCGTTGATGGCGGACATGGTCTGCACCACCTGGGCCACGGCCGAGCCGCCGCGCACGGCGACCTGGGAGGCGGCGGCGGCCAGCTGGTTGGCCTGCTGGGCGTTGGCGCCGTTTTGCTTGACGGTGGAGGTCAGCTCCTCCATGGAGGCGGCAGTCTGCTCCAGCGAGCTGGCCTGTTCCTCGGTGCGGGCCGACAGGTCCTGGTTGCCCGAGGCGATCTGGCCGCTGGCCGTGGCGATGGAGTCCGTGCCCTGGCGCACCTGGCCGACGATGCGCTGCAGGCTCTCGTTCATGTGCTGCAGGGCCTGCAGCAGCTGGCCGGTCTCGTCCTTGCCATGCACCTCGATGCGGCTGCCCAGGTCGCCGGCGGCCACGGCCTGTGCCAGGCTCACGGCCTGCTGCAGGGGGCGTGCCACGCTGCGGGCGATCAGCAGCGCCATGCCCAGGCCGAAGAGGACGGCCCCCGCCAGCAGGGCGATCACCCACCAGCGCGCGGCGGTGAAGATGTCGTCGCCTGCCTGGTTGGCATCCTCGATGCCCTGGGCGTTGATCTTGAGCAGTTCGTCCAGCTTGGTGTTGATGGCACGGCTGGTCTTGACCGAATCGCCGCGCAGCACCTCGGACGCCTCGTCGGTGCGCAGGGCGTGGGACAGGTCCACGATCCTTGCCGTGTGCTGCGCGTACTGGCCCAGGTCGTCCTTGATGCCGGCCATCAGCTCGCGCTCACGCGCGGTGTTGGCATAGCGCTCGAAGGCCTGCTGGTTCTTGAGCAGTTCGGACCACAGCGCCGGCATGCTCTTGTCGTAGATGGCCATTTCATCCATCGAGGTGGCCAGCACATGCTGCATGGTCTGCGAGCGGTAGCGCTGCAGCTGGTAGCGCATCTCCATGATCACGCGCTCGGCGGGCATCCAGTGGTGCGCCAGGTCGGTGGCCGTGCGGTTCACACGGTCCAGCTGGACCACGGAGAACAGGCCCAGGCCGGCGGTCAGCAGCAGCAGGGCGATGAAAGAGGCCAGCAGCTTGTGGGCCAGCTTCAGATTGCGGAAAAACATCATGGTGGGGAGTGCCGTACGGCGAGAAGCGAAAGCGGGTGAGCGGCGGTGGCTGCGAATCGAGGGGATGCGGTGGCGATCGGTGGCGATCAGCGGGACCGACACTCGGCCCCGCCATGCCGCAGTTATCGGTCACTTGCCGGCGAGGCTTAGGGAAAAATAGGTCCAGTCCGAATATTTATTGCGGATTGTTACTTTTTCCGGCCAAGGTCTCCGCGCGCATGGCCTGGTCCGCTCACATGCCCGTTCAGACGTCCGATCACACGCCCGCTCACACGTCCGTCGCCACGCCGGCTTGCAGGCTCGATGCCTGCAGCCACCGCTCCAGATCCGCTGCCGGCAGCGGGCGCGAGAACAGATAGCCCTGCGCGACCGGATAGCCCTGTTCGCGCAGGATGGTGTTCTGCGCAGCCGTCTCCACTCCCTCGGCCACCACGGTCAGGTGCAGGCTGCGGCCTATGCCCAGGATGGCGTTGCTCAGGGCCTGGGCGGCTTCGTCGTTTTCCAGGTCGGCCACGAAGCTGCGGTCCAGCTTGAGCTCGCTGACAGGCAGACGGCGCAGGTAGCTGAGGCTGGAGTAGCCCGTGCCGAAGTCGTCCATGGACAGGCGCACGCCCTGGGAATGCACGGCCTGCAGCGTGCGCATGGTGCCCGGGTTGGTGTCCAGCAGCAGGCTTTCGGTGATCTCCAGCGTGAGGTCCTGCGGCTTGAGCGCGTTGTGCTCCAGCGTGTCGGCAATCATGCGCGGCAGGTCCAGGTTGTGAAAGCTCGTGGGTGAGAGGTTGACCGACATGGCCGGCACGTCGATGCCCCGGCTGCGCCACTCCCCCAGCTGGCGGCAGGCCTCGCGCAGTGCCCAGGTGCCCAGTTCGCCGATCAGGCCGCATTCCTCGGCCAGCGGAATGAAGCGTGCGGGCGAGATCTCGCCGAATTCCGCATGGCTCCAGCGCGCCAGGGCCTCCACGCCGTAGAGGCGCCCGTCCTTCAGGTCGAGCTGGGGCTGGTAGTGCAGTCGCAGGCCGCCGCTGCGCAGGGCGTCGCGCAGCGCCGTCTCCAGCACCAGCCGCTCCTGCGCCAGGCGGTTCATCTCGGGGCTGAAGAAGCTGTAGAGCCCGCGCCCGCCCGATTTGGCCTGGTACATGGCCATGTCGGCGCGGTGCAGCAGCGTCTCCATGTCGCGCCCGTCGGCGGGAAACACGGCAATGCCGCAACTGGCCGTGCTGGCCAAGGACACGTCGTCGATCATGCAGGGCTCGCCAAGCGCCGACTGCAGCCGCTCGATCACCTCGGCCGCCTGCGCACCGCCGCAGTGTGGCAGCACGATGACGAATTCATCGCCCGACAGGCGCCCGGCAATGTCGCCCGTGCGCAGCTCCGCCTGGATGCGCTGGGCCACGCTGCACAGCAGCCGGTCGCCAGCCGGGTGGCCCAGCGAATCGTTGACCTGCTTGAAACGGTCCAGGTCGATGAAGACCACGGCCAGCTCGTGGCCCTCGTGCGAAGCCACGGACAGCGCCTGCTCGGCCTGGGCCAGCAGCAGGCTGCGGTTGGGCAGGGTGGTCAGCCCGTCGTAGAAGGCCAGCTGCCGGATGCGGCGGCGTGCCTGCTCGCGCTCCAGCGCCAGCGCGCACAGGTCGGTGCAGGCCTCCACCAGCCGCTGGTGGAAGGGATCGGGGCCGGGCCGGTCGAAATGGCGGTAGTAGAAGGCAAAGGTGCCGGCCACGCCGCCCTGCAGCCCGCAGATGGGCGTGGACCAGCAGGCCGTATACCCCAGCGGCAGGATGAGGTGCTTGAAGTCGGCCCACAACGGATCGGTGGCGATGTCGCCCACCAGCACGGGCCGGTTGTGGAAGGCCGCCGCCCCGCAGGAGCCGACATTGGGGCCGATGGGCACGCCGTCCAGCGCCGCCGAATAGGAGGCCGGCAGGCTGGGCGCGGCCAGCGGATGCAGGCGGTTCTGGTCATCGACTTCCAGCACCGAGACCGCAATGTCGGGCGCAATGCGCTCGACCTCGCGGCACACCAGGTCCAGCACCTCGGTCAGCGGCTGGTCGCGCGCCATGGCCTCCAGGGCGCGCCGCTGCAGCACCTCGTGCATCTTGGCCTCGGTGATGTCGGTGATCACGGTCACCGTGGTGTGGAGGCGGCCGTCGGGGCCCATGACGGGATTGGCCTGGGCGCTGACCCAATACCGCTCGCCGTCCTTGCCGACGAGGATTTCCTCGCGGTACACCGGCTTGCCTGCGTCCAGTTCGGCGCGGTAGGCGGCCGTGAATTCGGGCGAGGCATGGGGCACCAGCAGGGCGATGGGCGCACGGCCCACGACCTCTTCGCTGCTCCAGCCGAACATGCGGGTGAAGCCTGCGTTGACATAGGAGATGGTCCAGTTGCCATCGGCGATCACCACGGCCGCGTCGGTGGCATCGGCCACCAGGGACAGGCGCCGCAAATGCTCCTGCCGTCTGCGGTCGGCCTGCACCCGGGCCGTGATGTCGGTGGCAATGCACAGCACATGGCTGAGCGCCCCCTGGGTATCCAGCACGGGGGCATAGGTGGCCTCCAGCCAGCAGGTGCTGCCGTCGCGGCGCCGGTGTTCGCCCACGCGCGAAATCGTCTCGCCCGCGCCCCAGCGCTGGCGCCACCGGCCGTAGGCGTCGGGATCGGCATGTGCCTGGGTGCACAGGTCACTGTGCAGCAGGCCCTCGGCGCCCGAGGTCGGGTAGCCAAGAATGGCTTCGTAATTGGCGTTGGCGCGCATCAGCCGGCCTTCGGGCGTGAACTCCGCCAGCGCCATGGCCTTGTCCAGCGTGCTCCACAGCGCCTGCTGCCCTGCCGTGCCTGCTACCCGCGTTTCGAACATGGTTCGCTCTCCTGATGGATGCTGAGCTGATGATGATTGTTTCCAAATGATACCGATCCGGCGCAGCAGCTGGATGTCCAGCCACACCTGATCGCACTTGCTCCCTTTGTTCGCCCTTGGATGGTCCGCCTGATGGCACTCTTAGGCAAGTGCTGCCGCTGGTTACAATGATTTGAGAATGATTCTTGTTTGATGGTGCCTCCCGCCTTCAAGCCATCGGGTCCTACCATGCCATCCGCCCCAGCCTCCAGCGCCGCCTCCAGCCCCTTGCACCGCGAAATCTCCACCCTCTATGCCGGCCACCATGGCTGGCTGCAGGGCTGGCTGCGCCGCCGACTTGGCAATGCCTGCGACGCGGCCGACCTGGCGCAGGACACCTTCATCCGCCTGCTCACCGCGCCTGCGGGCGACTTACCCGCCCTGCGCGAGCCACGCGCCTACCTGGCCACGGTGGCGCGGCGCCTGCTGATCAACCACCTGCGCCGCCAGTCGCTGGAGCAGGCCTGGCTGCAGGCCCTGGCCGCACTGCCAGCGCCGCAGGCGCCGTCGCCCGAGCAGCAATTGCTCATCCTGCAGGCGCTGCAGGAGGTCGATGCCATGCTCGACGGCCTGCCGCCCAAGGTGCGCGCGGTCTTCATCCTGTCCCAGGTCGAGGGGCTGACCTATGCGGCCATTGCCGAGCAACTGGGCATGGGCCTGCGTTCGGTCAAGCGCTACATGGCCCAGGCCATGGCCGAGTGCATCCTGCTGTCGGCATGAACGCCGTGGACTCCCAGGCCGCAGCGCCGCTGTCGCGCGAAATCGCCTTGCAGGCCGCCGAATGGTTTGTGCTGCTGCACTCGGGCGAGGCCAGCGAGGCCGACCACCGCGCCTTCGAGGCCTGGCGCACCCGTGCCGATGTCCATGCGCAGGCCTGGCTGCACGCCCTGGCCGTGAGCCAGCGCGCGGGCAGCCTGCCGCCCGCACTGGGGGCACCGGCCCTGGGCCGCAAGCAGCGCCGCCTGGGCGCCATGGGCCGCCGCGATACCGTGCGCGCGCTGGCCCTGCTGATCACGGCCGCCCCCGTGGGCTGGCTGGCCTGGCGCGCCACGCCCTGGATGCAGTGGACCTCCACCCATGCCACGGCCACGGGCGAGCGCCGCGAATGGACGCTGGACGATGGCAGCCGCATCGTGCTCGATACGGGCAGTGCCGTCGATGTGTTGTTTGACGAGGCGCTGCGCCGTGTCCACCTGAATGAGGGCGCCGTCTTCATAGAGACCGCGCCCGACCCGCAGACCCCACCCCGGCCCTTCGTGGTCACCACCGGGCAGGGCAGGGTGCGCGCCATAGGCACGCGCTTTGTCGTGCGCAGTGTCCGGGAGCGCAGCGAGGTGGCCGTGCTGCAGGGCGCCGTGCAGATCACCACCCGTGGCGGCGCCGCGCAGCAGCTGCAGGCAGGCCAGCAACTGTGGTTTGACGCCATGGGCATGGGCCGTGCCGAGCCTGCGGACGCCAGCGCCGCCCAATGGGCGCGCGGCCTGCTGGCTGCAGACAACATGCGGTTGGCCGACTTTGTGGCCGAGCTGTCGCGCTACCGCTCCGGTTGGCTGCACTGCGATCCGTCTGTGGCGGATTTGCGCGTCACCGGCGCCTTTCAGCTGGGCGATGCCGATACCGGCACGGACGCCGTGCTCGCCAACCTCGTGCACCTGCTGCCCGTGCAGGTCCACTACCGCACGCGCTACTGGGTGACGGTGGCGGCGCGCGGTACACCACCGGCTTGAAATTTCTTTCGGAATCTGGCCCCTTTCTGCGGCAGGCCGTGTCCTGTTCGATGGCAACCGATTTCATCGAACGACTTCCGAAGGAAAAACAGACCATGGCTCTCCGGCCCGGCATGCGCAGCGTGGCGCGCACTCCCTCCCCCTTGCTCTTTCCACTGTCCCAGACAGGTCTCGCCGTGCTCATGGCAGCGGGCCTGGCGGCAGGCGCCGCCTTGCCGCGCGCTGCGCTGGCCCAGGCCGGTGCGGCGGCGGCCAGCGCGGTGCAGCGTCCGTTCCAGGTGCCGGCAGGCCCGCTGGCCGCCGCGCTCACGGCGTTTGCCGCCGACGCAGGCGTGAGCATCAGTGCGCCGCCCGCCCTGGTGCAGGGCCGGCGCACCCAGGGCGTGCAGGGCCGCCTCACGGTGCGCGAGGCGCTGGACCGGCTGCTGGCCGGCACCGACCTGCAGGCGCAGGCGGCGGGGGAGGGCGGTTTTGTGCTGCGTGCGGTGCCCGAGGCCACCCAGGCATCGACCGTGCTGGGTGAGGTCAGGGTGACCGCCGCGGCCCAGGCAGAAAGCCCCTGGGGCAGCACCAGCGGGTATGTGGCGCGCCGGGCCAGCACGGCCACCAAGACCGATGCCTCGATTCTGGAGGTGGCGCAATCGGTGTCCGTCATCACGCGCGACCGCATGGACGACCAGGGCGTGCGCACGCTCAACGACGCCGTGCAGTACACGGCCGGCGTGCGCACCAATACGGGCGGGGCAAATCCTGCGGACGACAGTTTGTCGGTGCGCGGCTTCAGCCAGTTCTCGGGCAATTTCTACCTGGACGGGCTGCGCCTCATGCCGCTGGGCACGCTGGGCTTTTTCGGCATGGAGCCTTACGGGGCCGAGCGCATGGAGGTCCTCAAGGGGCCGGCCTCGGTGCTGTATGGCCAGAACTCGCCGGGCGGCATCGTGAACTTCGTGTCCAAGCGGCCTTCGGCCGATGCGGTGCGCGGCATGGAGTTGTCCGTGGGCAGCCATGCTCGCCGGCAGGCGGCCTTCGACCTCGGAGGGCCGGTGGGTGACGATGGCACGGTGAGCTACCGCCTGGTGGGGCTGGCCAGGGCGGCCGACCAGCAGATCGACTTCATGCGTGATGACCGCGTCTACCTGGCGCCCAGCCTGACCTGGGCGCCGGACGCGCGCACCAGCGTCACGCTGCGCGGCTTCTACCAGAAGAACCACGCCATGATGTCCACCAACGTGCAGTGGGATGCGCTCAACGGGCGCAACCCCAATGGCCGGCTGCCCCTGAACCGCTTCCTGGGGGAGCCGGGCTTCGACCGTGAAGAGACCGAGGTCGCATCGCTGGGCTACGACGCACGGCACGAATTCGACAGCGGCTGGACGCTGCGGCAGAACTTCCGCTACCTGCACGCACGCAACCACGAGCAGTACATGTTCCGCTACGGGCCGCTGATCGACGGCTCCGTCACCAACCGGGAGATCGATTCGCGCGATGGCAAGGGCGGCGTCTACACCGTGGACACCAGCCTGTCGGGCCAATTCGCGGCGGCCGGCCTGCAGCATGAACTCATCGTGGGGCTGGACTACAACCGCAGCCGCTCCAGTTTCGACTCCTATATTGCCGACGGTCCGCAGCTGGACATCTACCGGCCCGTCTATGGCAGCTTCATCGACACCTCGCTGCTGCAGCCCGATGCGCTGCGCGATGAGCGCGCCCAGCAGGTAGGCCTCTACGTGCAGGACCGCATCCGCAAGGACCGCTGGGTGCTGGCCCTGGGCGGACGCCACGACTGGAGCCGCCTGGAGCAGACCAGCCGCCTGGCCGACCCCGTGTCCACCAGCGTGCGCAAGCCCAAATCCTTCACCGGCCGTGTCGGCCTGACCTATCTTGCAGACAACGGCGTGGCGCCCTACGTCAGCTACAGCGAGTCGTTTGTCCCTTTGATGGGCGCTGACCGCAACGACCGGCCCTTTGATCCGGAAACCGGCAAACAGGTCGAGGTCGGCGTCAAGTACTCGCCCGACGAACGCAGCAGCTTCACGCTGGCCGCCTTCGAGCTGCGCCGGCAGAACGTGCTCACCACCGACCCCGAGAACGTCCGCTATTCCATACAGCAAGGCGAAGTGCGTTCTCGCGGCATCGAGTTCGAGGCGGCAGTCCAGCCCACGCGCGGGCTCAAGCTCCTGGCCGCGCTGACCTACAACCCCGTCAAGGTGACCCGGGCCCAGCCAGACCAGTGGGGCGGCAACGTGCAGGGCAAGTCGCCTTACGAAGTGCCCCGCAAGATGGCGTCGGCCTGGGTGGACTATGCCTTTGGGGGCGACCTGCTGGGGCTGGGGG